>JBKJTB010000376.1:0-6678 GCA_046594305.1 Devosia sp. | reverse complement strand
TGCCCTCAATTCCGAGTTCAACGTCATCATCAGCACCCGTGCCGAGTTCGGCATTACACCAGTGCGCAGCAACGATGTTGCGAGCGCTGAGAAGGCCCTCGCCACCAAGGACGTGGTGGTCTCCGGCCTCGTCACCGGTCGAATCTCCGGCGCCAAGGTCTTCAACGTCCTGTTCCCGGTGTTCACCGGCAAGCTCGCGCCGCTGGTGCTCGGCATCTCCCGCGACGCCGCCTCGCTCGAATCGGCGCTCCTGTCGGACAAGCTCCCGAACGGCTGGAACGTCGCCATGGTCGATCCGGCGGGCGTCATCATCGCCGCCTCGGGCGAGGCTGCGGCAACCGGCACGACCGGCGATCCGTTCGCTCTGGCGGACGTCAAAGCCCTCGAATCGACCCCCGGCCTCGTGACGCTGCGCTCCGACGGCAAGATGTATCGCGCCGCCATCCGCAAATCCCCGCTGACCGGCTGGACACTCGTCGCCTGGGCCCCGACGACGGTCATCGCCCAGCCGCTGGTCGATGCGGTCTGGTCACTCGCTGTCGGCGGGCTGCTGCTCGCTGCCGTCGTCGTCCTCGTCGTCTATTGGGTGACGCTGCAGATCGGACGCTCGGTGCGCGGCCTCGAAGCCGATGCCAAACGGCTCGGCACCGGCCAGCCGATCGCCGCCCGGGCCTACCCGATCTCCGAGATCGCCACGGTCTCAGCTGCCATCGAGGAGGCGTCGCGCCGGCGCCAGCAGGCTGAAACCGAGGTCCGCTTCCTGATGCGCGAGCTGGCGCACCGCTCGAAGAACCAGATGACGGTTATCGCGGCGATGGCCAAGCAGACCGCCCGCGGCGCCGATTCCGTCCCCGAATTCGTGCAGAATTTCGAAAAGCGCATCTTCGGCCTCGCCCGCTCGACCGATCTGCTGCTCGCCAACGGCGTCGTCGGGGTTGACCTCCGCGAACTCGTCACCAGCCAGATCGCCCCGTTCGCCCCGCAGGACACGAGCCGGCTCGCAATCGAGGGCGCCACCACCCGCGTCAACACCCAGGCCGCCCAGATCCTCGGCATGGCGGTGCACGAACTGGCGACCAATGCGGTCAAATACGGCGCCTTCCAGCGCGATACCGGCCGGCTCGACATCACCTGGAAACGCGATGCCGAGGTGCTGCATTTCGGCTGGCGCGAGACCGTGAGGCCCTTCACCCCGCCCACCGACCGCCGCGGCTTCGGCACCACCGTGCTCGAAAACATGGTCGGCCGCTCGCTCGGCGCCAAGGTCGAGCGCATCGTCCACGAGGACGGCCTAGAGTGGCGCTTCGAGATCCCGACCGCCGGCATCGACCCCAGCAAGGGCCCGGAAGAGGCCGAACGGCCCGGCGCCTAGGGCGCCTCGTCAAAAAGCTGGCATTGCGGCCACATTTCCCCTATATGCCGCGCCAAGCCGAGGGTTCGCCCCGGCTGCATTGGCCCCTCCTGGACGACATCCCGGAAGTGGGCATCCCCAAATCCTCTATCGAAAGGATCTCCCGATGTCGGTTACTCCCGAGCGCAAGACCGCGCTGATCAAGGAATATGCCACCAAGACGAACGATTCCGGTTCGCCCGAAGTGCAGGTTGCGATCCTCTCCGAGCGCATCAACAACCTCACCGAGCACTTCAAGCTCCACAGCAAGGACAACCATTCCCGCCGTGGCCTGCTGAAGATGGTGGCGACCCGTCGCTCGCTTCTCGACTACGTCAAGAAGATCGACGAAAACCGCTACAAGTCGCTCATCGAGCGCTTGGGCATCCGCCGCTAACCCGGCTTCGACGTCGATATGGGGGGCGAAAGCTCCCCTTGTCGTATCGCGTAGGCTGACAAGACTACGCGGAGCATGGCGAGATCATCGGCTACTCATGCGGTGAGTAGCTCATCGTCTTGTCCATGTTCCGCCCGGAGTGACACCCCGGATCGTCAGCGCGGAAACAGTGCCGATTTTGGGCAGGCGCAGCACATGGGGTGCGGCGCGCTGCTGGCACACCGGATGAGTTCGCGGGGTGGCTACGCCCCCGCGTTCCCGCTCATTCCGGCGAAATGGAAAGACGAAAACATGCCCATCAATTTCGATTACCACAAAGTCGAGCTCAACTGGGGCGGCCAGCCGCTCACTCTCGAGACCGGCAAGATCGCCCGCCAGGCGGACGGCGCCGTGCTCGCCACCCTCGGCGAGACCGTGCTGCTCGCCACCGTCGTCTCGATGAAGACCGCGAAGCCGGGGATCGATTTCTTCCCGCTCACCGTCAACTACCAGGAAAAGTACTTCGCCGCCGGCAAGATCCCGGGCGGCTACTTCAAGCGCGAAGGCCGTCCGACCGAAAACGAGACGCTGACCTCGCGCCTCATCGACCGCCCGATCCGCCCGCTGTTTCCCGATGGCTACCGCAACGAGACCCAGGTCGTCGTCACCGTCCTCCAGCACGACATGGAGAACAATCCCGACGTCCTCGCCATGGTCGCCGCCTCCGCCGCGCTGACCATTTCGGGCATCCCCTTCATGGGCCCGATCGGCGCTGCCCGCGTCGGCTACATCGACGGTGAATACGTCCTCAACCTCGCCGTCGATCGCCGCTCGGAGAGCAAGCTCGACCTGATCATGGCCGGCACCCAGGACGCCGTCCTGATGGTCGAGTCCGAAGCCCAGGAACTGAGCGAAGAGATCATGCTCGGCGCCGTCATGTTCGGCCACGCCGCCTCCAAGAAAGTCATCGACGCGATCATCAAGCTCGCCGAACTGGCCGCCAAGGACCCGCGCGATTTCACCGCGCCGGATCACTCGGCCCTCGAAAAGGACGTCCTCGCCTTCATCGAGGCCGACCTCCGCGCCGCCTACAAGGTCACCGACAAGGCCGCCCGTTACGCCGCCGTCGACGTTGCCAAAAAGAAGGTCAAGGAGCAGTACGCTGCCCGCGTCGAAGCCGGTTCGGTTTCCGGCGAAGAGCTCGCCGAAGTGTTCCACAACCTCCAGGCCAAGGTCGTGCGCTGGAACGTGCTCGACACCAAGACCCGCATCGACGGCCGCGACCTCACCACCGTGCGCCCCATCGTTGCCGAAGTCGGCATCCTGCCGCGCACCCACGGCTCGGCTCTGTTCACCCGCGGCGAGACGCAGGCCCTCGTGGTCGCGACCCTCGGCACCGGTGACGACGAGCAGTACATCGACAGCCTCGAAGGCACGATGAAGCAGAACTTCCTGCTTCACTACAACTTCCCTCCCTACTCGGTTGGTGAAGCCGGCCGTATGGGCTCTCCCGGCCGCCGCGAAATCGGCCACGGCAAGCTCGCCTGGCGCGCCATCAACCCCATGCGTCCCAAGGCCGACGAGTTCCCCTACACCATCCGCATCGTCTCCGAGATCACCGAGTCGAACGGCTCGTCCTCGATGGCGACCGTCTGTGGAACCTCGCTCGCTCTGATGGACGCGGGCGTGTCGATGAAGAAGCCGGTGGCCGGTATCGCCATGGGCCTCATCCTCGAGGGTGACAAGTTCGCCGTGCTGAGCGACATCCTCGGCGACGAGGATCACCTCGGCGACATGGACTTCAAGGTGGCCGGCACCGACGGCGGCGTAACGTCGCTCCAGATGGACATCAAGATCGCCGGCATCACCGAGGAGATCATGAAGATCGCCCTCGGCCAGGCCAAGGACGGGCGTCTGCACATCCTCGGCGAAATGGCCAAGGCGCTGACCACCGCCCGTGCGGAAGTCGGCGAATTCGCGCCGCGCATGGAGACCATCAAGATCCCGACCGACAAGATCCGCGAAGTGATCGGCACCGGCGGCAAGATCATCCGCGAGATCGTCGAAAAGACCGGCGCCAAGATCAACATCGAGGACGATGGCACCATCAAGATCGCCTCCACCGACGGCAAGCAGATCGAAGCCGCCATCAAGTGGATCAAGGGCATCACCGATGAGGCCGAAGTCGGCGCCATCTACCAGGGCACCGTGGTCAAGACCGCCGATTTCGGCGCCTTCGTGAACTTCTTCGGTTCGAAGGACGGCCTCGTCCACATCTCCCAGCTCGCCGAGCAGCGCGTCAACAAGACCACCGACGTCGTCAAGGAAGGCGACAAGGTCTGGGTGAAGCTGTTGGGCTTCGACGAGCGCGGCAAGGTCCGTCTGTCGATGAAGATCATCGACCAGGAAACCGGCAAGGAAAAAACCGGCGAAGCCGCCGTCGCCGAGTAATTCCAAAGCATCGTTCTAATAGAAAGGCCCGGGAGCAGTCCCGGGCCTTTCTCTCTTATCCTCTCCCGCCTGCGGGGGAGGGGGACCAGCCGAAGGCTGGTGGAGGGGCGGCCGCAGACACTGTGCACTTCCCCCCCCCACGCACTGGACTAATCCAGGCTAAATATCGACCTCGTCGTCACCCTTCGGCGGCTCCGTCCGAACCACCTCCAGCTTCACCTTCGCCAGCACGCCGGCGACGCCCGCGATCAGTGCCAGCCACGGCGCGCCGAGCATCAGGATCCCGCCCGCCACCGCACCGCCGGTCAGCGGTACCGACAGAAACACGTCGCCGCTTTCGGACTTGATGTTGAGCTTGCGCACATTGCCCTCGGCGATCAGCCGGTTGATCGTTTCCAGCAATTGCTGGCCGGTCACCTCGATCTCCTCGGTAAAACTCTTCCAACCGGTCTTCCTGTCGTCGTCCATGATGAGCTCCTTGTCCGTTACCATGCATGTGGGGACCATGGTCGGGCAGTGCAACATCGAAGGCCCCGCCTCTCGGCACCGCGCCAGGAAAGTGATCCGCGGTTTCCGGTTGCCAGTTCAAATGCGCCAGCTAACCTCTGCCGCAAAACACACACGGTTGGCCGGGATCCCTCTTGGGTTCGGTCGGACAGAGCAAAAGAAAGAGGAGGAATTCTCATGAACATCCTGTTTGTCGGCGGCACCGGCCAGATCTCGCTGCCCTGCGTCGAGCTCGCTCTCAAGGACGGCCACAAGGTCGCGGTGTTCAACCGCGGCCAGCGCCAGGAGCCGCTGCCCGCGGGCGTCGAGTCGATCGTCGGCGATATGAAGGATCCGGCGAGCTACAAGAAGCTCGGGGAGCGGCATTGGGACGGCGTCGCCCAGTTCATGGTCTTCACCCCCGAGCAGATGCAGCAGGACATTGAAGTGTTCACCGGCAAGACCGGCCAATACATCTTCATCTCCTCGGCCTCGGTCTACAAAAAGAGCATCTACGAGCACATCACCACCGAAGCCGGCACGCCGGCGGTCAACCCCTACTGGGCCTACTCACAGGCCAAGATCGCCTGCGAAAATCTGATGAAGGCGTCAAAGCTCCCCTGGACCAATGTGCGCCCCAGCCACACCGTCCGCTCGGGTCTTCCCACCATGCTCAACGAGGGCGACGCGGTCGCCTACCGCATGCTCGCGGGCAAGCCCGTCCTCGTCACCGGCGACGGTACCTCGATCTGGACGCTGACGCGCTCCGAGGATTTCGCCAAACCCTTCGTCAAGCTCTTCGGCAACGCGGCCGCGCTGCGCCAAGACCTCCACATCACCGGCGACATCGGCTTCACCTGGGACGCCATCTACTCAACCATCGCCAGGGGCCTCGGCGTCGAAGCCAAACTCGTCCACGTTCCCACCGACACCGTGATCCGCTACCAGCCCGACTGGGCCGGCCCGCTGCTCGGCGACAAAACCTGGACCGTGCTGTTCGACAATTCCAAGATCAAACGCATCGCCGGCGACTTCACCTGCGAGACCGACCTCAGCAAAATCCTGAGCGAACCCGTGCGGTACTTCAAACAGCGCCAGGCGGCAAAGACGCCGTACAACACGGACAATGAGGCGATGATCGACAGGATCATCGCCGATCAAGAGGCGTTGGGAAAATAGCAGGCGCCGCAGTCGGGTCCCTTCCCCATGCATGGGGAAGGTGGCGCCGGAGGCGTCGGAAGGGGCGCCCACGAGTGGAGGTTCGCGTTGACGACACCACCAATGCTTAAGAGTGCCCGCCAGCTGCGCGCGAGCGTGACCGACCCAGAGCGGACGCTCTGGGCGATGCTCCGCCGCAACCAGATCGGTCTGCGCTTTCGCAGACAGCATCCGATCGGGGGATACGTCCTCGACTTCTACTGCCCGTCGGCACGGCTCTGTGTGGAGGTCGATGGACCGGCCCACGAGGAGTGGGAGCAGATCGAGCGCGACGCAGTTCGAGACGCATGGCTGGTCTCGCAGGGCGTGACAGTTCTGCGCTTCACAGTTTCTGATGTGAACGAACGCCCAGCCGCCGTCCTCGCTCGCATCAAGCAAGCGGCGCCCCCTCCGTCGCCATAGGGCGACACCTCCCCCGCGCGAGCGCAGGGGAGGACCCGACTGCATCCTCGGCGCCTGAACCTACTCCGCCGCCTGCAACTGCTGTGGCCGTTCCAGCGCATCCTCCAACCGATCGAGATGGAACGGCCGGGTCGGGGCGGTCGCCACCTGGTTGCGGCCGTTCTGCTTGGCCTTGTAGAGCGCCCCATCCGCCGCCGCGAGGAGGTCGGTGACACCGGTCGAGGTGTACGGCACCGACGCCACGCCGAACGAGGCGGAAATCGCCGCGCCATGCGTCTGGCTCAGCGCTTCGACCCGCAGCCGCAGGGCTTCCGCCTTGGTCTCGGCGCGGTCGAGGTTGCAGTCCGGCAGAATC
>JBKJTB010000342.1:0-13349 GCA_046594305.1 Devosia sp. | reverse complement strand
TTGCTCGGGAACTGCGCCATCATCACCGAGATCTCGAGGACGACGGTCCAGAGCCGGCACGTGTGCTCGAAGGCGGCGACGTCGAAGCTGCTGTCCTTGTTGCGGTAGGGCAGGAGGGTCACCGACGCGAGGTTGCACGCGGTGTCGTCGAGGAACATGTACTCGGAGCAGGGGTTGGACGCGACGATCTCGCCGGCCGCCGGGCTCGTGTGCCACTCGTTGATGGTGGTGTGGAAATGGATGCCGGGGTCGGCCGAGGCCCAGGCCGCATAGCCGATGGTTTCCCACAGCTCGCGGGCCCTGAGGGTTTTCGTGACCTTGCCGTCCTTGCGGGCGGTGAGGTTCCAGTCGCCATCGGTCTCGACGGCCTTGAGGAAATCGTCGGTGACGCGGACGGTGTTGTTGGAGTTTTGGCCCGAGACGGTGAGATAGGCCTCGCTGTCCCAGTCGGTGTCGTAGACCGGGAATTCGAGGTCGGTGTAGCCTTGCTTGGCGAACTGGATGACGCGGCCGATGTAGTTCTCGGGCACCATCGCTTTCTTCGCGGCTTTGACCTCGCGCTTGAGCGCCGGGTTCTTGTTGGGATCGAAGCAATCGTCGCCGTCGCCGTCACAATTGACGGCGGCTTTCATGATCAGCTTCAAGTGCTTGCTGACGATCTTTGAACCGGTGACGAGAGCGGCGACCTTCTGCTCTTCCTTCACCTTCCAATCGATGTACTGCTCGATGTCGGGGTGATCGATGTCGACCACGACCATCTTGGCGGCCCGGCGGGTGGTGCCGCCCGACTTGATGGCGCCCGCCGCGCGGTCGCCGATCTTCAAAAAGCTCATCAGGCCCGACGATTTGCCGCCGCCCGACAGGCGCTCGCCTTCACCGCGCAGCCGCGAGAAGTTTGAACCGGTGCCCGAGCCATATTTGAACAGCCGCGCTTCGCGGACCCACAGGTCCATGATGCCGCCCTCGTTGACGAGGTCATCACCGACGGACTGGATGAAGCAGGCATGCGGCTGCGGGTGCTCGTACGACGATTTCGACTGCACGAGCTTCTTGGTGAACGGGTCGACGTAGAAATGGCCCTGGCCGGGGCCGTCGGTGCCATAGGCCCAGTGGAGGCCCGTGTTGAACCATTGCGGCGAGTTGGGCGCGACCTTCTGGGTCGCGAGCATGAAGCACAGTTCCTCGAAGAAGGCGCGGGCGTCCTCCTCGGTGTCGAAATAGCCGCCCTTCCAGCCCCAATAGGTCCAGGTGCCCGCGAGGCGGTCAAAGACCTGGCGGGAGTCGATTTCACTGCCGTAGCGCTCGGCTTCGGGCAGACCCTTCATGGCCTTCTCGTCGGGGACCGAGCGCCAGAGCCAGGACGGCACGTCGTTTTCTTCGACGCGCTTCAGCTTCTTCGCGACGCCCGCCTTGCGGAAGTACTTCTGCGCAAGGATGTCGGCCGCGACCTGCGACCACGACGAGGGCACGCCCATGTTCTCGAGCTTGAACACGACCGAGCCATCCGGATTGCGGATCTCGCTGGTGGCCGAGCGGAAGTCGATCCCCGCATAGGCGCCCTGGTTGGCTTCGGTGTACCGACGTTCGATATGCATTCTTCAGTCCCCAAAAACGCGGACAAAAGTGTCCGCTGCCGCCGCCGCAGCTCATTTCGCCAGATGTTTGACGCGATACTCCGGCCCTCGCCATCGCCACGGCGGGAGCCGATTGCCCCGTGCCCCGGATCAGGTTCGGTCTAGGTGCCGAACTCGTCCTCGGGGACTTTGTTGCGGCGGCACCAAACGCGTCCGTCGCAGCGTCGAAAAATCTGGTCCGATTCAGAAAAATCGTCAATCGGCTAAACGTGCGAAGGGGCCATAGCTTGTGTCTGCCAGGGTCGGTTTCGCTAAATCTAGTATAGAGATTGTGAATGGCGGGGACAATGGGGAAGCGGGGATTCGACGTTCACAATGCGGCGAATCGGGAGCAATCGACGGCGTCTGGCGCTCCACAATTAGGGTGGGAATCCGTGCTAACCCCGCCCGGAATCGACAGAGTTTTCTCGGCTGATGTGATGGGTGAAGAGGCGGGGAAGGAGCGGTCGCCACCGGGCCGGTTTTCGCCGAATCCTGTCAAGCGCGGAATTTTGGCGAGACTGGGGAAATCGCCACCGGTCAGACGATGGCGAAGTCGCCGTAGGTGATGGCGGGGTGGCCGCTGAGCGTGGCGAACTGGATGGCGGCATGGCCGCCCTTGCCGTCGTCGTCGTAGTAGAGTTTTCCGGATTTGCTGTCGTAGACGAGGCGGTCGCTGGCATCGTACGCCTTGGTGGCGCCGTCCTTGGCGTAGAACTCGGCCGTGTCGAGCTTGGAACCGATGGCGAAGATGGCGTCGTCGAGGCCGATCTTGTCCGTCCCGTGCTTGAAGTCGGTGATGGTGTCGACGTTGGACGTTGCGAGCGCGGTCGAGAACACGAACTTGTCCCTGCCGCCATCGCCGGTGAGGATGTCCTTGCCGAGACGACCGTCGAAGGTGTTGGCCTTGCTGTCGCCGCTCAGCTTGTCGACTTTGCTGCCGCCGGTGACGTTCTCGATGTTCTTGAGGGTGTCCTCGGCCTTGCCGTTCACCTTGACGGTGACGGCGTTCGCGCTGTCGAGCTTGACCTGCACCGACTTGGTTTTGTCGCCATAGTCGGCGGTGTCGCTGCCGCCCTTGCCGTCGAGCTTGTCCTTGCCGCCGCCGCCGCGGAAGAGGTTGGCCTTGGAGGTGCCGGTGAACTCGTCGGCCTTGCTGCCGCCGAACAGGCCCTCGATGCTGATGAGGGTGTCGCCAGCGATGGTCTGCGTGCCGGTCTTGAGGGTGACTTTCAGTGCGGATGTCATGAAGGAATAGTCGGCGACGTCGAGACCGCCACGGCCATCGAGGGTGTCGAAGAACGCCGTTGCGCCCAGAACGTCGTTCCTCTCGGTGCCGATACGGTTGGCGCCGGCGCTGGTGATGACGACGTCGTTGCCGGTGCCGCTGACATAGCTGATGGTGAAGAAGCGGCCGTCGGACAGTAGCGTCCCGCCCTGCACCAATCCCGCGAAATTGCCGATCACCGCGTCGGTGCCGTCATTGTCGATGAGGACGAAGGACTGCCGGGTGGTCAGGCTCGGGGCGAAGCCGTTGATCAGCCGGAGGTCGAGGGTCGGGGCGCCGAGCGAGACTGTACCGGCGACGCCGATCTGGTCGTAGCCGGTGTCCGGTGCCGTACCGCCCAGCTCGATCGCCAGCTTGGCGCCGGCCTGAAAGTTCACGCTCCTGGTGTCGAGCCGCCCAGCGCTGGCGCCGGGTGCAAGGGTCCCCCCGGCGTTTACCACCACGGCGCCGCCCACGGTTCCGCTGCCGCCTAGTACACCGCCCGAATTGATGGTGACAGCGCTCGCGGTCGAACCGTCCAGCCGCAGTGTCCCGCCGTTGACGACGGTGCTGCCGGTGTAAGTGTTGGTGCCGCTCAGCGTCAGCGTGCCCGCGCCGATCTTGACCAGCGACGCGCCGCTGCCCTCGTAGCCGCCATCCCTGATGGAGCCGCTCACAATGGTGCTGAGATTGTTGCTGCCGACCGTGAGCTGATTGCTTCCGAGCATGAAGTTGCCAGCGCCGGCGATTGAACCAGCGCTGATGCGGTGGTCGGCATTGGGTCCGTCAGAGAGGGAGAACTCCACGACTGCGATGGCGGCATTATTGATGAGCTGCGCATTTCCGGCGGTCGCGCTCCCCATAAACTCCATCGTCTTTGAGTTTGTGATTTTCGAGCTTGCGGCCGTACTCGTACCGGTGAAGGTCACAAGACCGGAGTTGCTGATCACGGCATTGGCAGCCGTTCCATAGTCGGAGAAGGCCAGACCGCCACCATTGTTGGTGATGGTCGCGGACGCGGCGCTGCTGTCGTAGCCGAAGGTCGCTATGCCGGAATTGGTGATCTTGGCATTGGCGGCACTGCTGCTGCCGATGAAGTTTAGATAGTAGGCGTTCGTGATAGTTGCATCGCCGGCGCTGCCGGCGTCGCCGAAATTGAGAAAGTAGTCACTTGAGATTGTCGCATTACCGGCGGTGCTCGAACCGGTGAACTGCATGTTGCCCTTGTTGGTGATCATGGCGTGATCGGCGGTACTGTTGTTGATGAACTCAATCTCGCCGAGAACGGTATTGGTGATCGTTGAAGCTCCGGCGCGACTGAATTCGCGAAACGTCAGGCCCGCATTGTCGCCGTTGGCGATCGTGGCTTGACCGACAGTCGTGCTGTCCCAAAACGTCACGTCGCTGGTGTTCGTGATCAACGATTGTCCGGCTGAACTCGTATCGAAGAACGCCAGCGAGCCAAAACTATTGAGGTCGGGGATGCCGGTCACTGTGATCGCGGAGTGGGCCGCCGTGCTCGTGTTGTGAAATTCGATGTCGCCGGTGCCGGAAATGCTGGCCCAGTTGGCGCTGCTGGCATCCCAGAAGCGCGCGATGCCGGTGCTGTCATTGACGATGCTGGAATAACCGGTGGTTGCGCCGTTGTGAAACCCGAGGGAGTTGGAATTCGTGATGGTCGCGTTGTCGGCCGAACTCGTGCCGAAAAAGTTCACGTAGCCCTGGTTGTCGATGACCGCGCTGGCTGCCCTGGTGGTGTCGTAAAAGTAGAGGGAACTGCCAACGTTGTTGATAAAGTGCGCTGAGCCGGCATTGCTCGTGTGGTTGAATTCCACTGCGGCGGAATTGTTGATGGTTGCGTGGCCAGCATCGCTGCTGTTGTAGAAATAGAGAGAGGTGTGCGCGGCGTTCGTAATGGCCGAATAGCCGGCGCTGCTGGAATTGGTGAAGTTTACGCTGTCCCAATTCTGGATCACGACGGCCGTAAAGGCCACGCCGGTGATGCCTGCTCCGTTGAAGGTGAGAGCACGGGTGTTGGTGAACTGAAATAGGCTCGGTCCCCCGAAATACCAGGCGCCCGCCGTGACGGCGCCGGTGATGGCGATGGACGTGTAGTTGGAGCCGTAGAAACTTGCCGTTTCGGTGGGAACGATGAAATTGTTCCAGTTCGCAGCGGTTTGGTAGTTGTGCGGCGAGCTGAAGGCAGAGTTCCCGTACCACGTGCTGCTGGTCATCCATCATCCCCTTCGCGTCGTCACCACGCCCGAGTTGGGTCACGCGGACGGCTCCCAAGGGTGTGGGGCTTAGCTTGCGACGCTGCCGATGGACTGTCGCCCGCCGTTCGGGGGAGGCGCGGCCAATTGATCGGGCTAGCGGGGCGGGCTGACTTCGCTCGCGAGCCGCACCAGACCGCTGCGGCTGTTCCGGCCGGTCTTCAGATAGACGCGCTCGAGGTGCGACTTGAAGGTGCTGGGCGCGATGGTGAGTTCGTCGGCGATCTGCGCGCTGCTCCGCCCGGCGGCGACCAGCTCGAAGATGCGGGCCTCCGCCGGCGTGAGGTCGAACAGGATGCTGAGCAGGCCGGCCGGTGGCGGGGCGCCGTGCGAGCTGTCGGCGATGAATATTGCGGCCACGGCGCCCAGATCTTCGGGACCACCGCGTCGGCCGCCCGGCGGCATCACCTGCAGCGTTAGCGGGCTGCCGTCGCGACGCCGGGCCGGAATGCCGGTGCCCTTCTGCCCGAGCGCCGCGTCTCCACGCTCAGCGCTGGCCACGGCGTTGCCGAGGACTCCCGGCGCCATTTCGCCAGGCAGCTCGAGGCGGCCCTGGGTGTCGCGAACCGGATCGCCGGCTGCCAGCATGGCCTGTGCCGCTGCGTTGGCGTGAACGATGCGGAGGCTGCCGTCGACCAGGACAACACCGGCGGACGAGGCATCGAGTGCCGCGGCAAAGCTCTGGGTGGCGGCGGCGCTGACGCGCAGCATCCGGCTGATGATGACGGCACGCCGCAGGTGCGGCGCGATGATGCGCAGCCCGTCGAATACCGCCTCGCCGGGCGGCTTGGCCGTATGATGCACGCCGAGGCCCAGCGTCGCGATCGTCGTCGAATCTCGCGCCAGCGGCAGCGCGATGCTGTCGACGAGCCCCTGCGGCATGGCGAAGGCGCGGAAATAGGCGTTCTCGGGCCATGTGCTGGTATTGCTCGCGAGCGATTGCAGCACCGGCTCCTCGAGCGCGGCGCGCGCGGCCCGCGCCGGCCCGCCCCACAGTTCCAGGATGTATTCTCCGTGGCTCTGAGCCAGCTCAACCATTCCAGGCGGAAAGTTCACCGCAACCTGAAGCACATTGTCGCCACTGGGCAGCGCAATGACCCCCAGACCGGCGTTGTGGAAGCCGAAATGCAGCCGCAACCGGTCGACCGTGTCGTACCAGCGCGATGGGTCGATGACGCAATCGTAGATGCGCCCGATCAGGTCGACGAGGTCGGCATCAACGGGTTTCGAATTGACGCCCAAAATCCCGCCGCCCAGCCGCTTGCACAATGACGCCCCCGCGACGATTGCACGACGGGGAGGGCAAGCCAAGCCCGAGCGGCGGCGGAGAACCTCCTAGGCGATGATGAAGTCGCCGTGGCTGAGGCTCGGGTGGCCGCTCAGCTTGGCAAAGAGGATGCCGGCGTCGCCGCCCTTGCCGTCGGCGTCGTAATAGAGTTCTCCGGACCTGGTGTCGTAGACGATGTGGTCGTTCCTGGCGTGCGCCTTGGCGGCACCCGGGGCGGCGTAGAACTCCGATGCGTCGAGCTTGGCGCCGATGGCGCGGAAGTCGTACTCGTCGAGCATGATGCGGTCCTGGCCGTGGTGGAAATCCTTGACGGTATCGGCGTGCTGGGCGCCGGTTTGCTCGAACACGAAAATGTCCTTGCCGCTGCCGCCCTCGAGGACGTCCTTGCCCTCGTCGCCGACCAGGGCGTCGTTGCCTTTGCCGCCCTTGAGGATGTCGTTGCCGCCTGCGCCTTGCAACACATTGTCCCCGCCGTCGCCCGTGAGTTTGTCCTTGAACTCGCTGCCGGCGATGTTCTCGAAATTCTTGATCTTGTCCTCGGCCACGCCGCCGATCTTGACGGTGACCTGCTTGCTGCCGTTGAGAGTCAGTTTTACGCTGGCGGTGGCATCGTAGAACGACACCATGTCGTTGCCCTTGCCGCCGTTCAGCACGTCCTTGCCAGTGCCGCCGGCAACGCTGTCATGGCCAGCGCCGGTATCGATCGTGTCGTTGCCCGGACCGGCGACGACGGCGTCGGCAAAGTTCGTTGTCGGCCTCGAGTACTGCCAGTTCGCGGCGGTCGTCAGATTGATGGTGTCGTCGCCACCCGTCCCGTAGGAGAAATTGCCTTCGGTCTTCAGGACGACGTCGTTGCCGGTGCCGCCCTTGTAGCTGATCGAGAGGACATGGAATTCCTCCACGATCCGATCGCCCTGGACCAGCCGGCCGAAAAGGCTGCCGCCGGAAAACGTTCCGGAGACCTTGTCCTTGCCGTCGTTGTCGATGATCGTGATCTTTTGACCGTGGGCGAATTCGCCAAACACCTGGGTGGTCAGGGCACCGGCCAGCTTGACCTTGCCGGTCACGACGAACTGGTCGTATTCGGTGCCGGGCACAGAGATGCCACGGATGTCGACGGCAAGCTGACTGCGGGCCTGGATGTCGAGCGTGCCGGTCCGCAACTGGCCGGGGTCGAAGACGCCCACGCCGCCCGAGACATAGCCAGACTTGGCGGTGACGTTGCCGACCACGCCCTTGCCGTACAAAGTCGCCGATTGATCGTCGGTGAGCTCGACGAGCGTGACATTGCCGATGACGCCGTTGACGGTCAGCGTTCCGCCGTTGATCACGGTGCCGCCGTAGCTGTTGATGCCATTGAGCGTCATCTCGCCGTCGCCGACTTTGATCAACCGGCTGTCGCCCGTTCCGATGATCCGACCGTCGACGGTTGTGTCGGCGTCATTGCCGACAGTGACCTGGTTCGAGCTGAGGTCGAAGATGCCGTTGCCTGAAAACGAGCCGGCGGTGAGCTTGTGGTTGTGAGCAGGGCCGTCGCCCTTGAAGTTTATCCGGCCGATCTGGTTGCCTTCGGCAGCGGTGATCAGCGTCGCGGCGCCTGCCGTGGCGCCTTCGGTGAAGTCGACGGTGCCCGTCTTGGTGACGGAAATGAGGGAGTTGGCGGCCGTCGATTTGTTCGCGAAATGCAGATAGCCGGCGTTGTCGAAGATGGCGTATCCAGCCGAGCTGGAGTTGGCGAAGTTTATCGTCCCGTTGTTATGGAACACCATAGTACCGGAAATACCGGCGCTGGCCGAATTGTTGAAGGACAGGTTGGCGCTGTTGGAGAACTGCGAGCCGGTTCCGCCCTGTATGCCCTGGTCGTTGAAGCTGACGCTGCTTAACGCGACGAAGTTGTAGGACTGGTAGTAGATGGACCAGCCACCGACGCTGAGCGCGCTGGTGATGAAGACGGTCAACATGTTGGATTGCCCGAAGGTGGCGACCTCATTGGGCACGATGTAGGTGTTCCAGTTGGCCGCGTTGCCGTAGTCCCCGTAGGGGATGGCGGGGGACCCGAGGGCCCAGTTCGCGCTGGTCATTTGGAGTTATCCTGTTGCTGGAGCGGCGGCTGCGGGTGGCTGCTAGACAATGGTGAAATCGCTGTAGCTGAGGGTCGGGTGCCCACTCAGCGTGGCGAAGTGCATCGCGGCGTCGCCACCCTTGCCATCGTCGTCGTAGTAGAGCTTGCCGGATTTGGTGTCGTAGATGATGTGGTCGCTGGCATCGTGGGCCTTTTTGGCACCGGCCTTGGCGTAGAACTCCGAAGCATCGAGTTTCTCGCCGATGGCGGAGTAGCCGTCGCGGTCGAGCAGGAGCTTGTCCTGGCCGTGCTGGAAGTCCTTGATCGTATCGGCAGTGAAAACCTCTATTTCCGGCAGGAAGACGAACTGGTCCTTGCCGCTGCCGCCTTCGAGGACGTTCTTGTCCCGGCCGCCGACGAGCACGTCGTCGCCGCCGCCGCCCTTGAGCGTGTCAATGCCACGCTCGCCGATCAGAACATTGTTCTTGCTGTCGCCGGTGAGCTTGTCGGCTCCGTACCCGCCGCCGACATCTTCGAAGTTCTTGATCTTGCCTTCAGCGTGGCCGCCCAGCTTGACGGTCGCCGCCTTGCTGCCATTGAGCGTAACCTGCACGTCGAGCCGGGTTTCGAACGTTACGAAGTCCTTGCCCGCTCCGCCGTTCAGCACGTCCTTGCCGCTGCCGGCGATGACGGTGTCGTTGCCGCCGCCGGCGTCGACAGTGTCGTTGCCGTCTCCACCGTAGATGAGATCGGCTCGGGGCGATGGACGATCGGAGCCTTGCGTGACTGGCGGAGTGTGGGGATTGATCGTGTCGTTGCCGGGCGTCCCCTCAGTGACCGTGCTCTCGGTGCGCAGGACGACGTCGTTGCCCGTGCCGCCTTTGTAGCTGATGGAATAGATCGCCCCACCCGCGGCGAAGGCCTCGCCCTGCTCGAGCTTGCCGTGAAAATAGCCGTCGTTGAGGGAGTGGCCATCGAACAGGCCTTTGACTTTATCTTTGCCATCATTGTCGATGATGGTGGCCACGACCGTGGGCAATGTGTCGCCATACCTCAGGATCGTTTGAACATCGAGCGAGCCGGCGAGCTTGACCGTGCCGCGTACGACGATCTGGTCATAGCCAGCGGCGCCCGCGGATGGACCGGTGATTTCGACAGCGAGAGTGCTGCCCCGCCGCAAGTCCAAATTGCCGGTTGCCAGCCGGCCTGGCGAGGCGCCGTCCGCTCCGGCCGTCAGGTAGCCATGATTGAGGGCAGTCGTTGCGCCGAAGACTCCATCGCCAATCAGTGCGGCGGTGCTTGAACCGCCACCTACGCTTACCTTGCCTATCGCGCCATGGACGACCAGGGCCCCGTCAAGTACCAGTGTTCCGCCGCCGTAGGTGTTGACGCCGGTGAGCGTCATGACACCGTCGCCGACCTTGATCAGCCGGCCGTTGCTGCCGCCGACGATCTGGCCGGTGACGGTGGTGTTGAGATTGCTGCCGCCGACGCTGACCTGGTTCGCGCCGAGGTCGAAAATGCCGGAGCCGGAGAACGAGCCGGCGGTGAGCTTGTGATTGTGCGCCGGACCATCGCCCTTGAAGTTTATCCGGCCGTGCTGGCCGGCCTCTGCTGCGGTGACCAGGTTCGCGGTGCCGGCCGTGGAGCCTTCGGTGAAGTCGACGATGCCCGTCTTGGTGACGGAAATGAGGGAGTTGCCGGCGGTCGATTGGTTCGCGAAATGCAGGTAGCCGGCGTTGCCGAAGATGGCGCTTCCAGCCGTGCTGGAGTTGGCGAAGGTGATCGTCCCGGTGTTGTTGAACACCATATTGCCGCCGATACCGGCGCTGGCGGAATTGAGGAAGGACAAGTTGGCGCTGTTGTCGAACCGCGAGCCGGATCCGCCGACTATGCCCTGGCCGTTGAAGCTGACGTTGCTTGGCGCAACGAAGATGTAGGGCTGGTAGAAGACGGACCAACCACCGACGCTGAGCGCGCTATTGATCAAGACGGTCGACATGTAGGATTGCCCGAAGGCTGCCACCTCATTCGGCACGACGTGGGTGTTCCAGTTGGCCGCGTTGCCGTAGTCCCCGCTGGGGGTGTATGGGAACCCGACGGCCCAGTTAGCGCTGGTCATTGCAAAATCCCCTGATGCTGGTGAGGTCGGCGGCTAAACAATGCTGAAATCGCCGAAGCTGAGGACCGGGTGGCCGCTCAGCGTGGCGAACTGCACGGCGGCGTGGCCGCCCTTGCCGTCGTCGTCGTAGTAGAGTTTGCCGGACTTGGTGTCGTAAATGATGCGGTCGCTGGCATCGTGGCCTTTAGTGGCTCCGGCCGCGGCGTAGAACTCCGTTTTATCAAGTTTGGAGCCGATCGCGGCGAAGATGGTGTTGTCGAGGGCCAGCTTGTCCTGGCCGTGCTTGAAGTCGGTGATGGTGTCGACGTCGGACGTTGCGAGCGCGGTCGAGAACACGAACTTGTCCTTGCCGCCGGCGCCGGTGAGGATGTCCTTGCCGAACCCGCCGTCGAAGGTGTTGGCCTTGCTGTCGCCGCTCAGCTTGTCGGCTTTGCTGCCGCCGGTGACGTTCTCGATGTTCTTGAGCGTGTCCTCGGCCTTGCCGTTCACCTTGACGGTAACGCTGTTGGCGCCGTCGAGCTTGACCTGCACCGACTTGGTCTTGTCGCCATAATCGGCGGTGTCGGAGCCGCCGGCTCCATCGAGCTTGTCCTTGCCGGCGCCGCCGCGGAACAGGTTGGCTTGGCCGGTGCCCTTGAACTCGTCGGCACCCGTGCCGCCGAGCAGGCCTTCGATGCTGATCAGTTTGTCGCCCGCGACAGTCTGGGTGCCGGACTTCAGCGTGACCTTCATCGCCGAGGTCATGAAGGAATAGTCGGCGACGTCGAGGCCGCCACGACCATCGATCGTGTCGAAGAACGCCGTTGCACGGAGGATGTCGTTGCCGGCGCCGCCGACGCGGTTGGCACCGGAACTGGTGATGACGACGTCGTTGCCGGTGCCGCCGGCATAGGTGATGGTGAAGAAGCGGTCGCCGACGAGGAAGGTGGCGCCCTCGTTGAGGTTGAGGAAGCTTCCGGCGATCGCGTCGGTGTTGTCGTTTTCGATGATGACGTATTGCTGCCTGACGGTCGTGCTCGGCTGGAAGCCGTTGATCAGGCGGCTGGTCAGCGTCGCGGCCCCCAGCGTCACGGTGCCGGCGACGCTTAACTCGTCGTAGCCTGTGCCCGCCGCCGTGCCGCCCAGCTCAAATGAAAAGTTCGAGCCGGTCAGCAGATTGACGCTGGCGGTCTTGAGCAGCCCGGCGCTCGCACCGGGCGCCAGGGTGCCGCCGCTGTTGACCGTCACAGCGCCGGCAATCGTCCCGCTGCCGCCGAGCGTGCCGCCATTGTTGACAATCACCGTGCCGGAAATCGTCGCGCTGCCGCCGAGCATGCCGCCATTGTTGACAATCACATTGCCCGAAACCGTCCCAGTGCCGCCCAGCGTCCCGCCATTCACGGTCACGGAGTCGTTCATCATGCCGGCGGCGCGCAGCGTGCCGCCGTTGACGACGACGCCACCCGACACACTGACCAGCCCGGCCAGGGACAGCGTGCCCGAGCCGACCTTGATCAGCACGGCGCTTTCCGTGCCGCTGGTCACGGAGCCTGTCACTACCGTCGAGAGATTGTTGGTCCCGATGCTGATGCGGCCGCGATCGATGACGACAACGCCGCTTCCAGAGATCGAGCCCACCGACATGGAAGTGGTCGCGTAGTCGGGGCGGAAGTGCACCTCGCCGCCATTGATAATCCTGGCCGTCCCGCCATTGCTGTAGTCTTCGAAGTACAGCTCGCCGCCTTCGTAGCCGATGCCGCCGCTGCCGTAGGGAGGGGCGTCCTCGAGGATGATGGTCGCATTTCCCGCAGTACTGGAGCCTCTGAATGTGAGGACGCCCCACGGATAGCCGGAGTCCATGGAATTGTTGATGGTCGCGTTGCTGGCAGTCGCACTGGACTCAAAGATGAGGCTGTTGTGATTGTCGATCCGGGCGTTCTGGGCTGATGAACTGTTGTCCGATGACGTGCCCGTAAAGGTCAGGGCGCCATCGTTGGTAATCGCTGCCGTGCCAGCCCGCGAACTGCCCGCGAAGGCCAGGTTGCCATTGTTGGTGATTTTCGCACCGCTGGCCGTCGAACTGCCGGCGAAGGTCAGGTCCGAATTGGCATTGTTGGTAATTGTCGCTGTGGCGGCGCTGGCAATCCCATCAAAGAGCAGGGATCCACCATTGGTAATTGTCGCTGTGCCGGCGTTTGCCGCCGTGCCAGTGGTCACGGTACTGGTGAAACTGACATTTCCAGAGTTACTGATTGTTGAGCTTGCCGCAGTCGATTCCTCTGTGAATTCTAGATCGCCATAATTGTAGATTTTCGACGATCCAGCCGTTGACTGATCGATGAATGCCGCGGCGTCTTCATTGTATATCGTGGATACATCAGCGCTCGCTTTGGTAGTAAAGCTTATCTGCCCATTATAGTTTTGAATTTTTGAAGAATTTGCTGAACTCTCGTCCCCAAAATATATAGTTGAGTTCACGCCGTTTACTTTAATTGTTGCGTGATCGGCCTGGCTTTTGTTGTATAAGGCGACGAAGCTGTATTGACCATTTATGTTGATGGTGGCCGTTCGAGCGGAGCTCGTGTCTTGGAATCTGCCTATGCCATTTACAGTTATGGCTGAACTGCCGGTGACGTTGCCCCCAACCTTTATCCAGCGTGAAGGAGACTCGGGCGGTTGGTTTGGCCGATTTGGCCGGGTTGAGCGACGGGGGCTGGCGCGGAGCTGGTCAGTGAGCGCAGCGTC
>JBKJTB010000200.1:0-14375 GCA_046594305.1 Devosia sp. | reverse complement strand
TGGCCAGCATCTCGCCGGTGTCGGTGCTGCCGGTGTCGGGCTGCGGATGGGTGTAGATCGCGACCTCGGTTGCCGGCTCGAACGGCGCATCAAGGCGCGGCGCCAGGCGGGCACGGATCGACTTGCTCCCGAAGCGATCGACCCAGGCGAGCACCGTCGCGCCGTCGCTGAAGATCGCCGGGCGGGCGGCCTGGTCGGAAAAGCCCAGCGGCTCGGGAGCGCTCCAGCTTGCGCCGCCGTCGCGGCTGATGCGCCGATGGATGTCGAGATATTTTGCCGTCTCGCTGTCGTAGGTCCAGGCGAAGGAGCCAATCGCTCCATCCGGCGCCACGGCGCAGCGGAGGTCCCAGTTGAAGATGCGACCCGACGGGTCCTCGGCAACTGTCGCCGGGACGGACCAAGTAAGCCCCTCGTCAGAAGAATAGAGATAGACGGCGCGCTGCTTCCATTTGGAGGCGTCGAGGTAGGGCTTGTTGGTTTCGATGCTCATGGCGAGCCGGCCGTCGGCAAGCTTGAGGATGGGGCTGGTGAGGCTGGGCGGGCCGATCTCGTCGGGCATTGCGACGTGGCGCCAGGCGGACCAGCTTTGGCCATTGTCGGCGGAGTTGGCGAGGACGATCGCCATCGGCAGGCAGCCCTCGGTCTCGGCATTGAACAATGGCTGGCCGGGGTAGCTGGTGCGATCGACCCACATGGCAGCCGCGAGCAGACGACCGCGCGACAACTCCGTGATGTAGCAGAGCTTCAGCGTGCCCTGCTTACCGCCGATCTCGGGGAGCGCGAACGGACTGACCGGGCCGGTCCAATTGATCCCCCCATCCGCGGACCGGTAGAGCTCGATCTGTTCTGCCGCCGAATCCTTGGTTGGGCCGGCGCGCAGCGTGGCGAGAATTGTGCCGTCGCCCAGCGGCAGGAGACTGGGGAACGTCAGATTGGCGCGACTGGTGCCCGGCTCGGCACGGCTGATGATGCCGGAGGCTGCGACCTGCATGGTGATCTCCTAGAGAAGCTGGACCGGTGCACCGGTGGCGGACGATTGCAGCGCTGCCTCGACCATGGCCACCGCCATGCGGCCTTCGGCGCCTGACACGGTGGCAGCGCGCTCGTCGAGCACATCGTCGACGAAGGCCTGCGTCTGGGTGAAGAAGGCCTCGAGCCGGACGGGATCGAGCGGCCGGTTGACGTAGTCGATGGGCGGCTGCTCCCAGATCGTCGTCCACTCGCCGTCGCGTCCGAGCTGCACTTTGCCGTAGGCGTCGACATCGATCATGCCGCTCTCGCCGACGATCAGCATGCGGTGTTCGGAATTGGCGACGCCCGGTTTTGGCATCTGGTAGCTCATCCAGTGCTGTCCGAGGATGCCGCCGCCAAAAGTGAGCTGCGTCATGGCGTTGAGGCCCGGATGCGGGACGCCGCCGAAGGTCGTCACTGTCGAAAAGATTGTCTCCGGCTCGCGGCCGGTAAGGAAGCGCATCAGGTCGAAGAAGTGCACGCCGGTGTCGAGGAAGGCGCCGCCATGCTTCTCTTCGCCGGCCCAGGGCGAGGTGCCCACGACATAGTCGGTGAACAGCGAACGGCCCTGCAGCATGCGCACCGCGCCGATGGCGCCACTCTCGATCAGGCGCCGCGTCTCGACATGCGCGCCGCGAAAGCGCTGCGTCTGGATCACCTCGAGCCGGACGCCCGCGGCCTCGCAGGCCTCGATCATCGCCGTGCAATCGGCAGCGCTCGTCGCCATCGGCTTTTCGACCAGAACGTGGAGGCCGGCCTCAGCCGCCGCGATGACCTGCGCCACGTGATCGGCATGCGGCGTGGCGATCAGCACGGCGTCGAGATCGGGGCGGGCAAACAGCGCGGCCTCGCTGGCGTCGAACGCTGCCCCATAATCCGCGGCGAGCTTCGGCGCCCGGCTGCCACCGGCGATGGCGACGAGCCGTGCGCGGGTCACATGCTTGGTCAGGCACTCGGCATGGGTGCGCCCCATATAGCCCGAGCCGAGGATACCGATGCGAAGCTCAGTCAACGAACGCCCCCGTTCACCCACTAGGCCGATTTGCGGCCGGGCCATCCCATGAGCAGGCGGACATCCATTTCCGCCTCGCGGGCCTTCTCTTCATCCTTGTAGATCCGCATGACGCATTGCGGCTTGTTGCGGTCGATCACGTCGTAGACGAGGTGATACCCGGTCTTGTCCATGATCGGACCGATCCAGCCCGCGCAATGGTCGCAATAGCGGCTCCAGGTCTCGGCATCATTGTCTTTGGCCTTGGTGAGGCTGGGGCAGAGATGCATGGTCAGCTCGAACTTGTCGTCGTCATAGCCGAGGTCGAGCTCGCAGTTTTCCTCGTCGCGGATCACCGACCAGTATTGGTACATGCCGGCAAAACCCTTCTCTTCGATCAGCGCCAGGATGTGCTTTTCCTGGTTCTTGCTGATCTCGAGAAAATAGCGTTCCAGATGCTCCTCGCCCTGCGCCTCGAGGAACTTGAACACCTCGTTGTAGAAGCGAGTGAAGTGATCGGATGGGATCATCTACGCCTCCGGATCGTCTGGCGGCAGGCGCCTGGCCCCGTCACCACCGTGTCGACCGCAAAGGGCGTTCCATCGGCCATCGCCGCATTGGTCACGCTGGTCTGGTCGCAGAAGCTGGGCGAGACGCTGCCGGCGATCTTGTTGACATGATGCCACGCCGTACAGTGGCGCACGGTCAGCACGATGTCCTCGTCCTCGATCGCGATGGAGAAGTCGGCCCCTTCGCGCTCGAAGAAGTACTGCCAGTGCTTGACCAACTCGTCTGCGTCGCCGGCCATCAGGTGCCGCCTGATGTCCTGGTAGACGTCGTGCCCGACCTTGCGGAAGATCTCGTGCATGGCCTCGACGCCGTAGCGGCTGACGATGAATTCGATCGTGGTGTTGGTGGCGCCGTGGAAATCGAGATGGACGTTGCCATCCTCATTGTAGCGAAGCGGTGTGTCCGGTGTGGCGCTCATGCTGCGCGCCTGAACAGGCGCTGCCCTTCGACATAGGTTTCGACGACGTCCAGCGAGTGTGCGTCAAGAACGGCAAAGTCCGCAAGCTTGCCCGGCGAGATGCTGCCCAGATCCGCCTCGCGGCCGATGACGCGCGCCGGCACGAGGCTCGAGGCATGTGCCGCCTGCGTCAGGCTCGCGCCGACGAGGCGGACATAGTTGCGCATCGCTTCGTCGGGTGTGAGGGAGGAGCCGCAGAGGCCGCCATTTCGGTCGACCACGGCCTGGCCCGGTGCACTGCGCACCCAATAGCCCGGGAAGAACTCGAACTCGGTGGCCGGGCCGCCCGCATATTTGTTGGCGTCGGTCTCGAGGAAGACGCGGTCGGCGGGAAGCTGGGAGAGGATCTTCATCAGCTTGGGGTCGACGTGGATGCCGTCGCAGATAAATCCGAGGGCGAGGCTGGGCTCGGCCAGCAGGGCGTCGGTGAGCGACAGGATGTGCAGCCCCATCGAGCCCGGCGGCTCGGTGGGCATCACATTGTACATGTGGGTGACCGCATCGATGCCCCAGCCGACATAGCGCGACACGTCGGCGGGAGCGGCGCGGCTGTGCCCGAAATGGATGCTGACGCCGGCCTTCTTGAGCACCGCGATGAAGGGCTCGGCGCCGGGCAGTTCGGGCGCGACCGTGACGGCCTTCAGCCGTCCCTCGGCGGCGCGCAGCATGCGCTCGGCCAGATCGACGCTGGGAAGAACGATGTTCTGCGGATTGTGCGCGCCGGGAGCGGCAAAGCACGGCCCTTCGCTGTGGATGCCGAGCGCCCGAGCGCCTTTGGCCTTGCCGATGTCGCCGGAGAGACGGGTGAGAACACCTTCCATCGTGTCGGGAGCGACACAGGGGATGGACGGCAGGAAACCCGTTACGCCGCGCGCCAGCAGGAGCTCCGCGCTGTGCCCCACGGCGCCCGGCGTCGTGTCGCAGTAGAGGTTGACGTCAAAACCATGCTGCAGGAGGTCGATGATACCGGGATAGAGCACGCGGCCACTCGCATCGATGGTCTCCCAGTCTTCTCCCGTGCTAGAATTCCGCTCGACGATGGCCGAGAAGCGGCCCCCTTCGATGAGAAGATCTTTCTCCACTGCCCCTTCCGGGGTCACCAGCGTGGCGTTGCGCCATCTCTGCTTCACTTGAAGTGCCTGCGAGGGTATAGTATATTGTCATGATAACCACCTAACAGCGGATTTCAAGAACAAAGATGGCAGGACGTTGCGTCTGCATCAGCGGTTCGACGCATGGCATCGGATACGCCATCGCCGAAGCCTTCGCGCGCGACGGCGCCCGGCTCGTGATCAACTCGCATCTCGCCGATAGCGGGGCGGCAGCAAAACTCGGCGCGCTCACCGAGTGCCATTTCGTCGAGGCCGATCTGTCGACGGTCGATGGTCCGCGCAAACTCATCACCGAGGCCAAGGCGCGGCTCGGCCGGCTCGACACGCTGGTCAACAATGCCGGCACCTTCCGCGACACCGATTTCGCCGAGCTCGACGCCGCCCGCTTCGAGCAGACCTTCAATCTCAATGTGCGCGGCTATTTGCTGGCGGCCCAGGCGTTCGCCGCCGAGGCCGGCGACGATCAGGAGAACCCCAGCATCGTCTGCGTAGGGTCCACCAACTCGCTGGCGGCAGAGAAGAACAGCGTCATATACGACGCCTCCAAGGGGGCGGTGCTGATGTTGATTCGGTCGCTTGCAGTGACGCTGGCGGCTCGGGGAATCAGGGTCAACGGCATCGGGCCGGGGATCGTCGACACGCCGCTTACGGCCGCCGGGCTCGCTACGCCGGGGGTTCGCGAGGCGCTGGAGGGCCAGATCCCGCTCGGCCGCATCGGACGGCCTGTGGATATCGGGGCAGCAGCAGTATTTCTTGCCTCTGCGGGAGCAAGCTACATTACAGGTCAAATGCTATATATCGACGGCGGAATTCTCGCCAATCAGATGTCATGGGAAGTCAGGACTTGAGCTTGGATCTTTCACCCCGCCACCTTCAACTGCGGGACATGTTGTTCCGCCGCTGGAAAACCAACGGGGTCAAACTCGGCGACAAGATCGAGTCGCAGAATGAGATCGTCAAGTTCTGCGAGTTCTCGCTGATCACCGTGATCAAGACGCTCAAGGATCTGGAAGCCGAAGGGATCATCCGGCGGCAGGTCGGCAAGGGCTCGTTCCTCGTCAAGGCGCCCTGGGCCGAAGCGCACCACCGGATCGGGTTCTTCTACAACCGCGACATCGTCGGCGGCGGCATCTTCAACAACGACTTCTATACCAAGCTCGTGGTGGGCTTCGAAAAGGGCGTGGTGTCGGACGGGCACGAGTTCATCCTGGGCAGTTTTACCCACAAGAGCATGCCGACCCATCTGTGGGACGCGCTCGATGTGGTGGTGCTGACGGGTATCACCAAGCAGACCCGGCTCGACCGGCTCAGCGAAACGTCGAGCCAGGTGGCGATCATCGACCTCGTGCTCGAGGACCTGCCCTATCACGCCTACCGCATCGACTTCGAACCGGCCTTCCAGGCGATGTTCAAGAAGTTCGACGGCAAGAAGCACAAATATCTCTACCTCAACTCATCGATCGCCTCGAGCGAGCAGGCCGGGCGCCTCGCCGCGTTCAAGAAGGCCTGTGCCGCGAGCAGCACGCCGCAGACGCTCAAGGTGATTTCGGTGAACCAGGAGGACGGCGACACCGGCGAGCTGGAATCGGTGCTGGCGAGCTACAAGCCGGACTTCGTCTGCGGCTACATCCATCATAGCTGGATCCCGATGATCAACGCCAAGTCGAAGGCCTATCCGTTCGCCCTCGACGCGGACCGGTCGAGCTTCCTCGTGAAGTCCGACGACTGGATGCAGCAGGTGCTGACCGACATCTATTCCAACCTTGACGATCGGAAGCTCGGCGCCACGATATTCAGCTTCCCAGCAACTTTCCGCCCCTGAGGACATCATGACCGATTTGAAGATCGTCGACGCCGGCGCGCGTTCGCATCTGCCATTCAGCCCCGCGATCATCGCGGGCGACCTGATGTTCGTGTCGGGCCAGGCGTCAGTCGATGCGCAAACCGGCGCGATCATCACCGACAGTTTCGAGGGCGAGATGCGGCGCTCGATCGCCAATCTCAAGGCCATCCTCGAGGCGGGCGGGCTGAGCCTCGATCACGTGGTCAACGTCAAATCCTACCTCGCCGACGAAGCCGATCTGGCGCTCTACAATCGCATCTATCCCGAGTATTTCTCAAAGCCCGCGCCCTCGCGCAGCACGATCGTGGGCGTACTGGGCACGAAACTCAAATTCGAGCTGGACTGCGTGGCTTACACCAAGGCGACCCGGCAGCAGGCGAGCTGATCAGAAGAAAGTCAGCACGCCGTCGATGACCGTGTAGTCGTCGTCGACGATCGGGATCAGCCGCCATTTGTCGAAGGCGGTGCACGGGTGGGAGATGCCGGAGGCAACCAGGTCTCCCACCCGCCACTGTGCGTCCGCGCCCAGCCGCACATAGGCATGTTGATCGTTGGTGGCGAACACCTGCGCGCTGCCGACCGGCAGGAACCCCTCGCCCGGACGGTACAATTGCGTCGGCACCGGCAGGCCGGAATCGTAGGGCACATCGCGCTTGCCCATGCTGAGGAACGCGAGGCCCGGCTCGGGCATCGACTGCACATAAGCCCACACTTCGAGCGCCGGCTGAAGATCGGCCGGATGGTGCTCGTGCCGGTGCGGATCGGCCCTGGCCTGATCCTGCGCCGCGTTGTAGCTGCCGGAATCGTGGGTGACGTAGCAGCCGCTGCGGAGGAGAACCCGCACCGGCACGTCAAGAGCCAACGCCTTGAAGCGCTCGGCGACGATATCGAAATAGCTCGACCCGCCACCCGACAGCAGGAACTCGTCGAGCCCCGCATAGAGCGACGCCGGCAGGCGCCGCGCCACCGCGACGACGAAGTCGGCGAAATCGGCGACCGGCTGCGTGGTCTTGTCCAACCCCGGCACGACCCCCTCGAAGGCGGCGACGCCGGCGAAGCGGAACAGCGCCGGGTCCGCGGCGGCAATTGCGCCGGCCAGTGCGTCCGCCTGCTCGAGCGTGCGGATGCCAGTGCGCCCACCGATGACGCCCACGTCGATGAGCAGCTTGATCGGATGATCGAGCCGGCTCAGATGGGACGCCATATTGTCGAGTTGCGCGACGGAATCGACGAAGCAGTAGAAGTCGAATCCCGGGTCGCGATTGATCTGGTCGGCAATGCTCGCGAGGTGGGCGCGACCCAGCAATTGGTTGGCGAGAACGATGCGGGCCACGCCGTAGCTGCGCATCACCTGCACTTGGTTGACGGTCGCCGCCGTCATGCCCCAGGCACCGTGCTTCAACTGCTCGGCGAAGATCTGCGGGCTCATCGTGGTCTTGCCGTGCGGCGCCAGCGACAGATCGCTGGCCACGAGGTAGTCGCCGAAGACCGCCGCGTTGTGATCGAGCGCCGAGCGCTTGAGCACCATCAGCGGCAGCGGCAGATCCTCTCGCAGCACGTTCCAGCCCTGCTTGCCGATATCGGCCAGCGCGAACGGCGCGGCCGTGCCCGGCACACCCTTGGTGCGGCCGTCCAGAATGGTCGAGCCGATGTCGTCGAGGTTCATCCCAATGCCTTGTCGAATGCTTCCATGGAGGCGTCAGCATACTGGGCGAGCGCGACCACGTCTGCCCCCACCGACAGGACGTTGTAGCCCATGTCGGCGTAGTCCTTGATCTGGTCGCGGCCGCAGACAGTGGCAGCGATCTTGCCATGCTTGCGGGTCACCTCGGCGATGCGCTTGCGCACCGCCTTGATGTCAGGGTGGTGGAGCTGGCCGGGGATACCGAGCGCCAGCGAGTAGTCGCCAGGCCCGAAGAAGATGCTGTCGACGCCGTCCATCTCGGCGATCGCTTCGAGGTGATCCATCGCCTCGGGATCCTCGATCTGGTAGAGGGCGAAGCGCTCGCGATTGGCCTGTTCGAGATAATCGTCAAGGCCGACGCGGGTGTACTGCGCGTCATTGTTGCCGCCATCGAGCGCGCGCTTGCCGACCGGGGCGAACTTGGTCATGTCGCGGACTTTCCGCGCGTCGTCCGTGTTCATCACATGCGGCACCATCAGCGCCGTTGCATCAGCCTCCAAGGCGCGGACATAGTCGCTGTAGCTGCCGCGGGCGACGCGAACGATGGTGTCCACATCGTATATCTTGGCGGCGCGGATCTGGTGCTCGATCGACTCCATCGTGCCCGAGACGTGCTCCTGGCAGACCCAGATCGCGTCGAGCTGCGAGGCGGCGAATATTTCGGCGACTTTGGCATCATTGGTGTTGAGCTTGAGGACGCGGGCGACCTTGCCTTCGCGTATCCTGCGAAGGATGCGGCTCGGCCGCATCTGGAAGCCACTTGGCGCGGCTGAGTAGAGTTGCTTGTCGGACACGCTCGGTGCTCCTGTTGCAAATGCGCTATTTGGCGGTGTAGCCGCCGTCGATGGGGATATTGGTGCCGGTCACATAGGCCGAGGCGTCCGACGCGAGGAACACGATGGCGCCCTTGAGATCGGTGTCGTTGGCCATGCGGCCGAGCTGCGTGCGCTCGTTGTAGGCCCGGACGAACGGCGCCGGCTGGTTGTTGAAGAAGCCGCCGGGCGACAGGCAGTTCACCCGCACATTGTCAGCGCCCAGAATGCTCGCCGCCCAGCGCGTGAAATTGAGCATGCCGCCCTTCTCGTAGTGATAGATCGGCGACGGATTTGGGGTCATGTCGGTGCCCGCGTAATTGGCCATCTCGACACCCACCATGCCCATCATCGAGCCGATATTGATCACCGAGCCGGTCTTGTTGGCGCGCATGTTCTGGCCGAACAGATGCGTGATCTTGAACAGCGCCGAGGCGTTGACGCGCAGGGAGCGGTCGAACGCTTCGAGATCGTGCTCCCAGCCATCGAGCGCCGAGCGGGTCACCGCATTGTTGACCAGCACATCGCAGCGGCCGGCCCGCTCGATGATGGTGGCGTGGAGGGCCTCGATCGACGCATCGGACGAGAGGTCGAGCGACAGCGCCGTCACGTCATTGCCGCGCGCCCGCTCTTCGGCAGCGGTGGCTTCAAGCTTCTCGAGATCGCGGGCCGCGATGAAGGTTTTGGCCCCGGCTTCGGCCAGCGCCGCGACGATCTGCCGGCCGTAGAGCCCTGCCCCGCCGGTCACCAATGCGACTTTGCCCTTGAGGGAAAAACTGTCGAGAACGCTCATCATCACTCCAGCTCGCTCAGGAGAATCTTGCGTCCGCCCTGCTCGCGGCTCTCGATGCCGGCGATCACGAGGCGCATCAGTTCGCGCGTTTCCGCCCAGCGCACCGGCGGCTTGCCGGTGCGCAGATAGTCGACGAAGCCGACGAGCTGCGTGCGGAACGCGTGATAGGTGTCGTTGAATTTGAGCTGCAGCCCGCCTGATGTGCCCGCCAGCGTCACCATGCCGAAGCCGCCGAACATATCCTTGGTGGTCTGGATCAGCACGTCGGCGCCGTCCTTGTGGACCAGATGCACGATGTTGTTGGTCGGGCTGCCGATGTTCTGCACCGAGACATAGCCCGGTCCGGTGATCGGATAGATGCTCTCCAGCGCATGAATGCCGTAGGCCTCCCACGATTTTGCCATGGTGACCCCGACATGGCGAAGCTGGCCCAGTGCATGGGTGGCGCGATGGTAGGGCGCGAACTCCTTGGCGAAGCGCATCGCCGATGAGCTGATCAGCGGCTTGCCCTCGCTCACCCAGCGATCGAAGGTCTGAAGGTCGGCACGGTTGTCGCAGAGCGGCTTGTCGATGAACACCGGGATGCCCGCTTCGATGAACGGGCGCGCCCGCTCGACATGCTCGAAGCCCTTGTCGGTCGCGATCAGCACGGCATCGACCTGGCCGATGACATCCTCGGCGCGCTTTGCCACATTCGGGATCAGCGCCACCTTCGCCACGTCTTCGGCATCGGCGGGATTGTCGGTCCACACATGCGTGACTTTTGCGCCGGCGATGCCGAGCGTCTCCGGCGGCTGCTTGGCAATGTAGTCGCGGATGCCCGGATACGGACAGGCATCGAGCGCCGCCCGATCATAGCCGCCGTTGAAGATGATGCTCCATGAATAGGGATGGCCATTGCCCTCGACCATGCCGAGCATGGCAAGGCGGATTTCCGGTTTGGTGATCGGTAGAACGCTCATTCACAAATCCTCACCATGCCGTCCAGCCGCCATCCACGTTGAGGCACTGGCCGGTAATGTAACTCGCCGCATCGCTGAGCAGGAAGGCCGTTGGACCCGCCATCTCGTCCTGCCGGCCGATGCGGCCGAGCATGGTCGAACTGGCCAGATTGCCCATGAATTCGGCCGATTCCTGCGTCGCCTGATGCGGATAGGGTCCGGGCGCCACGGCGTTGACCCGGATGCCCCGGCTGCCGAAATGGCCCGCCATATAGCGCACCATCTGGATGATGCCGGCCTTGCCCGCGCCATACTCGATCGGGTTCGGCGCCATGCCCGCGGGATAAGTCGCAGGCTTCGGCGCCACGACGCCATACATCGACGCATACATGACGAAGCTGCCGCCGGCCTCCATGTGCTTGGCCGCCTCGCGGGCCAGGACGAAGGTGCCGGTGAGGTTCAGCCGGTTGGTGCGGTCGAAATCGGCGGCGGTGAGATCGTCGAAGCGCTTGCCGGTTGAGCCGAAGGTGGCGTTGACCACGCCGTGGAGACCGCCGAACTGCTCCGCGGCGCTACGCACGCAGCCGAGGATCGAGTCCTCGTCGGCAAAATCCAGTGGCAAGCCGATGGCTTCGCCGCCAGCCTCGCGCACGGATGCGACACCCCGTTCCAGCCGCACCGGATCGATGTCGGCGATGGCAATTTTCGCGCCCAGCTTCGCCATCAGCAGGCAGCTCGGCATACCGAGGTAACCGGCGCCGCCGGCGACGAGCACGGATTTGCCGGTCATGTCGAAGGGCGTCATAGGGCGATGATCCGTCTTTCGAGCCAGGACTGCTTTGCGGCGAGCGCGATCCGCAGATTGTCGCGCGCTTCGTCGAGCGTCGCCAGCCAGCAGGGCTTGCCCTCGATGGCGTCGAGCATGGCGTCGGCCTGCAGCCGGAACCGCGCTTGATGCGCCTCGACGGGCACGAGACCGTCCATGTAGTTGCGCGCATCCTTCCAGGTGCCGCTGTCGTCGTCGGCAAATTGCAGGGTGGAATGTTCGAGCAGCAGATTGCCCTTGGTGCCGATAAACTCGAACGCGGCGATGTTCGGCTTCTGGAACTGATTGATCGTCACATTGGCCATCGCCCCGCTCTCGAAGCGGATGGTGACGAGGCAGGTGTCCTCGGTATCGGTGCCCTCGAGCACCAGCCGATCGAACATGCAGCTGACATCGGTCGGCTTGCCCATCAGCCAAATCAGCATGTCGAACAGATGGCTCGCCGCGTCGAGGATGGCACCGCCGCCCATCTCCGGCCGTGCGTAGTAGGTGCGCTGGAAATCCGGGCGGTATTTCGGAAACTCCTGCGAGGAATTGAGATAGGCGAGCCGCAGCGTGCCGATCTTGCCGTCGAGAATCTGCTGGCGGAGCGCAATCACTTCCTCTGCGACGCGCCGCACATAGCCGACGCGCGCCTCGACCTTATGCTTGGCAACGAGCGCCAGCGCCGCATCGACCCCGTCCATCGTCACCGACAGCGGTTTTTCGACCATGAAGGCGAGGCCGGCTTCGGCGCAGCGGACGACCAGCGCGACGTGATGATTTGCCGGAGCGCAGATGATCGCGAGATCGAAGCTCGACAGCGGTGCGTCGGCGATATCGGCGTAAGCTTCGGTCACACCGAACAATTGCGCCGCTTCGGCTCGCCGCCCGGCATCGGGCTCGACGATCGCCAGTTCGGCGCGGCCCGTCAGGCCGTAGCCCTTGAGATGACGACGGCCGATGCCGCCGCTCCCGACGATCAGGACACGCTTCACCGAGGCCCCATCCTGCTCTCCATCGACATCCCCAAGCTGCATAGCTTCAAAACAGCATGTTGTTATGTTAACGGTATATCTTGAGGTGTCAATTCGGGGGATGCGAATGTCGACTAGGAAGAAGGTTTTGGTCACCGGCGCAAGCGGCCTCATCGGTAGCTATGTCATCGGCGATCTCGGCGACAAGTACGAGTTCCACGGCCTGAGCCGCCGACCGGTCGCCGGCATCCCCCACACTGTCGCCGATATCACGGACTTCGCAGCAGTACGCACGGCGTCGCAGGGCATGGACATGGTCCTCCACCTCGCAGCCGAGACGCAGGACTACGACAACTATGAGAAGGTCGTCGCCGTGACGATGGGCGGCACGCTCAATGTGTATCGGGCGGCGCAGGAAGTGGGCGTCAAGCGCGTCGTCTTCGGCAGCGCCGGAAGCACGATGCTCGGCTACCAGTTCGACCCAACATCGATCTACGCGCAATTGGCCGACAACAAGCTGCAGCGCATGCCGGCCGACGCTCGCATGATCCTCCACACCGACCCCGCGCGGCCCGCGGATTTCTACAGCGTCGGCAAGCTTTTCGGCGAACACACCGGCCGGCTTTTCTCGGACAAATACGGCATGTCGGTGCTGGTCATCCGTATCGGCGCCGTGCTACCCGACGACCAGCCGACCATCGTCCGCGAGCTGCCCGGATTCCTGTCGCTCCGCGATCTCTGCAGCATGGTCGATAAATGCCTGTCGGCGCCACCGGAGCTGAAATTCGATATCTTCCACGCCGTCTCCGAAAACGCCCGGCGCTGGCGGGATACTGACCACGCCAAGCGCGTGCTCGGCTGGCAGCCCAAGGATTCGTCGGACGTGTTCGACCCGGCGACGCTCGCCTAAAGCGCGATGTGGAAGCCCTTGATGATGTACTGGTGGTTCTCAAAGCTCCAGCAATAGGCAAGGATCTTGCCGCTCTGGAGTTTTAGCACCGAGGGCTGGCCGAACTTCAGGTCGCCGAACTGCTGCTTCATGTCGGTCGTCGTGCTGCCCATCGCCGGATCGGCGAAAAGGTCGAGCTCTTCCTCGATGCGGAAACCGTCGCCCGAGACATCGACGCGGCGCGCGACGAGCCGCGCGTCCCGCTCGCGGTGCGTATGAATGGTCAGCAGCTTTTCGCCGCCGAGATGTATCAGGCTCGAGGACTGGCCGAGCACGCCGGTATCGACTGCCGGGCCGAAGCTGGCGCCGCCGTCGCTCGAAAAGGCGATGTGGTTGTTCAGATTGCGCTCCGTGGTGTGGTCGTAGGCCCACCACAGCACCGCCACCCTGCCCTCGCCCCAGCTCACCAGGCGGCACTCCCAGGCGTGAATGTCGCTGCCGGGCGCCCGGAAGAACTCGCTGAGCTTGAACCATGATTTGCCGTTGTCGTCGCTGGCGACAATCCAGCCGGAGTGATCCGTGGCCCCCAGATGGAACGGCGAGGTGGCGGTGATGATCCGGCCCGAGGGCAACTGCGAGGCGGGCCCCGACAGTTCGAGCGGCGCCCCATCGACGTCGATGACGCGCGGCACGCTCCAGCTCCGCCCCAGATCGGCCGACACGCTGACCTTGGTCCTGAGCTCGGGGAGCGCCAGCGTCTTCGGATCGACGATCGGCTGCAGCGGGTCCGGGCGGACGAAGACATAGCCGGTCGCCAGCATCGTGCCGTCGCGCAGCAGCACCGGCTTGAAGCTCTCCTGCTCCTGCGGATGGAACTCGGTGGCGTGCAGCCGCACCGGCTTCGACCAGGTCAGTCCCTCATCGCTGCTGCGGATCACATGCGAGCGCATGTCGGCGGCGTCGAAGGCCTGCGCAATCGACAGCAGCCCGAGCAGCTCGCCATCCGGCAACTGGATAATTCCCGGGAACAGGCCCTGCCGGCTGACCAGCAGCGGATCGGGATTCTCGTAGATCGGGAAAGCCGCAAGGCGCTCCATTAGAATTACCTCCTACTGCGTCGCAATCGCATCGCGATCCGGCCGCTTGACACCCATTCAGGCATGTTATTATATTAACGACATATTTGAGCAGTCAACGTCTCGGGGGAACGTGAATGGCCGTCAAACCAAAAGTCCTGATCACCGGCGCAAGCGGCTTGATCGGTGGACTGGTCATCCGCGATCTTTCGGACAAGTACGAGATCAGCGGCATGAGCCGCCGGGTGGTACCCGGCATCCCCCACACGCAGGCCGACATTGCCGACACAACCGCTATGCGCAAGGCAGCGGCGGGCATGGACATGGTGCTGCACCTCGCCGCCGAAACCCAGGACTATGACGACTGGGACAAGGTGATGAACAATACCATTGCCGGCACGCTCAACATGTACC
>JBKJTB010000321.1:0-6048 GCA_046594305.1 Devosia sp. | reverse complement strand
CTGGGATCAAATGTCAGCTGCCAGCATCATGTACATTGTGCCCACCGTGATCATTGCTGTCGTGTTTCAAAAATACATCGTGACCGGACTGACAATGGGCGGAGTCAAAGGATGAGTGCGTTGGCCGACATTCCTGCGTTCAGAGATTCCGAAGGAGTGCATTTTGCGGACACCTGCGATCCGCTTCGCCTCGCCGTCGCAGACAACCAGCTCGAAATGCACGCGCTCGCCCGTGATAACTATCCAGGCGATCCCTTTCCGGGCGCGTCCCTTAGCGAAGTGCGGACGGTAGGGTTTTGGGATGCGAGTCGACCACAGCTTTGGGGCCTAGAATGGCATCGCAACGAAGGTGTAGAATTTACCTATCTGGCACGGGGCTCGCTCGGTTTCGCCGTGGACGGCACAGAATATGCACTCAAACGCGGGTGTCTAACCATTACCCGTCCCTGGCAATCGCACCGCGTTGGCCTGCCACATGTGGATCCGTCACGGCTACATTGGCTCATCCTCGATGTGGGCGTGCGCCGACCGAACCATCGCTGGGTCTGGCCGTCTTGGATCGTGCTGTCCCCCAACGACCTGTCGACGCTCACTAGGCTGCTGCAATTTAACGAGAACCCGGTGTGGCAGGCCGATGCCGAAGTCGAGCGGACCTTCGAGGCTCTTTCCGCATGCAGCATGTCGCCCCACCGGGCCGGCCTCGAATCCGAGCTGAGGCTGCGCATCAATGAATTGCTGCTTGAAGTGTTGCGCCTTCTGCTTGAACAGCAGGTTCAACTTGACGAGCAACTCACGTCCAGCCGGCGCGGCGTCGAGGTGTTCATTCGAGACCTCAAAAGCGTGGTCGATCGCAGCTGGACGCTCGAAGAAATGGCAAAGGCCTGCGGTCTCGGTCGAACCCAGTTTTGCCACCACTGCCAAGACATCACGAACATGACGCCAATGGAGTATCTGACGTACTGCCGTCTTGAGCGTGCAGCCGAGCTCCTCAGGAGTAATACAGGCGCAAGCGTAACAGACATCGCCTTTGCGACCGGTTTTGCTTCCAGTCAGTATTTAGCCCAGCAATTTCGTCGCTATTACAGAACCACCCCGACAGAGTTCAGGCGGACACTTCAGCAATGAGCGCCTCGCCGCGGGAATGGATCGAGCCCATCATCGCACTCTCGAGGTCGCGAGCACCCCTTGGCGACATCGCGCGTCACGCCATTCCTTTCCGCAATCAAATTGAAAGGTGCCGTTTTGATCAGCGGTTCGTTACCGGCTGGGTAGTAGATCAGTTGTGCAATCACTGGAAGGATCGCGGTTGACCCGCGCCCCAGCGACTGCCGCCCATCCCATTGCTGTTTACGATAGCGTTCTAATTGGACCGGAACCAACAATTTGGCCGAACTGCCGGTGAGCTTTCTGAAGGAGACTTCAATGCGTTGGGTCCTCCCCCGGCTGTAAGGCTATGAGGGCCGGCCCCAGCCGCACATAGGCAGCAGCTACGGAGAAAATAGGGACCATACTACCTCAGGTGCGCCAGCGTTTGGCATAGACCCTGGAACAAGCCTCATAACTTCCCACCGGCGGTCGACGAGCCCGAGTATGATCGCCTGAAAAGTACCTCCCGCAAAGGCACGGAACTCCGGACACGGCGAGTATGATTGCCTATCATACTCGGTATCGGCGGAAAGCCCCGGAACTCCGCACATTGCGAGTATGATCGCTGGTTTCTGGCGTTGCGGGTTCTGGGGGCCACAGCGGCCGCCTCCACTGGTGCGGGCAAGTCCGAAGTTGACGCGACGCGGTCTGCGCCGGGTCAAGCTGGTGATCTCGGACGCCCATGAGGGCATCAAGGCCGCCGTCACCAAGGTGCTGTGCGCCACCTGGCAACGCTGCCGTGTGCACGTCATGCGCAACGTGCTGGCCCATGCGGGCAAGAACGGCCGGCGGGTCGCCAGTGCCTTCATCGCAACCGCCTTCGCGCAGGAGACTCCGACGCCGCCAGCAGCCAGTGGCGCGCCGTCGCCGACCAGATCCGCCCCAAGGTGCCCAAGCTCGCCGCCATCATGGATGAGGCGGAGACCGATGTTCTGGCCTACATGACCTTCCCCAAAGAGCATCGCGTCCAGCACCACAGCACAAACCCGATCGAACGGGTCAATGATGAGATCAAGCACCACGCCGAGGTCGTCGCATCTTCCCCAACGATGACGCCATCACCCGCCTGGTCGGCGCCATCCTGCATGAACAGAACGATGAGTGGGCCGTACATAGGTCCAGATACATGACGCTGGAATCTGTCGCGCCATTGAGCGATGATCCTCTCGTCAGCTTGCCAGCCGTGTCCCGCTGATCACTCGGCCCATGCCGGAAACGCGCCGAGGCCCAGCCGGAGTTACACCACGCCATGGGACAGGATCCTCATCATTGTTTGCTCGGCTTGGACTCCGAGCTGGGGGGATCATGAGTTCGACGGTGCACAGGATACGGATCGGTGTCCTCTTCGATAGGCGCAAGCCTTTATGGAGGCAATCGAGCCTTTGCCTGATACGCACCAGCTGCTGGTGGTGTCGTGGTTGGTACAATCGTCCGGGGCGAAAAATTCCCATAGCGCCCTCTTGAAAGGCCCTGGCCCATCTCCATTTCCTAGTCGTGATCCGGGCCCCTCTGGTGCTTCTAGGTACGACCTAGCGCACGATGTCGGTTCACCTAGGGGCCGGCATCTATCCTTCCAGTGGTGGAAGTCTGCCCCTTGTCAGCAACGGCAAGAGGAGTGATGCCATGATCAAGTCCCGCTTCGAGAACGACATTTTTGTGCGCCGGCCGATGGCCGAGATTCGCGCCCGCCTAGATCACCAATTCCTGGCCGCGGAGGCCGATGTGGCCGGCCAGGAGGCGTTCATGGAGGCTGCAATCGCAGCGGCCATGATGATCGCTCATGCCGATGGGGCCGCAGACATTGTAGAGCATCGGCGCGTCCTAGCTCATTTCCGAGGTAACCACCTCCTGCAGGGCTTCTCGGCAGATGATATCGCTCGTGAGATCGCAATGCATACCGAAGCCTTCCGCTTGAATCCGGTCTCAGCCCTAAAGGTAGCCAAAGCGCAGATCGTAATGGCTGATCTCTCAAATGAGCAGTTTCGGTCAATCCTCCACATCTGCATTTCGGTGATCGAAGCGGACGGCGTACGGCATCAAGCTGAAGAAGACGCCTTCTCCGAGATATCCTCAATGCGCCCGTGGGGCTTCAAGTAAACCGAGGCCTGGCGGAGCTGGATGATGGACATTCTCCTACTCGACATTATGGGAAAGCCGGCATGGAGCTGGCTCGCCTTTGTCGCTGCTGTCGGAACGCTACTGGCTTTCGACCTCGGTGTTCTCCATCGCAAAAGCCATGCGATCGGCGTTGGCGAATCCCTGGGCCTTTCCGCCTTCTACATCACGATTGGCCTAGGTTTCGGTGGCATCATCTGGCTATGGCTGGGCGCCCAAAGCGGCATGGAGTATCTGACCGGCTTCGTGGTCGAAAAAAGCCTCGCGATGGACAACATCTTCGTCATCGCGATGATCTTCAGCTACTTCGCCATACCGGCCGCGTATCAGCACCGCGTCCTCGTCTATGGCATCCTTGGCGTCTTGATCCTGCGCGGCATCATGATCGCTGCCGGCTCTGCAATCGTCACCGAGTTCTCATGGGTGCTCTACCTGTTTGCGGCCTTCCTTGTGCTCACCGGCATCAAGATGCTCTTCACCGCCGAAAAGAAGACCGACCTTGCAAAGAGCCCCCTCGTCCAGTTCATGAACAAGCATTTGAACATGACCAAGGAACTCCATGGCGAGAAGTTCTTTGTCCGGATGCCAAACGCAGCCGGCAAGGTGAGGCTTTTTGTTACGCCTCTCCTTGCGACCCTTGTCCTGGTGGAGCTCGCAGACCTGATCTTTGCGGTCGACTCGATCCCGGCGATTTTCGCGATCACGACTGATCCCTACATCGTCCTGACCTCCAATGTGTTTGCCATTCTGGGACTGAGGGCTCTCTACTTCGCCCTTTCTGCGATGGTGGATCGGTTCGTCTACCTCAAATACGCGCTTGCGGCCGTGCTGATCTTCATCGGATCGAAGATCTTTGTGGCCGACATGCTCGGCCTCGCGAAAATCCCGCCAATGGTGTCCCTCTCAGTCACGTTGGGGATCCTCGCGGTTGGCATACTGGGCTCCCTTTGGAAGACCCGGAACGTCAAGGCTGAGGCCTAAACTGAGCAGGGGAGGAAGAGCGCATCTTCCCCTGTCCTTTCCTTCACTCAAAAGGTTTCCGTGATCGGATCGCGTGCCCTGCTGCTTGTTAACCCGCTCGCGCGCAATGGCCTGCACACACTTCTGGCACGAACGCTGAGCATTCCCTTAGAACTGAGGGCCGCCGCAGATGTGGTCGTTGGCAGTAAGACGCGGAGGGTCGATCTTGGGTTGGTCAATGGCCACTCGTTCTTCAACGTTGCTACTGTCGGGCTTGCGGCGGATCTTGCTGCTGGGTTGACAGTCATATCCAAAGCGACGATTTGGTCGTCTCAGCTATGCGGTTGCCGCAATTCGAGTAATGATGCGAGCTGACCGTTCACTGCCCACCTGACAACGCCCTCAGCGGAGGCGCTCGAAGTGAGGACCTATCAAGTCGCGATCGGCAATGGCCGCCACTATGGGGGCGGGGCGGTCATCCACCCCTATGCCACGATCCATGATGGTGATCTGGACCTCTATAGCCTTGAACTCAAGGGCATCTGGAAACTTGCGTGGCAGTTCAATTCGTTCAAGCGGGGCGAGCACTCGGCTTGGCGAGAAGTCCGGACGCCCGCGCGAAAGCCTTTCTGGTCGAAACCAAGCAGCCTAGACCGATCAAGGCCGATGGCGAGATCGTCACTCAGACGCCAGCGAGGTTCGAGATCATGCCTAAGGCGCTTGAGGTATTCATAAGCAGCAATGAGGAACGGCCGCCTGCAACGAAGCGAAGTGACAAAAGTGATAGTCTGGATCCTTCTATGGTGCGGCGCTCGCGACCTTACATTGAGTCCTCTTCTCGTCTCGCCGCAGAAGGTCGAGCACTAACGGCACAAGTGATCGGCCCATCCCCGTCGGTCCTTGGTCACAAACCCAGGAAGTATCGGGCAACGATGTCCATTGCTCAGGTACGAAAGGATCTGGCTGCAGGGGCAGGTATCGAGTTCCCGGCGCATCGCGGCCTCGACTATCGGATTGACGCCGAAGAACGCTGCCTCTCGCCGGCGCGCGTGCCGGCTGCATCGAGATGGGGCTGCATCGACGCTCTCCGGTCGGGGATCCTCGGCCACCGCTACCGCGGCAGGGTCAACCTCCACAGCCTACACACTGGTGCGAACGAGGGCTCCGGCCTGGCTGAGTTCGCCGACATAGTGGGGGGCGCCTTGCAACGGAAGACTCTTTAGCGGCAAAGCTGGTTGCGCACGCCTCTATTTCGGCTTTTGCACGACGGAGGTCTTCCGACCCGGGGCCGAAGCTAACAGGTAACATGATGGTCAGTTTGTCGCTAGGGCCGCTCGTATCGAGACAATAATTCGCCCAGCAGCTGATTCGGAAACCTGCGACGTTGAGTGATGGCATAAAAGCTTTCGGTTAGTTGCGGGATTCGGCAATGCTCCACCAGGACGCCGCTTGCCAGCTCGTCGCGTACGACGATAGGCGGCACCAGGGTAACGCCTTCCCGCTCGCGCGCCAGCAATCGCAGCATTGCCATATCATCCACCTCAGCCAAGATGATAGGGCGAATGCCGGCAAGATCCAGTATGTGGTCGAAGGCAACCCGGATATCGCTGTCGAGGCTCGGCAAAAGGACCGGTTCTGTGACCAGATCCTCGGGAAACTGGAACTTTCTTCTAATGTCCCGAGGCCGACCGACGAGGCTTACGGGTTGCTGGCTGAGGAGTTGGTTGCGAAAGGGCGTCCGCGCGTCTCGCTGTGCCACGCTGTTGGCGAGCACAACATCGATGGCATGAGCTTCTAGCTGCGCCAGAAGATCTCGCATCGTTCCGG
>JBKJTB010000411.1:0-18157 GCA_046594305.1 Devosia sp. | reverse complement strand
CGCGAGATGCTGCGCACCTTCAACTGCGGCGTCGGCATGATCTGCGTCCTCGACGCAAGCGAAGCCGAGCGGCTCGTCGCCCACCTCTACGAGCAAGGCGAAAAGCCCGCCATCATCGGCCGTATCACCGAAGCCGGCGCCGAGCCGGTGACATTCGAAGGCAAGCTGGCGTTGTGAGCGCGGAGCAGCCCGTCATCCCCATCCCTCACTGCCCATGATCCATCTCTCAGTCGTCATCCCCGGGCTTGACCCGGGGACCCAGCGGAGCATGCGACATGTGAGAGTGCGGCTGGGTGGCCGGGTCGAGCCCGGCCATGACGGCGGAGGGGTATGGGCAAGTTAGTTTTGGTTTTCCGCCCCATGATCCGCAAGCGCGTCGCAATCCTCATCTCCGGCCGCGGCTCCAACATGAGCGCGCTGATCGAAGCCGCAAGGCGGTGGGACTATCCAGCCGAGATCGTCGGCGTGTTCTCCAACAAAGCCGATGCTCCCGGCCTTGCCTTCGCCGCGGCCGCTGGTATCCGCACAGCCGTCCGCTCGCACAAGGACTACCCGGATCGCGAGAGTTTCGATGCCGAGATCGGCCGCGTGCTCGCCGGCTGGGATACCGAGCTCGTCTGCCTCGCCGGTTTCATGCGCATTTTCTCCCGTGGCTTTGCCGCCGCATGGACGGGCCGGATGCTCAACATCCATCCCTCGCTTCTGCCGTTGTTCAAGGGCCTGAAGCCCCAGCAGCAGGCGCTGGACGCCGGCGCGACGGAAAGCGGCTGCACCGTCCACTGGGTCATCCCCGACCTCGACGACGGCCCCACCATCCTCCAGCGCCGCGTCCCCGTCGTCCCCGGCGATACCGCCGAAACCCTCGCCGCGCGCATCCTCAGCGAGGAACACCAAGCGTATCCCGAGGCCCTGGCCATGGTCGCACGCGGCGACGCGCGGCTGGCCCCGTCCGAACCCGTCATTCGTCGCCTCACCACGGCAGACACCGCGCCTTACCGCGACCTCCGCCTCGAGGCCCTGCAGAATGCCCCCACCGCCTTCGGCTCCTCTTATGAGGCCGAAAGTCAGGGCAGCCTGTCGGACTTCGAAGGCCACCTCACACGCAGCTACATCGCGGGTGCCTGGCTCGGAGGATCGCTCGTCGGCGTCACCGGCTTCTACGCCCTCTCAGGCAAAGCCGCCCACCGCGGCAACATCTGGGGCGTCTACGTCCAGCCCGCCGCCCGCGGCCGCGGCGTCTCGCGCGCCCTCCTGACCGCAATCCTGTCCCACGCCCGGACCCAGGTGAAGCAGGTCCACCTCTCCGTCGTCACCGACAACACCGCCGCCCTCGCCCTCTACGAGCGCCTCGGCTTCACCACCTACGGCACCGAGCCCCGCAGCCTCTTCGTCGACGGCCACTACCTCGACGAGCACATGATGGTCTTGCGCTTCGACTAGCTTGCAAATCGTACGTTTTCGTACGATATTGGCGGGGGATTGGAGTGAAGCGAGAACAGCTCATCCGCCGTCAGCTCGGCCTTTAGCTGGAGATCGACACATGCAGTATCTGGCAAAGTTCATCGAAGACGACGGAGGATACATCGTCACCTTCCACGATATCCCGGAGGCTATGACCCACGGCACAACCCGCGCGGAGGCCCGCGCAAATGCCGTGGAAGCGCTCGAACTGGCGCTCTTGGGCGCCTATTTCGCCATCGGGCGCGCTTTCCCGGAGGCGGGCCCGGCGCCGAGCCAAGGCGGCAGTTACGAATGGATCGCCGTGCCGCCCTCGGCGATCGCCAAGATGGCGTTCATCGACGCCTTCAAAGCCTCGGGCACCACACGAGTCGCCCTCGCCGCAAAGCTCGGCAAGAGCGAAGCCGAAATCCGGCGGATGCTCAACCCGACCTACGGCAGCAAGATCAACACACTGGAGGCGGGGCTGCGGGCGCTCGGCCGCCGATTGGTGGTCACCGTCGAGGCGGCCTGACGCGACGCAGGTGCTTCCGGCCCGTTAGCTCACAAACGGCAGCGTTGTCCGATACGCCACCTCATCCAGCTTTTCGACCGGCCAACCCTTGTGGTCCCGGTTGAACACCTCCACCGCCCACGGGCCGGCATAGCCCGTGGCCCGCGCGGCTGCGATAAAGCCCGCGACATCGAGCTCGCCGTCGCCGCACCAGCGCCGTGCCCCGGGGTCATAGCCCGGCGTCGTCCGCCTGTGATTGTCACCCAGTTCGACGCTGATCATGTAGCGGCCGGGGATCGCGGCGATCTGCTCATTGGTGATGCCGAGCGCATTGGTGTGCGCAATGTCGACAACCAGCCCGCCATTCGCCGCGCCCGCGCCTTCGACCATTGCGAGGCAGTCGGCCAGCTCATGGATCATCGCCGACGCCATGAACTCAAAGCCGATCGTCGCTCCATGCCTCGCCCCGTCGGCGCATAGCGCCCCGAAAGCCTCGATCAGTTTCGGCATTTCCACGAGCGTATTCTTGAAGTCACCGACCTTGACGTGGTGCGCCCCGAGAACCTCCGACGCCTCCAGCAGCCGCCATTTGCGCTTGTCCGACGCCACCTTTTGCACACCGCCGACGAACCAGTCTTCGATGAACTCGAGCTCGAAGGTGCTGAGCCCGTTATCATCGAGGATGCGCTTCACCTCGCTCAGCGGCCGCCTCGCGCAGATCGCCTCGAGATCCGTGTGCCAGAAGCTCAGGCCCGCGAATCCGGCTTTTGCCGCCGATTTCACCCGCGCCGTAAAATCGAACGGGCTGATCTCGCCTTCGCCGGGATAAAGTCCGCTCGACGACCAGTACAAATTCATCAGCTTGTCGGTCATGCCACCCTCCAGCGCCTAAGCGCGAACACCCGGCTCATACACCATCAGCACGTTGCCCGAACCCGGCCAGGTCTGCGTCCGCACCAGCTTCAGCGGCACCGTCGGCCGCGTCGCGAACATCGGCGTCCCCGCGCCACCGATCAGCGGGAACACCGTCAGATGCAGCTCATCCACCAGCCCCCTCGCCAGCAGATCCTGCCACAGCAGATGGCTGAGGATGACCAGCATGTCGCCGCCCTTCGCCTTCAGCGCCGCCACCTCGCGCGCCCCGTCCGCCCGGCTGAAAATCGTGGTGTTGGTCCACGGCACCGTCGCCGCCGCCGTCAGCTTGTCCGAAATCACCAGCTTGGGTTTTTCCGCGATCAACTCGGCGAACTCGCGGCGAATGTCGGTAAACGACGGATTGCCCCGCACCCCGGTCCAATAGTCCCTGTTGCCCAGAAACGCCGTGTGGCTGAGCAGCAGATACGCCGCCGATTTCAGCAGCTCGACATTGTAGAAATCGAAAGCGTCATCGCGCCCATAGTCCGGGTGCTGATGCCTGAACAACGCCCCCATATCGTCGCCCGGGCCGCTGTAAAGCCCGTCGATCGTGATGAAATTGCTGACGATCAGCTTGCCCATGTGAATCTCCTCCGCCCCACGACTATCACTCGATTTGATCGCACCCATCGTCAAAATCGGCTCGACCCGACTCCTGTGCACCACTAGGTTTCGCGCTTTCGGAGACCGTCGATGCCATTGCGATATTGGGCGCTGATCATCCTTCTCGGCGCCGTCTGGGGCTGTTCGTTCCTGTTCAACGCCATCCTGATCCGCGAGATCAGCCCGCTCTGGGTCGCGGCCGGCCGCATCACCATCGGCGCTATCATCTGCTGGGTGTTCTTCCTCGGCACGAGAAAACCCCTGCCGCGCGACTGGAGCCTCTACCCGCAGTTCCTCGTGCTCGGCATCCTCAACTACGCCATCCCCTTCGCCCTCTTCCCCTATGCTGAAATGACCGTCGCAAGCTCGATCGTGGGCGTCATCAACGGCATGACGCCGATGACCACCGTCATCATCAGCCAGCTCTGGCCCGGCGGCGAGAAAGCCAGCTGGAACAAATCCATCGGCGTCGGCATCGGCTTCATGGGCGCCATCGTCCTTGCCTCGCCATCCTTCGGCGAAGGCGCCTCGGCGCAGATCGTCGGCCTCCTCGCCGCCCTCGGGGCCACCGTCTGCTACGCCCTCACCCTCAACTATGCGCGCCGCTTCAAGAACGTCGATTCAACCGTCACCGCCTCCGCCTCGCTGACCGGCGCTGCACTCGTCTCGATCCCGGTCGCGCTGCTCTGGCCGACGATTTCCGGCCTGTTCGCCGGTTCCTTCGGCATGGGCGGAGTCTTTATCGACATCCCCGTCATCACCCGCATCGAAACCTGGGGCGCCCTGTTCGGCATCGGCGTGTTCTCGACCAGCTTCAGCTTCCTGCTTGTCTACTGGCTGCTGCCAAAAGTCGGCGCCACGAACCTCTCGCTCAACACCTTCATCACCCCGATCTCGGCGATCCTGCTCGGCGTGCTCGTCCTCCACGAGCGCTTCCAGGCCGTCCACATCATCGGCATTTTCGTGATCTTCCTCGGCCTCGTCTTCATCGACGGAAGGCTGGTCAAGCGCTGGATGCCGAAGCCGGCTTAGCGTCGCCTTCCGTAGGGACGGCCGGCATCGGTGCAGGCGGCATGAGCGTCGCCCGGACGGCGTTTTCGTCTGGCATCAAATCTTCGATGAACAGCGACAACAATTGCGGCCGGCCCGTTACGCCGGCCTTCCGATAGATCGCGTTCGTCTGGGCCTTCACAGTGCCCTCGGACGTCTTGCGCAATGCCGCGATCTCGGCCGTGGACATTCCCTTGATCGCGAACAATGCGACGTCGGCCTCGGCCGGCGTCAGACGCCAGGCCTCAAACCTTTCGTTCAGCAGTTGCATGAACGCTCCCGAGGCGACTCGCAGACGATCCTCTGCTGTGCGTCGTTCGCGATGCGCGTGCACCAGTGCCAAAGCGCCAAATCCCACCCCGATCGCAAGGCCGATCGCCGCGCTGATCTCGAGCAGCTCGCGCAGTTCCCACGAGAGCGGCGCCGTCCAGAAGCCGACATAGGACGACAGGATGTCTGAAATAAAAAAGAACGCGCTCAGCACTTGGATGGCGAGGATGCCCACGATGACCCAGACGCGGCTCATGCTATCGCCAATCTAGTCGTCGTGTCCCGATCCGTGCCCGGAGCTTTCGCCACCGCCGCCACCGTTTGACCCGCTGTTGCCGTGCTCCGAATTGTCGTCGTTGCCTCCGCCGTCCTCGCCGTCCTCGTGATCTTCGTTGTCGTCGCTCTTGCCCTTGGCGTTGCCATGGTCATCGTCGTTACCATCGTCACCGCTGCTGCCAGCGTTTCCTGATTTGCCCGAGCTGCCGGAACTTCCTTTGGAGCGGCTGCTCGCGACGACCGTCTGGCCGGTTCCATCAGCGGCGATCAGCACGTCGCGCAGAATCTCTCCGGTCCGCGGGTTACAGATCAGTTCGCGGGTTTCATTGGAATTGACGCCAACAATACGCACACGGCCCAACAGCGTCCGTGTCACCGTGATCTCGTCAAAACCCTGCTTCTTCAACAGCTCGACGAGGTTGGCAACATAGTCCTCACTGGCCCGCGCGGCGGTCGCTGGCAGCGCCGCAAACGCTGCGGTGACAATGAGGAACGAGCGGCGGTTCATCTCAGGGTAACGTCCATCAAGCGGAGATAGTCCGGGCGCGCACCGCTGGCGCGCGCCCAATTTCTGCAGTCGCTGCGCGAACTCAGTCGTCGTCGCCGTCGTCGTCACCGCCATGACCGTGCCCGCCCTGGTCGTCGTCTTGTCCTGGCGCCGTGCCGCCGTGACCGGGGTTGGCGCCATCGTCGTTGCCGCCGCCATTATCGTCGTTCACGTCGTGGTTCGGACCATCGTCTTGCCCGGGCGCCGTGCCGCCATGACCGGGGTTGGCGCCATCGTCGTTGCCACCGCCATTGTCGTCGTTGACGTCATGGTTTGGGCCATCATCGTCGCCCTGTCCACCTTGGTGATCCTTGATTTCGACGCCCGGCGTGGTGTTATCGTCGGTGTCGACCGTCTGGGTTTCCGACTTCACCACATCGCCCGAGGCGATGTCGTAGGTCACCTCGATCTTGGTGGTGCCCTTGATCGCCTCGACCTTGGCGATGTTCTGGCCAACCTTGATTTCGATGCTGGTATAGCCATCGCTGGCGAGCTGTGCCGCCACGTCGCTGGCATTGAACGCGGCCTGCGAGAGCGAAGTGGTGAGGAGCATCACAGCCGCCGCGCCAAGAGTACGGAACATCATTGGAATTCTCCGTCGTTGAGGTCATTGCACCGGCGCTTATTGGCTCGGATGGAGACAACGACACCTGCCGGCCCGCTTCGATCCATGAGCCACAGGGCACGTTCCGGCGCCATAGACACCCCGGTCGACGGGCATAAACTTGAGTTTATGCGGGCGCTTGCGGTTCGCGGCGGCCGGGCTATCGTCGGCGTCCACGCGGGAGGAAGCCGACATGTATCTGCAGACCGTTTCCGAGGCCGAGGCGACCGGCGAGATCGCGAAGAGCTATGAGTCCGACCGCGCCTCGATGGGCGTCGTCATGGAAGCGACGAGCTGCTGGTCCGCCCGTCCCGACATGCTGGAGCCGGTGGAACACCTCCTCCGCCAGTTGCGCGAAGGCTTCTCCCTGGGGCTGCTCAACTTCCGGCTCATCACCTTCATCGCCGCCAAACATGTGCCGTCGAGCTACTGCTCGCACATGTATTTCCGCAGCCTCTGCAAGCTGATGGACCGCGAGCAGGTAATCGCCGTCCACCGCGACTACCGCACCGCCGGGCTGTCGCCGCAACAGGTCGAGATGCTCGCCTATGCCGAGCAGATCACCCGCGATGCCTCAAGAATCACGCCAGCCGATATCGCCCGCCTCCGCGCCGTCGGGTTGAGCGACCTCAACATCGCCGACATCGCGCTTGCCGCGTCGTTCCGCAGCTTCATGAGCCGCTATTTCGATGCCGTTGGCGCGACGGTCGAGCCGCAATTTCTCGACGCGGACCCCGCCCTGCGCCTGCAGCTCAACGTCGGGAAGGCTTAGCCCTCAGCCGGCGGAGGGTCCTGCTCGTGTGTCGTCGCCCCCGGCACGGGCGGCAGCCAATGCTCGCGGCGGATCGTCCAGACCTCGAGCGTCGGCCCGATGTCGTAAGGGGCCGCGTCGAGGGTGCCGAGGAAAATCTCGACGCCGCCGTCGAACAGAAAGAACAAGCGACCGCCGCAGGTCGGGCAGAACGATCGGCGTTCATAGGTCTGCACCTCCCCGGTCATCCGGAACTGCCCGGCATGCCAGTTCGCGGTGGCCGAGAACGGCGAGCCGGTCAGCTTCCGGCAGATCGTGCAGTGGCAGAGGCCGGCGATGTAGGGCTCTCCCTCCACCTCATATCTGACGGCCCCGCACAGGCACCCGCCCGTGCGCACAATGCCGCCCGCCACAGCGTGCTCCCCGCTCACCCGTCAAAACCCTCGACGATCGCAAAGTCGGCCGTGCTGACGCCGCCGGTCCTGAGCTTCAGACCGTCCTGATACGCGGCCGAGTGATAGACGCGCTGCGCCTCCGCGAGACTGGGGAACTCGACCACCACCGTCCGCGGCCGCACGCTGCCCTCGACCACCGACTGCTCGTCGCCGCGGATGACGAAACGGCCGCTGTTGGCGGCGAGGAACGGGCGCACGAAGTCCTGATAGATTTTGTAGCCGGCCATGTCGGCGACATCGAGGTGGACGACCCAATATCCCTTGGCCATGCCGCTACTCCCCGTGACGGTCGATCTTGCTCAGGAAATAGGTCAGCGCCGCGATCACCATCGCCGCCGCACCGCCCAGATAGAGGATGTCGATGCCTCGATCCCAGGTGATCGCCTTGCCGAGGAAGTACACGGCCAGCACCGTGATCGACACGCCCACCAGCTTCGACTTCAGGTCGTCGAGATCGGTTATCTTCAGCCAGGCCGGAAGCTGCAGGTCCTGCTTGAAATAGAGCTGGTAGAGCCCCAGCGACACCACCTGCACCACCGTCGCGAGGAGGAACAGGTCGACGATCTCGATCGCGTGCAGCAGCGCTTCGTCGCGGCTCATTGCATGCCCGGTGGGAAACAGGAGTTCGCGCACGAAGTGCCACGTGTCGAGGAAACCCCAGATCATCAGCGCCAGCGCTGCCACCGTCGTCGCGATTACCGGCAGGATGATGATGGCGCGCGTGATGAAGCCGCCGATGAAGAATGGCCCCTGCGCCTTCTGCGACGCCTCCACCCGCTCCTTGATCGACTTCGGCGCGGGAGCGGGGTCGGCCATTATTCGAGCCCCAGCTTCTTCTTGAGGATCTCGTTGAGCGCCTGCGGATTGGCTTTGCCACCCGACGCCTTCATCGCCTGCCCGACGAACCAGCCGATCAGCGTCGGCTTCGCCAGCACCTTCGCCACCTGATCGGGGTTCGCCGCAATGATCTCGTCGACCACCTTCTCGATCGCGCCGAGATCGGTGACCTGCTTCATGCCGCGCGCCTCGACGATCGCGGCGGGGTCACCGGTCTTGTCGTCGGTGATGATGACCTGCAGCAGATCCTTGGCGATCTTGCCCGAAATCGTGCCGTCCGCCACGAGGTCGACGATCCCCGCGATCTGCGCCGGGGTGATGTGCGTCTCGAACATCGAGAGACCGACGGAGTTCGCATAGGCCGAGATATCGCCCATCACGAGGTTGGCGACCGCCTTGCCGTCGCGGCTCTTGCCGCCATGCGCCACCGCGGCCTCATAGTAGTCGGCACTCTCGCGTTCGAGCGTCAGCACCATCGCGTCATACGGGCTGAGCCCATACGTGCCCACGAACCGGGCCTTCTTGTCGTCCGGCAGTTCCGCCAGCCCTGCCCGCAGCGCTTCGACGAACGCATCGTCGAATTCGAGCGGCAGCAAATCCGGATCGGGGAAGTAGCGATAGTCATGCGCCTCCTCCTTGCTCCGCATCGAGCGCGTCTCGTTCAATTTCGGATCGAACAGCCGCGTCTCCTGGTCGATCTTGCCGCCATCCTCCAGAATGTCGATCTGGCGGCGCGCTTCGTATTCGATCGCCTGTCCGGCAAAGCGGATTGAATTGACGTTCTTGATTTCGCAGCGCGTGCCGAACTCGCCGCCCGGCTTCCTGACCGAAACGTTGACGTCGGCCCGCATGGAACCCTGTTCCATATTGCCGTCGCAGGTGCCGAGGTAGCGCAGGATGGTCCTGAGCTTACCCAGATACTCCTTGGCCTCCTCCGACGAACGCAGATCGGGCTTCGACACAATCTCCATCAGCGCCACGCCCGACCGGTTGAGGTCGACGAAGCTCATATTGGGATGCTGGTCATGGATCGACTTGCCGGCGTCCTGCTCGAGATGCAGCCGTTCGATGCCGATCTCGATCTGCCCCTCGGGCATGTCGAGCAGCACAACGCCCTCGCCGACGATGGGGTCCTTGAACTGCGAAATCTGGTAGCCCTGCGGCAAATCCGGATAGAAATAGTTCTTGCGATCGAAGATCGAGCGCTTGTTGATCGCGGCCTTCAGCCCGAGCCCGGTGCGCACCGCCTGCCGCACGCACTCCTCGTTGATCACCGGCAGCATGCCCGGCATCGCCGCGTCGACGAAGCTGACGTTGGAATTGGGCGGCCGGCCGAACTCGTTCGAGCTCCCCGAGAACAGTTTTGACTCGGATGTCACCTGCGCATGGACTTCCATGCCGATGATCACTTCCCAATCGCCCGTCTGGCCCTTGATGAAGCTCTTGGGGTTGGGCGTACGCGTGTCGATGAGGGTCATGGCTTAGAGTATGGTCCTTCAAGGTATTTGGCCGTCGCGAGCATCTCAGCTTTGAGAGGTCCTGCGGAATCTCCGGCCACCTCTACCTCACGGCATATTCTGACGATCACATCTTTGTAGTCGGGATATTTTCGCAGTTCGTAGAAGGCCCCCATTTTCGACGCTATGGAACCTCCGGGTTTGCCCACTTGGTCCAGAATTTCAAAGAACCGCTGGTATTCTTGGTGGGCAACCTCGCGGCGTCGCAGGAGGACGTATTGCACGGCCGACCACGCGATCGCCGCCAGAGACAGAACTCCAACGATTATCCCGACCCAAGCTGCAAGACTCTCGACTGTCATCCGATGTCGTCGATAGGCCCGTGCCACGGATCGAGCCGCTTTTCGAGCCTTACGCTCATTTGCGTCTCCCGCCCCGGCGGGCCTTCGGTCTTCAGCGCCAGGATCTGATAGCCCTGATGCTGGTAGAAATTCACCGCCCGCACATTGTCGGCGAGCGTATCGAGCTGGATGCGGTCGGCGCCCTCGAGCTCGATGAACGACTCCATGCGCCTGAGCAGCGCCGAGCCCACGCCCTGATTCTGCAGCAGTGGCGTCACGAACAGGAACGGGATGTAGGCCCTGCCGCGCGCCCGCTGGCACCAGCCCACGGCCACCTCGTCCACTTCGGCCACGATGATGCGGTCGAGCCCGTCGCGCGCCGCCGCGCTCAGCCGGTTGCGTTCTGCATCGCGCGACGCGGCCGAACCGTGGAGAAACGGCAACAGGTCGCGCTCCCACGCAACGAACGCGATATCGGCGAGGGTTTCGATCTCGCCGGGAATCGCTTTGCGAATGAGGAGGTTGAGAGACATCAGGAGGGTTGCTTGCTGCCGCGCCGGGCCACGATGATACCCTTCTCGTAATTCACGTTCCAGTCGATGAGCGTCTTCCAGATCAGTTCCGCCTGGTCCTCGTCGAGCCCCAGTTCTTCCGCCCGCGCCCGCTGCTTACTGAGGATCGCGTTGATCCGCGCCGGGTCGTACGCTTCATGCGGATCGGTCTTGATCTCGGCCATGCGCGTCACATAGCGGTGCCGCTCCGCGAACAGCGTCAGCAGCGCCTGGTCGATGCGATCGAGTTCGGCACGCACGTCTTCCTTGCTCGTGCAATCGGCGGGGGCTTTGGTCACTGGCATGCTCGCAACTGTCGGGATCGTCGCCACTGGTTTGCACGTGGTGGCCACCGATTTCAACCGCGCGCTGTCTTGTTTCCTTCACGCGTGCGGGAGTAGCCTCGCGCTGCGTCGCTAATGCGATGATATCTTGAGGGAAATCATCATGATACGTCATCTCGTCTTTGCCGTGGCCGGCCTTGCTCTGTCCGCCGCCGGTGCCACTGCCCAGGAAGTTTCCGTCGACTACGGTGCCCACATCGCCACGATCGGCGGCTGCCACGATTGCCATACCGTCGGCTACAATGAGAGCGGCGGCCAGGTTGATGCCAGCGTCGCCCTCAAGGGCAGCCCGGCCGGCTTCGAAGGACCGTGGGGCAAGACCTTCGCCAAGAACCTCCGGCTCACCGTCAAGGACATGAGCGAGGACGACTGGGTTGCCTTCTCCGACACCTTCCAGGCCGCCCCGCCGATGCCCTGGTACAACGTCCACGCCTTCACCGATGTCGAGGCGCGCTCGCTCTACCAGTACATCAAATCGCTGCCCGGCGACCTCGGCGAGCAGGCACCCGCCGCCCTGCCGCCCGCCTAGACGCGCATTTCAAGTCGCGCTATTGAGCCAACATTCAGCGGACGCGCCGATCGGTCCGCCGGGGTACGAACCATGTCTAGCATTGTGGAGACCTGCTAGGCCTCATCCCACCGTGGATGAGGCTGTTGGGAACAAGGCGCCGCCGAGCGTGATGCGGGCGGGGCCTCGTGCATTTGCGCCGTCGCGCATTTCCCGGGTCACCACCAATTGGACATTTCCAGAGACGAACAGCGGGTGCTGCATGCCCTCGCTCAGGGCGGCATCATTAAGCCGCTGAAGACTCCCAAAGGCCGCATCGCGGCGCTCGAACTCTACAATCGCGATGGCTGGCGCATGCCGACCATCGACACGCTGCTGTTCCGCAAGCTGAAGCGCAAGAAGGCCATCGCCTCGCAGGACGGCCAGCCCTACCGCATCACCCGCCGCGGGCTCGAACTGGTGCGCAGCGAAGTCGACAATCGCGGCTAGACCAAAGGAACCGCTCGCCGTGAGCGTCGTTTCATCGGAGCGGGCTTCGCAGATAAATCCCTTCGGGGCTGCGAGGCCTGCCACCTCCCCGGCATCAGGTCGCAGTCAGGCTCACCGCCTGTTGCGGCATGTCCTCGGCCTCGCCCGTGACCTCATAGACCCACACCCGCTTGGGATCGCTCTGCAGCTCGCCGAAATACGTCGCAAACGCCGTATCGGCGGCGTCCCGTCCGACCCCGATCCGGATCACGCCTTCGGTCGGCGACAGTTTGGTCGGGTCGAACAGATACCACCGGCCCGAGAGATAGGCCTCGAACACCGCGTGGAAATCCTGCGGCTCGAGCTTCCAGCCATAGGCCGACACGAACCGCGCCGGAATCCCCAGTGCGCGGCAGAACGTGATCCCCAGATGCGCGAAGTCGCGGCAGACCCCGGCGCGCGTCGTGAACGTGTCGTAGGCCGAGGTGCTGCCGTGGCTCGAGCCCTCGAGATAGTCGACATTGCGCTTGATCCAGTCGCAGATCGCCTCGACCCGCGCATGGCCCTGCGGCGCATCGCCGAATCGCCGCCAGGCGAAGCGCGCCAGCTGGTCCGATTCGACGTAGCGCGACGGAAACAGATACGCCATCACGTCGAGCGGCAGCGATGCCACCGGCACCTCACCGACGTTCTGCGACTGCTCCAGCACCGGATTGGTCTCAACCTCCGCTTCATAGCGGATCGAATAGCGCCCGGCCTGCAACAGCACGCGCCGGTAGCGGTTGCCGGTTTCAAGAATGATGTGCGGTTCGGACGGCACGAACGGGATGAAGTTCAAATTCTCCCGCAGCACCTGCTGGCCCGGGACGTGCTGCGCTTCGACATTGAGAATCAGCGTCGTGTCGCGGACGGCGGTGTAGATCAGCTCGGAGCCGACTTGGAATTTCATGGTGTTCCCCACTGGAATGCCCAGCAACCCGCAAGGTCAGGTGTAGTTCCATGCGCAACCAGCGCACCGGATGCCCGTTTGATGAACCAATGAGCATCCTCAAAGTTCACCACCGAACCATCTATCGCTACAGCGAGCCCGTCGGCTTCGGCGAGCACCGCTGGCTGTTCCGCCCGCGCGACAGCCAGGAGCAGCGCCTGATCCTCGCCGAGCACACCGTCACCCCGGCCCCCTCCGACGTCACCTGGATCCACGACGTCTTCAGCAACCAGATCGCGCTCGTAAACTTCGACCAGCCGGCGCTCGACCTCACCTTTGAGAGCAGCATCAGCCTCGAACACACGCCCCAGACCGGCCCGCACTTCCACACCGAGGACGCCGCGCGCGTGTGGCCCTTCGAGTACGACCCGGACACCCTCGTCGACATCGAGCCCTATCGCCACATCCATTACCCCGACCCGGCGGTCGAGGCCTGGGCGCGAAAACTCGTGCCCTCTGACGGCGTCGCCGACACCGCAAAGCTGCTCCTCGCCCTCACCCTCGCGGTGCGCGAAACCTGCCGTTACACCCGCCGCAGCGACCCGGGCACGCAGCCGCCTGCCTTCACCCTCGAGCGCAAGCTCGGCACCTGCCGCGACTTCGCTTTGCTGATGATGGAAGCGGCCCGCCACCTCGGCTTCGCCGCCCGGTTCGTCACCGGCTACATCTACGTGCCCGCCCGCGACCAAGGCAAAATCCTCGGCACCGGCGCCACCCACGCCTGGGTCCAGATCTTCCTGCCCGGCGCCGGCTGGGTCGAGTTCGACCCCACCAACGGCATCGTCGGCAATCGCGACCTGATCCGCGTCGGCGTCGCCCGCGACCCGCGCCAGGCCAAACCCCTCGCCGGCAGTTTCCGCGGCGAGCGCAAGAGTTATCTCGGCATGGAAATCGACGTGACGGTCAACAAGCTCACCGACAACATCAGCGCCGAAATTCGTGATGGCGCCGTCGTCAGCTTCCGGGGTTAGCCTTCGGCATCACAGGGGAATTCGCGTGTCAGCATCTGTCCGTCTCGGCGCGATCCTGTGGGTCCTCTGCCTGCAATTCTTCCTCGGCCAACTCGTCGCCCAATTGGCCTGGCCCCAATATTCGATGGTCCTCGACGACATCAGCGTCCTCGGCGCCACCGTCTGCGGCGCCGCCAACACCTCGCCCGATGGCACCGCCTATGTCTGCTCGCCGCTGAACCTCGTGTTCAACGCCAGTCTCGCGCTGCAAGGCATGCTGTCCGCCTTGGGCGCGCTGCTCACCTGGCGGGCCTGGCCGCGCGGCTGGATGACCGCGACCGGCCTCGCCCTCGCGATCATCGGCGGCCTCGGCACGTCGATGGCCGGCATCTTCGCCTACAACGTCAATCTGCCCCTCCATGCACTGGGCGCACTCACCGACTTCACGCTCGCCAATGTCGGCTTCATCCTGCTGGGCGTCGTCCTCCTGCGCCACGACGCGCGCGGCCTCGGGACCTTCAGCATCGCCGTGGGCGCACTCTCGCTCACCGCCTTCGTCCTCTACGTGACCGGCACCTATTTCGGCCTCGGCCGCGGCATCATCGAACGCGTCGTCGCCTATCCACAGACCCTCTGGTACGCCGTCATGGGCATCGCCCTCCTCCGCACCCGAACCAGCGCCTTCCGCACCGCCTGATGCATTGACCTCCGCTGCCGAAGGCGGCACACACGCGGCCCATGCCGAACTTCTCCCTCGCCATCTTCGATTTCGACGGCACCCTTGCCGACAGCTTCCCCTGGTTCATCGCCTCGCTGGACCAGACCGCCGACCATTTCGGCCTCAACCGGGTCAAGCCCGAGGAAATCGAGTCCCTGCGCGAGTTGTCGAGCCGCGAAGCCCTCAATCACCTCGGCGTCCCGATGCTGAAACTCCCGGCGATCACGCTCTACATGCACAGGCTCTTCGCCGAGGGCATGCACGACATCCGCCTCTTCCCCGGCGCCTCCGACATGCTCTCTGCGCTGCATGACGCGGGCGTCAAACTCGCCCTCGTCAGCTCCAACGCCGAAGCCAACGTCCGCCACGTCCTCGGCCCCGCCGCCGGCCTCATCGACCACTACGCCTGCGGCGCCTCCCTCTGGGGCAAAGCCCAAAAATTCGCCGCCGTCCTCCGCACCCTCCGCCAATCCCCCACCACAACCATCGCCATCGGCGACGAAATCCGCGACATCGACGCGGCACGGCAAGCGGGGCTGACCGCGGGGGTGATGACGTTCGGCTACAATTCGCGGCGGGCGCTGGAGAGCCACACACCGGATTTTCTGTTCGATGACTACGATGGCCTAAGACGAGCGGTCATAGCCTGAGAACCCGCAGTCGGGATTCCTCTCCCGCCTGCGGGGGAGGGGGACCGGCGAAGCCGGTGGAGGGGGGGGGCCGCTTGCTCGATCGCGGCCGACACTGCCCACCCCGTCCGGGCGCAAGGCGAGCGTTCGGTGCGGAGGCTCCCCTCCATCACGCTACGCGTGGTTCCCCTCCCCCGTAAACGGGAGAGGAATCCCGACTGCACAAACGCAAGCGCCAGACCATCTGTTAGACGATTACGAGGCGCTAAAGCTGGCGGTACTTGGCTGAAGGCTTAGGCTCCCGGAGCCGCCCCGCCCCCGGTGCCTTCCCAGCGAAAGCTGGGACCCAACTCACACCTTGCGCCGCCCTCTCAACCGTCATGGCCGGGCGTAGACCCGGCCACCCAACCGGGCCAACCGGCGGTAGCGCATCATCGACCTCGACTCCGAGGTGCTGACGAAAGAGGAGGCCTGTTTCAACGGCCTCCTCCAACTCATATCAGCGCGGGAGTCAGCTCAGCCGTCCGCCATCGGACGAGGCGACACAGCAACGGTCATGCTTTGCCGGTCAGGGGTGAAATAGCCCACTAGCTCCAGCCCCTGATCCGTTCGACGGCAGAGAGAAGCGTGACATGAAGGGCCAAGTCACCGTCACAAGGATTGCCGTCACGAATATCCGTACGACCGGTTTGCAGACGCTATTGACGAACCAAGTCATGACCTTGTCCATGACGCCCGGCAACGGGGTGTTGAGTCCAACTTTATAGTCGAAGTTTTTGGGGTCATAAAATTCGCCGACAAAACCCAGATTACCGCTCGGAAGGTCGGAATACAGGGTGCCGTCATAGTTAAGTTCGTAGTCAACCCTTGCATTAGCAGAGACTAGGTCGGTGCGGAAACGACCGATCTTCAGATCGATGTCGATGGCAGTGTAGGTGTAGAACGCCGCCACGACGTCGACGATGGGACCGTTCATCGAGGGGCCCAGTGCTAACATGCCGCGCAGCTTCATCTGGACGAAGTGTTTCACCATAAACGGGCCGACGCGGTGTTCGCCGGAGTCCTCGACTACAGTCATTGTCGTGTCCTTCACCAGCGTAAGTTCCGGATTGAACAGCTGGTTCAGGACGTTGTGCGGCATATATCCGTAAATTTGACCGATATTCGCGCCGAGTGGGTTCTGCTCGTAGTACTTGCGGGCTTTGATCGACGGCGTAGCCGCAGTGACAACGCCGTCGATATCGTTTGCTGCGACGCTGCCCTTCATCACGATGTGACTCGCGACTTCGTCCTTTGCGCATTCGGTGGGATCGAGTTTAGTGAAGGCGTCCGGCGCGAAACAGACAAGTTGTTCGCCAGTGGGCACTGTCAGATCTTTGATCGTAAACTCACCCCGGAACGAGATTCCAGGGAACAAAGATGCGAGGTTGAATATCTCCATCTCCGTGAAAGCGTCGGAGATGAAAGCGGAAACGATCTGGTAGCCGACGCCCGGTTCGATCTGCTGGAGATAGTAGTCCAGTTCCTCGGCTGTCCAGCCCGCATTCGCCGTCAGGTAGTCGATGTGGAGTGGCCGGTCTGGATCGGTGATGTCGGGCGGGTAAGTCACGTATTTCGAGCCATTGGTCGGCTCCAGCGTCACGATGCCATTCTTGACTGCCAGTTTTGCGACCATGGCGGCGAACCGGATTCTGTAGGTTGCAAGATTGCCGGTGGCAACGCCATCAGCTCGCAGCGTCACGGACAGTTCGAGGCCGCCAACGGCGATGGAGTCCTTCGAGGTTACACTGACTATGACGCCACCCGGCGCGTCCATGGTCGCATCGAAGACAATCCCCGGCAGCATTGACGGCTGCGACGTTACCATGAACGGTCCAAAAGAAAGTCGAACGACCTCACCCACGAGGGCGTTCCATTGCTTGCTGTTAAAAGCGACAGCGATCGAGTCGCGAAATTCTTGGGCAATCGCGTGATGAATATCGGCGAGCGGCATAGCAAATCCCCTGGTTGTCCGCATTACAACCGAATTGCTTGCACAGGCCGAGACTGTCGGCGAGTCAATTTTGAGTCTTTGCAGGCTGCCAAATAGGTGCGCGGGGCTCCGAGTCAAGCCTGGGGATGACAACTGAGGGATTGGTGAGGCCCCGAGCTAGTACGACTGGCCCTAGTGCTTCGTCACGCCCGACAGCGCCTGGGCGATCACTTCCCATTCCGCCTTGACGCTCGGCGCCGTGCGCCGCTTCCCCGCGCGCCGGTACCAATAATCCGCATTGCCCATATCCGCCTCGATCCAGTGCAGCAGCGCGTGGACCCAGTCGAACTCGGACACGCCCTCCATCGCCTGGACGATGACGTGCGCCTCTTCCCATTCCGGCCCGACGCGGAACTCGCCTTTGCGGATCCACCACAGCGCCTGGAGCGGTTTCGACATGTCCTTGGGGACGTCCTTGAAATCGGCGGTCGAGAAGATGTCGTCGGCCATGCTCACCACCACTTCGTCGGCGAGAAATCCATCGCCGCGCACCGCTCGATGACGCGCCCCGCTGCGAACAGCGTTTCCTCGTCGAACGGCTTGCCGATCAGTTGCAGGCCTCGGCAAGCCGCTGGAGTCCTTGCCCGCCGGCACTGCGATGCCCGGCAGGCCGGCCATGTTGACCGTCACCGTGAACACGTCGTTGAGGTACATCGTCACCGGATCGATCTGCCTGTCGCCGATGGCGAAGGCGGCCGACGGGGTGGAGGGCGTCAGGATGGCGTCCACCTGACCCCAGACCTTGTCGAAGTCCTCGGCGATGCGACGGCGGACCTTCAGGGCCCGGACGTAGTAGGCGTCGTAGAATCCGGCCGACAGTACATAGGCCCCGATGACCAGGCGGCGCTTGACCTCGGGGCCGAAGCCCTCGGCGCGGCTGGTCTCGTACAGGTCGGTCAGGGAGGTCGTGTT
>JBKJTB010000208.1:0-9914 GCA_046594305.1 Devosia sp. | reverse complement strand
GCGACGTTCGCCCATCTCGAGGAAGCCGGGCACATAGGCCGCGAGGACTGCGACCCTCTTGGCGACGGTTAGCGAACATGACCAAAATACAGGCGGAAGATGCGGCAGGGCACGTGGCGAGACTCCGGCGCGCGTACCGCAAACTTCATCTCTTAGTCGCTCGAGGCAGTCGCTCGTCGGAGATCCTGCGAGAGCTTAAAAACCGTCGCGCCGAGCTCAAGAGACTTCTCGCCAATCTTGACGGCTCTCCTCGACCGACTTGGCTGAGACTGGTCATTCACTTTGACGTCCTCGAAGCTCGCTTGCGCGCGCCTACGGGGCGCTAAGCGGCTCCTCTGAGGATGATATGTCCAGGGGCGGAGGGGCATCCTCCCCCTTGGGGCCGGTTGGGCCTGGCGGACCCTCTTTGCCGGGAAGCCCGGGAGGACCCGCAGGTCCGACGGCGCCAATGGCTCCCGCAGCCCCGGCCGCTCCGACTGGTCCCGCGGGTCCTACAGGTCCGGGATCGCCCTTGGGACCGATTGGCCCAGCGTCGCCCTTGGGTCCGGCAGGACCGACTGGTCCGACGTTACCCTTCGGTCCAGCAGGACCGGCGTCCCCCTTGGGGCCGACAGGGCCGACGGGTCCCGTGTCACCTTTCGGGCCAATGGGCCCAGCATCACCTTTAGGACCAGAAGGTCCGACCGGACCGGTGCCACCTGCGGGGCCCACGGGACCGGCCTCACCCGTTGGACCGGCGGGACCTACTGGACCTGCGATTCCTTCCGGGCCAGCAGCACCAGCTGGGCCCTGGGCACCTGGCTCTCCCTTTGGCCCTGGCATGGCTTGCACTGTCGACACAGCTGCTTCCAGCTGCGGTCCCGACACCCCGCCGAGAAGGCGTACGGTGCCGCCGCCGGTGACGGCACCCAGAATGATGAGCACGACGAAGAAGATTGCGGCGCCCACGATGCCAGGCAGAACTCTATCGACCCACCATTTCCGATCCATCGTAAGGTCCTCCGCTTTGACCGAGCTTGGCACGTCGGGGCGCGAATTGCATGTTATAAGTAGCGCTGCGAATACTGCACGGGGCCCCATTGAGGGGCCCCGTGCCAGCTTCAAGCGTCAGAGTTGAGTGGACGTCAGAGTTGAGTGGACTTCCGCTCCTTTAGTCTAGTTGCGACCGAGATCGGCGATCGGAGGCACGATGCGCGGCGTCGGCGAGTAGACGTCGGTGCGTTCCTCATCAAATTTATCCCAGCCTTCGCTCGCGTACTCACCACGACGGGCGGCGATGTCCACGCCGCTCGAGTTGCGAAGAATTGCATCTGCGGCCTCTGCTCGGGTTTCATCAATCCGGGCAGTAACCAGCGTGCCGCCGCGACGGATGCCCTCGGCATAGACGTGCGCGTCGTCCTCTGAGACTCCGGCCTTCAACAAGGCCCCGACGATGCTGCCGGAGGCAAGTCCGATGGCGGCACCAATCGCGGTCGTCAGAAGCCACCCCCCGGCCACCACCGGGCCGATCCCAGGAATTGCGAGAGCACCGAGGCCCGCTAGGAGACCGATGCCGCCGCCGGTGGCTACGCCGAGCCCAGCACCGGTGGCCGCGCCACCGCCTTCGTCGTTGTGCTCATGCACTGTCCCTGAAGCGTTATTGGCGACGATCGAAATGTCATCGCTTGCAATCCCCGCATCCTTTAGCGAGCGGACAGCGCTGGCGGCATGGTCGTACGTATCGAAAAGTCCTGTTACAGTTCGCATTGTCATCTCACTCGTTCGGCGCGCCCGCGGCGCGGCTTCGCTTGACAACGGAAGCTGTGGGTAACCGTTCCGCGCCAAAGGGCGGAGTAGTGTCCGACAGTGTTGGTGTGCGGTGAACGAAAGGGTCAGGTCGCCGTTACTCCTCCGAGATATAGGAGCCATAGAGTGGCCGCCTTCAGGTACGAGATTTCGCCGGTCGCAGGAGGATGGGAGGTTGCCTGTAGCGGGGTTTCGGGGCCGCCATACGCCACCCGTGACGCCGCGGTCCTCGACACTTTAGCCATTATCACTCGCTTGCGCGCCGACGGACACGCTGCGGATCTACGAGTGTTCGATTTGGATGGTACTGGACGCTACGTCGAGGCTAAAGATGCAAAGCTCTTCTCGGGCCGATAGAGCCCAAGGAGGGCCACGGAGCAGATCGACGGATGACCACTGGCCCGTTGGCGTAGCGCAGTTACAATCTGCGTAGGACCATACAGTCGAGGATGGGCAAAAGATGCAGACTGGCTCCTAAAACTACAAAGCAATGCCAGAGTACCTTGTGAAAGTTCAGCTTCTCCCACACGTGGAAGATGATTCCAGAGGAGTAAGCGACCCCGCCGGCAAGCAATAGCCAAAGCGTGCTTGGAGGCAGAGCCTGTGCGAGCGAATTGAAGACGGCGATCCCACTCCAGCCGATGCCAGCCTATAGGATCAGGGCAAGCCGGCCGAAATGCTGAGGTACGAATAGCTTCAGTGCGATGCCGATGACAGAGCCTCCCCATCGTGAGCATCAGCGGCCCGGTCGGCGTGCCGGAAAGCATCGCCAAGACCGGCGTGTAAGTGCCGGCGATGAGTAGAAAGATCGCAGCCTGATCGAGCCGTGCCAGAAACCGCTTGATCGGCGCGATGGGAGCAATGTTGAACGCGAGCGAGGCCACGAACAGCGCCACGAGAGAGCCTACATAAATGGCGATGGCCGGCGTCTGTTCAGGGGCGGTTCGAAGGGCCGCTACAATCAGCAGCGTTCCACCCGCCAGGATGGCGACGACAATGCCAAGACAGTGGACAGCCACATCGCAGAGGATCTCGATGCGAGTGTACGGCTTGGGGCGACGCCACCAGATGTATCGATCGATTTCGTCAGTGGAGTCGGAAGTTGTCATCGCTGATCCTTGAAGCGGACCAACGCGGGAGATACTGGCGCGATCCCTCGGCGGCGGGCAAAATATGACGCGCCCGACCGACCGTCGGCAAGGCCGTCCCGTACCAGAACGTACCGAAGCTGATGGCCGAGTTGCGCAAGAACGCGAGTATCAGTGCCAGGGCGCTGATGTTCACGATCCTGACTGGTGCTCGCACGACCGAGACCCGCGAAGCGACGCACTCGGAGATCGACCGCAAGGCGAAGGTCTGGACTATTCCTGCCGGTCGCATGAAGGCTGGCCGCGAGCACCGCGTGCCGCTCACCGACGAAGCGTTGGCGCTCGCAGGCAATCCCTCCGGCAGCAAATACTTATTCCCCAATCCGTCAGGCCACGCGCTCTCCAACATGGCAATGCTGCAGCTGCTCCGCGGCCTCCGCGACGACGGCAGCACGGTTCACGGCTTCCGCTCATCGTTTCGCGACTGGGCGGCCGAGCAAACGGACTTCCCGCGTGAAGTTGTCGAGGCGTGCCTTGCCCACTCTCTCGGGGACGGAGCCGAGCTTGCCTACAAGCGCACCGACTTTCTGCAAAAGCGTCGAGAGGTCATGACCCAGTGGGCTCTTCACTGCTCGTCGTAAGGTCCGCTTCGCGCGCCTGAAAGTGGTCACTCAAGTTCGGGGTGGGCCACTCATCATGTGTTAGTCAGTCTGTCCTCGCTACGCTCACCAAGAGGCCCAAGTCAGGGTTGTGACACGACGATGTGACTCAATCTGGGATCAAGACAATTTCGTCAGCCTTATCCCGCAAGGACATATGGATCACCACGATTGCGATCACCGCCAGAAACACCGCGCTGGTCATCACGGTGCCGAGCCCAACACCACCATACTGGCGGGGCTGCGATAGCAGGTCACCGAAAGATGCCCCCACCGGTCTCGTGAGGATATAGACCAACCAGAACGCTAGGATGCCGTTTAGCTTGAGAAAGAAGTAGCCAATACTCAGCGAGGCGACGACCATGCCGAACAGAATCCCGGCGCTCAAGTAGCCGAGTGCAAACTGCTCGGCCACAAGATCCCCGGCGGCGGTCCCGAGTGCGAACGTGAACAGGATAGCCAGCCAGTAGTATGCCTCTCGACGGGTGGTAATGATCGAGTGGATCGAAAGCGTGCCCTCGGAGCGGAGCCAAATCCCGAAGGTCAAGGCGAGCGCGACCGCAAAGAGCGTAGTCGTAACCTCAAGGGGTACGTGCAGGTTGTCGACCAGGTTATCGGTTATGAGCGTGCCGACAATGCTGATCAGGACGACCGCCAGCCAGTATGGTCCGGGCCGGTAGCGCTTCTGGCGAAATTGCAAAGCCAAAGCGGCGATAAGAACGACGGTCATGACCAATGACGTCAGTGTCAACCCCAAGCCAAGTTGGACGCTGAGGTAGTCCGCGGCTGTCTCGCCCATGGTCACGGCCATCAGCTTGATGAGCCAGAACTCTGGAGTGACACGCGGCACACGATTGTAGGTGGACTGTGGTCCATCGATGGCCAACATGAGATGCGTTTCCTTGTTCATGGAGTCCGGCTCGGATCGTTGAGCTCTGCTGTCAGCGTTGCGAGCGCTGCGGTAACGCTGTCCACTTTCGGGGAAGCCGAACGGACGGCATGCAGCGCGGTGTCCGCCGCATCATCGATATTTCCCCACTGTGCCGAGTTGAGCGGACGAATTGCAGTCTCGGCCTGATCCCACGCCGACTCGAAATCGGTCATGCGTCGGGCCGCGCCAATCATGTCGCCCTGACCCACCAGCGCCTGAGCGTCGCCCACGATAGTGGACAAGTAGGAAAGGTCCCCGAGACCGACCGTCCTCAGCGGGGTGTGGCTCGACGAATAGACTTGGTAGCCGGAAAACAGGGCGACCGGAAAGGCAATCAAGAAAATTGCGAGGATGAGTTGCTTCATGTTCTTTTCAGCAAGCCTTTCGGTAATTTCGCCGCTCTCTTCGCACCGCTCCCTTACGCCAAGCTGACAGACTGCGGTTTTTCGCCTCTAGCCGGACGGAATGGGGGGCAGCGACTGGAATGCCGGTATCGTCGAGCCATCCACGCGACTGAGATGCGAATTCAGGGTGGTTCGCTGAAGCGTGAACGCGCTCCCGCTAAGCCGGCAAGACTACACGGGCACAAAATCCGTCAGTGTGGTCTGGCCGGGGCGACTCGAGAGCCAGAGCGCCGCCAGCCTGCCGCAGCAGCGTTTCGACAATGGCAAGGCCGAGACCAGATCCCTGGTGATCGCTCGTTGCGCGCACGAACCGACTGGTGAGGTTCACGAGTTGATCGGGTGGCACGGCAGAACCACCATTGCTGATCTCAATGATGCCGGTTCGAACATGGACCCGTATCGGCTCGCCGGTCGGTCCGTAGAGCCTGGCATTCTCTAGAAGATTGCGCACAACGATACCGAACGCGTCCACATCCATGGCGGCGCGCAGGCTGGCCCCCGGGTCAATGGAAAATTCCACCAGATTCGATGGAGCAAGCGAACGAGCGATGTCGTCGACCAGAAGACGAAGAGCCGGCAGCAAGTCGACGGCTTGCGGCGCGGAACCTATACCGGCTTCCGCACGAGAGAGTTGCAGCAGTTTTTCTGACAGGTGTCGCAAGCGTAACAATGAGGCCTCGATCTGAACTGCGCGATCCCAGGCCGGACCTATCGCAAGCTCGGCTATCAACCGCTGGGTCTGAGCCAGGCTGCCGGCGATCGGCGTTCGCAACTCGTGTGCGCTGTTGGCAGCGAACGATCGCTCGGCATCGAGAGCAGCGCTGACCCGTGCAATGAGGCTGTTCACGGCGCTCGCTATCGGTCGCAGTTCGGTCGGTAGACCGTCGTCGCTGACGGGCGACAAGTGAGTTGCGTGGCGCTGACTGATCTGCGCGCTAAACAGGGCGACCGGACGGAGTCCCGAGCGAACAGCGAAGTAAATACCAACCGCCGATAAGGGGACAAGAAGGCCGATCGGGAGCAGTAAGGCCAAGACGCTAGTCCACAGCGACTCTGCTCGACGAGCAAGGCTCTCGGCAACCTGGGTGAACACAACGCCATTCGGATCACCTACGGTAAAAACTCTCCACGGACCGAAGTCCACAAATCCTTGGGCGAGTGGCACATCGAAGGGTTCCAAGGGGGAGTCGTGCGAGCGCAGCAGAACAGCCCCATTGGCGGCCCGGACCTGATAGACGAGGTATTCGTCACCGCCCTCGTCCAGCAACGGGATTTCATGCGCCTCGTAGATGAGTGGCTCGCCGGTATTTTCCTGGAGACTATCGACCGCCAGTGACAAGATGCGCTCCGCGGTTTCCCGGAGGCCGCCATCAAATGCGTTGGTGAGCCGGTCCCGCAACGTGTTCGCTGCCAGAAGCGCAGACAGCAGCCAGAGGACCGCGGCGGCGAGCGTCAGCGTCCATATCAGTCGGCGGGTCAGGCTAGGAGCCGTACTCATGAGACAGCCAGGCGATAGCCCATGCCGCGCGAGGTGTGGATCAGCGGGTGCCCGATCTTCTTTCGCAGACGGCTAACATAGACTTCGACGGCGTTGCTATCGACCTCGGCGCCGAACTCGAACAGCGCGTCTTCAATCTGCGATTTGGACACCACGAGGCCAGGATGTACCGCGAGCTTGTCGAGGATGGCCCATTCGCGCGACGTCAGATCAAGGACTCGTCCGTCAACGCGGGCGACGCGCGTCGCGTGGTCGATGCTCAGCGGTCCGATCTTCGTCAGGGGATTGGGGTTGCCGGCGTAGCGTCGGGAGACAGCCGATACCCGTGCGATCAATTCTTGAAGATTGAAGGGCTTGACCAGATAGTCGTCGGCGCCAGCGTTGAGGCCGTCGATGCGCGTGGAGAGCTGGTCCATTGCAGTGAGGATAATCACGGGAACCGTGTCGCCCAACCTGCGCAGTGACCGCAGAAAAACCAGCCCGTTTCCATCAGGCAAATTGAGATCGAGCAGGACGAGATCGTACGCCGTGGTAGCGCGCGCGTCCGAACTGGTGGCGATCCGCGTCATCCAGTCGACGGCATGCCCGTGCGCGGCGAGATGGTCGCGCACGGCGCCTCCTAGCATGTCGTCATCCTCAACCAGCAATATGCGCATCAGACCTCCCGTCCACGAGCTTACGCGACGTTGTCGATGACGCGATAGCCTGAGCTATTTGACCGTAATGATGGTCCACATCCCCGCCATGTAGTGCCCGGGCAGATTGCAGAACAGCATGTACGTGCCCGGGTCGAGTGTCAGCGATAGGCTTCCGGCCTTACCCGGATCGAGTTCAGAGACCTCGCCGAGATGGCCAGCTGCCTCTTCGTCGACCTTGGTGTCGGTTGCCACATAAGGAAGCTGGCCGTGCGGGTCCGAGATTTTGACCAGTATCATCTCATGTGTGAAGTCGGCCGATTTGTTGGAGGCGACAAACGTCACCTCGCCGGCAGGGACGGTGCTCGGCGATGCCGACACCGACATTACCGCTTTCGACATGTCCGCCCCTGGCATTGCCATGCCGAGATTGGTGGGAAGATCGGTCGTGATGGGCTGATTGTTGAGCGTAACGGTGACAGTCGATGTCGCCATAGCGGGCATCGAGAAGATGACTGCGCTTGCGATAACGGCAACAACCGCGAGGTGGCGGCGAGAGCGAGACATGGAGGGTCCTTTCAGACGAGAGCGGCAAGATGTGCGCTCCTCGACTTAGTGGCGATTGCTGACGCGAACCTTACGAAGCGGCCTGCGGGGTGTCAGGTTTGCGTAAGTTTCGCAGCGCTGAGTGCGGCAACGTTTAACTCAGCAAGAGCCTGTGTCGTGAAAAAGACCCTGTTTTCTCTCGCCTTCGTCGCTGCATCCGGCGTTTATGTCGCCGCCGCCAACCATGTTTTCCGTCCGCCTGAAGAAGGTGTGGCAGCGGTGACGATGGATACCGCTTTGCCGGTGATGACCCCTCCGTTAGTGGCTGAGCCGGTCGTATCGATCGCGCCAATCGCGACCCCCACACAGATGGCCCTCGCGGTTCCGCCGCAAATTATCGCGGACGCTTCAGTGGTGGCGTTGCCGCCGCTGCCACGTTCTAGGCCCCTTGCGACGGTCTCCGCCGGCATTGAGCCAGCGGCATCCACCACCGTCGCACCCACGACCCCTAAGGGTCTTCGTGACGGAACGTACACGGGCACGAACGAGAACGCCTACTATGGTCGGGTGCAGGTAGAGGTCACGGTGGCCGGCCACCAGATCACCAGGGTCAAGGTGCTCGACTATCCGCAGGACCGTCGCACGTCACGCTACATCAACAGCCAGGCATTGCCGATCCTGCAGCAGGAAGTGATGACTGCCGACAGTGCCAATGTTGATACGGTCTCCGGGGCGACGTTGACCAGCGAGGCATACATCCGCTCGCTCGGAAACGCCCTCGTCCAGGCCGGTGGCTCCAATGCGTGAGACGCAGCTGATCATGGGCATGCCGATCACCGTTGAAGTCGTCGGTGACGCCAGCGGAACTGGATGCAAAACGGCGCTTCAGCACTTTGAGGCTATCGATGCGCGCTTCAGTCCCTACAAACCCGATAGCGAACTGTCGGCGATGAACCGGGGCGAAATCGCCTCCGACGATCTCAGTGCGGAGATGCAGGAAGTGCTAGGTCTGTGCGAACTGACGCGGCACGAGACGATGGGATATTTCGATATTCGCCGTCTCGACAGACGCGTCGACCCATCGGGTCTGGTCAAGGGCTGGGCCATCCGAAATGCTGCCCAACGCATCGAAGCTGCCGGCCATCGCAACTACTTAATCGAGGCCGGCGGCGACATCCAATGCCGGGGCTACAACGAACGGGGGAAGCGGTGGCGCATCGGCATTCGCAACCCGTTCGAAGAGACGCAGATCGTCAAGGTGCTCGTGCCCGGTGACGGCGGGATCGCGACCTCCGGCGCCTATGTCCGTGGCCGCCACATCTACGATCCGCACACGGCTAGCCCTGCGCCCGACGGCATTGCCAGCATCACCGTCGTCGCGGCCGACATCTACGAAGCCGACCGCTTCGCCACCGCTGCCTTTGCTATGGGCCGGGACGGCATCGGCTTCATCGAGTCGAGACCCGGGCTCGAGGGCTACGCCATCGATCGCGACGGCATGGCGACCATGAGTTCCGGGTTCAGCAGGATCGCCACGCAATGATCGCCTTCATCGATGGCTACATCGATCGCATCACCATGTACCGGCTGGTCCTGTGGCATCTCATGGCCCTAGTTGCTGTAGCGCTGGTCCTCGGGATCCTCCACGTCATCGCCGTCGATCCCACGGCTCTGGGCATGTCCGCCGTCCTGGTTCTCGCTGGTGGTTGGATCGCCAACCAAATCTTCGCCCGCATCTTCGGCGCCATCCCCAACATAGAGAGCGTATACATCACCGGCCTGATCATTGTCCTGATCATGGACCCGGCGCCGCTCGGCAATCTGGCCGCGGCGGGCGCCATTGTCTTTGCCTCAGCCTGGGCCATGGCATCGAAATTCATCTTCTCGCTGCGCCGCCGCCATATCTTTAACCCCGCCGCGCTGGGTGTGGCCCTTCCGGCTCTTCTGCTTGACCACCCCGCGACATGGTGGATCTCAGGCCAGTCGTGGCTGATGCCCGTGGTGGTCATCGGCGGCCTCCTGATTGTGCGCAAATTGCGCCGCTTCGACCTGCTAATCGCCTTCGCCGTCGCCAATCTCGCAGCGACCGTATTGACGGGCAACATTTCAGACGCGGCGACGTCAGTGCAGTTCGCACTGATGAACTCGCCATTCTTCTTCTTCGCCTTTGTCATGCTCACCGAACCGCTCACCGCGCCCCAGACGAAGTTTTGGCGGGTCGCCTACGGCGCTCTGGTGGGAGTCCTCGCCTCGCCCAACATCGCCATCGCCGGTTATTACTTTACGCCGGAGGTAGCGCTGTTGGTCGGCAATCTGCTCACGCTTGCGGTGAGTCCGAAAGGCCGCGTGGTGCTTACCCTCGAGCGCA
>JBKJTB010000096.1:0-3273 GCA_046594305.1 Devosia sp. | reverse complement strand
TGACGCGCCGATCCTTGTTGCCATGGCGACGATCAACGCCGCGATCGTGCCTGCCTCCGGCATCGCCACGATCGAGACCACCGCGGTGGGCTCGGGCCCGTTCAAACTCGACTCGTGGGCACCCAACGAGAAGGAAGTGCTGAGCCCCAACACCAACTGGGCCGGCGGCAAGGTCGGCGTCGACGGCATCACCATTTCGGTGCTGCCGGACGAGACCGCGATCCTCGCTTCTCTGCGTGCAGGTCAAACGGACTTCGCGCTGCTCAACGACCCGCTGGTGGCGACGCTCGTGCCCAACGAGCCGAACCTGCAGCTCAACGCGATCCCCGGCCTCGCCTACAATGTGTTGCAGCTCAATCCGGCCCGTAAGCCCATGGATGACCTCAAGGTGCGCCAGGCGATCTCCTGCGCCGTCAATCGCCAGGACATTCTCGACAGCGCCCTGGTCGGCGAAGGCAAGGTGACCGGTCCGCTGACCATGCCCGCCTATGCGAGCGATCCGTCGACGCTGTTCTGCTACACGCAGGACGTCGCCAAGGCCAAGGAGCTGATGGCCGCATCGAGCTCACCTGACGGCTTCACCGCGAAAGTGATTGCCGCCACCGGCGAGCCGCCCGTCGCCTCGTCCGAAGCGCAGGTGCTGCAGGCCCAGCTCGCCGAGATCGGCGTCAAGCTCGACATCGAGATGCTGGAGCTCAACGTCTATGTCGACCGCTGGCTCGGCGGCGACTTCGACATGGCGGTGGCGCAGAACGGCGGTCGTCCTGATCCGTACCCGATGTACAACCGCTACTTCACCAAGGACGGCAATCTGCAGAAGGTCTCCAACTTCGCCAACGACGAGATCGACAGCCTGCTGCAGCAGGGCCGCACCGAGACCGACTTCGCCAAGCGCAAGGTGATCTTCCAGACCTTCGAGTCCAAGATCGCCGAGCTGTCGCCCTGGGTGTGGCTGTCGACCTCCAACACCTACACCGCGCAGCTCAAGACCGTGCACGGCTTCGAGCCGTCGCCGACCGGCACGCTGTTTGCGCTGAGCAAGGTCACCATCGATTGACCTGACACTCGCCAGGGCGGACACTTCCTCCCGTCTGCCCTGGCACCCCTCATCCCGAGCCCGCCGATGAATTATCTTACCCAGCGGCTGCTGACGTTTCCGCTGATCCTGCTCGGCGTCTCGATGCTCGTCTTTTTTGCCATTAGGCTCGTGCCCGGCGATGCGATCACGGCAATGCTCGGCACCGAAGCGGGCTTGCTGACGCCGATCCAGCGCGCCGCGCTCGCCGAGTATTTCGGCATCGACCAGCCGATTTTCGTCCAGTACTGGCGCTGGCTCACCGGCCTGTTCGAGGGCAATCTCGGCATCTCGACGACCTATGGGCGCCCGGTGCTCGGCGTCATCCTTGAGCGCTTCCCGCTGACGCTGGAACTGGCGCTCCTGTCGATGGTCATCGCCCTCGCCACCGGTATTCCCGCGGGGGTGTACGCCGCGACGCACAGCGAGCGCGCCTCCGACCTCGGCGTCCGGCTGTTCGCGATGATCGGCCAGTCGACGCCGAGTTTCGTGTTCGGTCTCGTCATCATCTACGTGCTGTCGGTGTATTTCGGCTATCTGCCGGCCATGGGGACATTCACCCCGCTGTTCGCCGATCCGCTGGCCAACCTCAGCCAGCTGATCTTCCCCGCCATCACGCTCGGCCTCGCCTTCGCCGCGTCGGTCACCCGCATCTCGCGGTCCGCCATGCTCGATGTGCTGAGCGATGACTATGTTCGCACTGCACGGAGCAAGGGGGCCTCGGCGTCGACCGTGGTCTGGCGCCATGCGCTGCCCAATGCGCTGATCCCGGTGGTGACGCTGAGCGGCGTCGAGTTCGGCTATCTGCTCGGTGGCGCCGTGATCGTCGAGGAGATCTTCGCGCTGCCCGGCATCGGCCGGCTGGTGCTCGATGCGATCAACCAGCGCGACTATGCGCTGGTGCAGGGCACGGTGCTGTTTATCGCTTTCAACTTTCTCATCGTGAACCTCCTCGTCGATCTCACCTATGCGGCGCTCGACCCGCGCATCCGGTTCGGCAACCGCTGATGGACATTCTCCGCGCCATCGCGAAACACCCGAGCGGCCGCATCGGTGCTGCGATCATCGTCATCTACATTGTCGCCGCCGTGCTGGGGGCGCTCGGCTTCACCCCGCACGATCCGCTGCAGCAGTTCCGCCTCGACCGACTCAAGGGGCCGAGCGGCACTTACCTGATGGGCACGGATCTGCTCGGCCGCGACAGTTTCAGCCGCTTGATGCTCGGCATCGGCCAGAGCTTTACCATTGCGTTCTCATCGGTCGCGCTGGCAACGCTAGCGGGTACGATCATCGGCCTCATTGCCGCGTGGCTTGGCCACCTATGGGACGGCGTTCTGATGCGTGTCATGGACGTGCTGCTCGCCTTTCCGGCGATCCTCCTCGCCATGCTGATCGTCGCCATTGCCGGCAAGGGCACGCTCACCAGCGTCGCGGCGATCGCCATCGTCTACACACCGATCTTCGCCCGTGTGGTGCGTGGTCCGGCACTGTCGCTGAAGCAGCGCGATTTCGTCGATGCCGCCCGCACCTTCGGCAGTTCGCAGTGGTTCATCCTGACGCGCCATCTGCTGCTCAACCTCGTCGCGCCGCTAACCGTGCAGGTGACCCTCGCGCTCGCCTGGGCGCAGCTGACCGAGGCCGGCCTCAGCTTCCTCGGCCTCGGCACGCAGCCACCCGCGCCGTCGCTGGGCGTGATGCTGTCGGACAGCAAGAATTTGATGACGCAGGCGCCGTGGCTGATGATCTTTCCGGGGCTGACGATCATGCTGGGCATCCTCGGCTTCAACCTGTTCGGCGACGCGCTGCGCGATATCCTCGATCCGCGCACGCAAGGGCGGGCATGATGGGTTCGCTCCTCTCCGTGCGCGATCTCCGCGTCGGCTTCGGACGCGACCCGAGGGCCAATGAGGTGGTCAAGGGCGTGAGCTTCGAGCTGCCGGCCGGCAAGACGCTCGCGATCGTCGGTGAGAGCGGCTCGGGCAAATCGGTGACGGCGCTGTCGATCAATCGGCTGGTCGATTTCGGCGGCGGCAGGATCACCGGCGGCAGCATCGTGCTGGAACGCAGCGATGGCACGCTGCTCGACGTGACGACTGCCGATGAGCCGACGTTGACGCATGTGCGTGGCCGCGACATCGGCATGATCTTCCAGGAGCCGATGACCTCGCTCAACCCGGTGCACACCATTGGCGCGCAGA
>JBKJTB010000387.1:0-7388 GCA_046594305.1 Devosia sp. | reverse complement strand
TGTTGTTGCTCGATGAACCGACCCGTGGGGTGGACGTGGGCGCCAAATTCGATATCTACGCCATTATCCGCGACATGACTGCCGAGGGAATGGCTGTGATCCTGGTGAGTTCCGACCTGCCTGAACTGCTCGGCATGAGCGACCGCATCGCCATCATGCGCGATGGCACGCTCACCAACATCGTTGAAGCGCCGGGACTGGGCGAGGATGCATTGCTCAACCGCATCTATGGACGCGCGACGGCCGCCGCATGAGTCCAGGCCTGCTTCTCCGCCGCTACGGTACGCTGATCGGCTTCGTGGTCATTCTGGCTGTGTTCTGGGCCAGCTTGCCCGAGACATTCATGACGGCGCGCAACTGGCTCAACATCACTCAGCAGTTGTCGATGCTGATGGTGGTGGCGTCCGGCATGACCATCGTCATGGTGATGGGCGATTTCGACCTTTCGGTCGGCTCTGCCGCCAGCCTTGCCGGCATCGTTGCGGGAGTGCTGTTTGCTGCAGGCTATCCGATCTGGATAGTCGTCCCGATCGCCTTGTCGATCGGTGCCATAGGTGGCGCGTTCAACGGCATGCTCGTCAGCTTCGTCGGCATCCTGCCATTCGTCGCAACGCTCGCGACCCTCACCATGTATTCGGGTGCCGCCTTCATCCTCAGCGGCGGCAAAACCATCTCTGGCCAGGCGATCCCCGAGGGCTTCTCAACCTTCGCGCGCACTGGCATCCCGCTGGGCGAGATCGGTGGCGTGACGCTGATGCTTCCCAATCTCACCATCGTCGCTGTGCTCGTCGTGCTCGCCGTCTGGGTGCTGCTCGAGCAGACCACGTTCGGCCGCCGCCTCTATGCTATCGGCGGCAATGTGGAGGCGGCTTATCTCGCAGGCGTTGCGGTGCGGCGGCTGAAACTCATCGCCTTCTCGCTCACAGGCCTCGGCGCGGCCGCCGCGGGCATCATGTATGCGAGCCGCGTCGCCTCAGCCAACCCGACGCAGGGCAGCGGCCTCATGCTCAACGCCATCGCCGCGGTGTTCCTTGGAATGACCATGAGCGAGCAAGGCGAACCGCGCATCCTCGCCACAGTCATCGGTGTGCTGATCCTCGGCGTCCTCGACAACGGCCTCACCCAGCTGAGCGTCGACAGCTACGTCCGCCAGGTTCTCGTCGGCAGCATCATTTTGGTTGCTGTCGCAGCCAGCTCGCTTTCTAAGCACGCTCGCCGCTGAGTGACTGCACAGCCTACGGTCGCGGCGCGAGTGTCATCAGACTTTGCTTCTGGCGCAAAGCGGAGACTGCCGCGGTTCGTTCGAAGAGCATTTGAGACGGGTTCGCAGCAGACTACATCCACCGCCATCTAGTCTGTTGATTTTGCAGGTGAATTAGCTCTGAACTCTATTCTGACGTCATGTCAGAGGCTTAGCTCCAGTTAGCATCACAACAACCGTCTTTTGAGACTGCAATTTGGCTGCTTTTGGGATGACTATGGACCACTTTCTCAAGGGCCAAAGTGCGTGGTTCGCTTGCGAGCGGCGAGTTTGTCATGGGTCAGGCATCTCAAGATCATCATAGTCTAGGCCAATCACACGCGGTCCCGGACCGCGTAACCCACCGGATGACCTTTTCGGCGACGGCTCCTCGGTGACCATTTCCGGCCACATACAGTCTTGTAAGCGGCGGCATCAGAGCTGCGGACTTATCGTTTGGATTCGCGCTCTCACAGGGCGAGTACCAACTGGAACCCATGAGCCGACGCCACAGTGGCCCCTTCATAGGTACAGGTCGTCGCGACCAATTCGCCCGCGTCGTCAACGCAGCAGACACGACTTTGCTTCATCCGGCAAACCCTACGCACCAGCTATTTTAAGAGCGCCGTTCTATCACCGCTCCAAGAAAGCCGAAGTGTCTCCTTGGCCCGCGTGCCAGCGACATGCAGCAGGGACTTCTCTCGCTCCATAATCATGCGGCTGTCGGCTGCATCGACTCCTGCACTCCTTATGCTCCCAGGCGGAAACTCATCCTTGGATAGGAATGGAATAGCGACATCTCGAAACTCCAAGCCTTTCGCCCGGTGCATTGTTGCCAGCCGGACGCCGCTCTTGTTTGGAGAATCTACCGTGCGGCTCGTAAGGCGAAGGCAACCAATGCTGACCGCCACTAAGGCCTTCTCCACTCTATCGAGCTGCACGTTGGTTCGGGCTAGGATGGCAATATCGGCTTCTCGTCCGCGCGCTTCGATCCTCTTACGCACCCAGTTAGTCAGTGCGTCCACCTCTTCCCGCTGCGTCTTGAACGATGAAGCATCTGGCTGGGGCCCCCGCATCAAGCTTACATAACCGAGCAAATTGTCCGAGCCGTCATCCAAGTCGTCGACGGACACGCCCTCAAGCACCGAAACGGCCCAGCGGCGGATATCGTCCGTCGTTCTGTAATTTAAGCGCAGTTTCCTCGAACGGCCGCGGATGTCGATTCCACACGCCGACATCGAGGCTTTTCGCGCATAGATCCGCTGATGAGCATCGCCGACTATGAATAGCGAATTTTGGTCACCCGTCGCGTGAGGTCTGACGATCGCACGCACCAAACGGAATGCTTGTTCGCCCATGTCTTGGGCCTCATCGATAACCACGCTACTGTATGGCAGCTTGATTGCGCCGGCCTCGAGCAGGGTGACGGCTTCCCTATAAGCGTCGTCAGGTTCCGCAAGGCCAGCGTCTAATAGGCGAGCGCGATAGTCCTCGAACAACTCCCAGAGCTTGGCGCGGATCTGCCGGTCGAGCGGGGTGCCCCGGCCAGCGCGCGATACTTTGAGATACCCCCGCAGATCGTCCACCCCTTTTGCTTGCACGACCTGAGCCCACTCGGCTTTGACAAATTCCCGACTCAAGCCTGCGGGTACGGTATGGGTAGAGAACACTTGGTCCCATATCGTGTCGATCTCCGCCAAATCTTCGCCAAAGTAAGCGATCCGGCGCGCGAATAGTTGCTTCTTGAGGAACTCCCCCACCCAAGCGTCCAAGTTCTTCACCTCGATACGCGGAGGAAACTTAGAGAAGTGCTCGGGGCAAAGCGTCTTGAGGTTGGCCTCAATATCGTGAGCGAGGCTAGTAGTGAACGTGGTCACCAACACTCGCTGCCCAGTCGACGTGGGGTTAGCCTCGATGATGTCGGCCAAGTACTTAGCGCGGTGCATCGCCACGACAGTTTTGCCGGTTCCGGCACCCCCCCTGGTCATAGCAGGGCCATTGTATGCCTTGTAGGCGATCGACCGCTGCGTGGGATGAAGGAATATGCGCCAGTTGGCCATATCCCCTTCAAGGAAGGCGCGAAGTTCCGTCTCACTCTCAGGAATGAAAATGCTCTGGCGGCTCTGGTCGCTTTCGATGACTTGGGAGAACTCGGGGGGCGAAGTATCGGCCGAAGTGCCTCGAATGCCGAGTATGTCCCTAATATCGTCAAGAAGGCCGAGACGGCAATCGAGACCGACGTCGACACTTGGTTCTTCCGGGAGCGGTTCATGCGCATGGGGCTGAGCGAGGGCATCGCAAAGGAAACGAAGATCGAGCGGCTGCTCGAAATGATACCCAAGGACTTTGCTCCAGACGAACCTATCCTGCTGTTCACCGAGTACAAGGCAACGCAGGCGTTGGTGGTGAATGCGTTACATCGCCAGTTCGGCTTTGGCTCAGCGACCTTCATCAACGGCGATGAGCGACTTGATGGCCTTGATCAGGCGACCGGTGGGGCCAAGACGGTCGGGCAGCCCCGTGAGCACGCCGCCGACGCATTCAATGCAGGCAAGGTACGGTTTCTGGTGTCGACTGAAGCTGGCGGCGAAGGCATCGATCTGCAGGAGCGCTGCGCGGTGCTCGTGCACGTCGACATGCCTTGGAATCCGATGCGTCTTCACCAACGGGTTGGACGCCTGTCTCGCTACGGCCAAAAGCGGCCGGTCTCAGTCTACATCCTTCGGAATCCCGAGACCGTTGAGGCTAGAATTTGGGGCCTTCTGAACGAAAAGTTGGAGCGAATTCAGCTGGCACTTTCTTCGGTGATGGAAGAGCAAGAGGACATTTCGCAACTAGTCATCGGAATGGCTGGCAACTCTCTCTTCAATGAACTGTTTTCGGGTGCCCAGGGTCTCCCCAGCGAACGCCTCGGGTCGTGGTTTGATCATGCGACCGCTACTCTCGGCGGGCGCGATGTCGTCGAGACAGCTCGCGGGCTCCTCGGCAATGTTTCGCGGTTTGACTTTCAGCAGGTGGGCAAAGATCTCCCCAAGGTTGATCTTCCGGATCTAGAACCGTTCTTCACTCAAACTATTGGCCGACACGGGCGGCGAATTTTCCGGCGCGATGACGGCTTGGAAATCAAGACTCCAGATGAATGGAAAGTTCGCAGTTATGCACTCCGAGAAAAGTACGATGCGTTGGTCTTCGATCGCAATCTCCGAGGCTCCAACGCAGCATCTCGGGTTCTCGGGATTGGCCATCACCTATTTGATGTAGCGCTTGAAGAGGCGAGACGCCTCACGTCGAGCGTTGCCAGCGCAGCGGGTCTCGCTACTCCGCTGCTAGTCTTAACGGTTGAGGACGAGGTCACGGGGACCGGCGCGCTTGTCCACAGGCTGGTCTTTGGAGTCATGGAGAATGAGGGAAAGATCGAAGTCCTGCGTGACTGGGAGCTCCTTCGCATACTCAACACTTGTTCGCCAAAGATCGCTCCGACGATCGTCAGCGGCGGCCCAACCGCTGGATCAGTGGTTGAGCGGCTGACGAAGGCCTTCGACGCCGATCTCCCCTCGCATGCGCCGACGCTTCGCCGGCCAACGTCATGGCCGGAAATTCTGTTGCTTCCTGAAACGTGGCCGCCTTGATCAAAAGAACCGCATAGCGCGCAATCAGCTAGCGGCACATCCGGTGTTCCGGGGGGGCGGGACTATCCAAGGTCACTCGATCCGCCTCTTAGTCGTCGATCCAGCGCTGCGCTGGCCGCCCATTGCGCACCGTCCATCGGAGGCTCATTTGAGCTCCAATCAACGAAACTGTAATCCCCAACTCTGTTAGTATGGAACGAGACACCCCCAGCATGGCCCCCCTCTTGCACACAATGATCGGAGAACGCGCTACGCCGCCGAGATCGCCTCGCTCAGGATGACCACGCTGTATCACGACCTCTTGCTGCGCTGTCTGTCAGTCGACCTGGAAGTGAATCCGGCGAGCGCGAAGATATTTGCCTTAGCGGCGGTCTACGCCGATGGCCGGCCAGCGGTCCTCTCGCGACAGTCTCCGATCGAGCCAGCTCTCGATCGCCTTGAGCAAAGCCTGAAGGGCGTCGAGCATGTTTTGGGTCACAACATCCTGCGCCATGATCTGCCGCACCTGTTGGCGAAGCGCCCTCAGACGGCCGCAAAGTTCGCCGCTCCAATTGATACGCTCTGGCTCAACCCGCTGGCGTTCCCGCGCAACCCCTACCACCACCTGGTCAAACACTATCACGACGGCCGTCTACAGGCAGGCCACGTCAACGATCCCGAACTGGATGCATTGCTGGTGTTCGACGTCCTGCGCAACCAGCTCGAATCTCTAGGACAGCAGCAGGCACAGCAGCCTTCGGCCCTCGTGGCCTATCACTACCTGACTACGCGTATGGATGGGGCACAGGGGTTCGACGCCGTGTTCCGTGAGGTGCGTGACGCCGAGACCCCGGACCGGCTCGAAGCGCGGTCGGCCGTCGCCGCTCTGCTTCGGACGCGATGCTGCTCGCATGGTCTGGAGCAACTTCTCAACGGGCTAGAAGACGCCCGGCTCGGCTGGCCCACGGCCTATGCGCTGTCCTGGATACTCGTGGCCGGCGGCGACTCCGTGATGCCGCCCTGGGTACGCAACCAGTTTCCCGACGCGGCGCGGATCGTCAAGCAGTTGCGCGACACGAACTGCGATCGGCCCGATTGCGAATGGTGCCGCGAGCAGGGCGACCCGGTCAAAGCCCTCACACGCTGGTTCGGCTTCTCCGGATTCCGGCCGCAGCCGCTAGACGAGAAGGGTCGTCCGTTGCAGGAGCGGATTGTCGAGGAGGCGATGCATGGCCGCAGCGTGCTCGGCATCCTACCCACGGGCACGGGCAAGTCGGTATGCTACCAGGTCCCAGCCCTGTCGAGGTTCGAGCGGACCGGAGCGCTGACCGTGGTCATCTCGCCGCTCGTCGCGCTGATGGCTGACCAGGTTCAGGGCATGGCGCGGGCCGGCATCTCGACGGCGGTCACGGTAAATGGCCAGCTGTCGATGCCAGAGCGGCAGGATGCGCTCGACAAGGTGCGGATGGGCGATGCCTCCATGCTTCTGATCTCGCCTGAGCAATTGCGCAGCAACTCGGTGCGCGCGGTGCTTAGGCAGCGCGAGGTAGGGCTCTGGGTGCACGACGAGGGCCATTGTGTTTCGAAATGGGGCCACGATTTTCGACCCGACTACCGCTACATCGGCCGCTTCATCAAGGAGGGCGCTGGCGATGCGGCCCCCGCGCCGGTGCTATGCCTCACCGCAACCGCCAAGCCCGAAGTGGTGCGCGACATCAGCGACTACTTCCGGGCGCGCTTGGCTCTAGACCTGCTGCTGCTCGATGGCGGCGCGGTACGCACCAACCTCTCACTCTCGGTGCGGGAAACCAATCGCAACACGAAGTTGGCCGACATTCTCGACGTCATCGAGGCGAGGCTGCCGGCCGAGGGCGCGTCTGGCGCCATTGTCTATTGCGCCACGCGCAGGACCACCGAGCGGGTGGCGACGTTCCTCAGGCAGCAGGGTCTCGCAGCCGAGCACTTTCACGCCGGTCTCAAGCCGGAGGAGAAGCGCAGCATCCAGGAGCGCTTCCGCGTAGGCGAGCTACGCATCATCGCCGCGACCAACGCCTTCGGCATGGGCATCGACAAACCGGACATTCGGCTGGTGGTGCACGGCGACATCCCGGGTTCGCTGGAGAACTATCTGCAAGAGGCAGGACGGGCCGGTCGCGATCGCGAGCCAGCCAGCTGCGTGCTCCTCTTCGCCCTTGAGGACGTCGAGCGGCAGTTCTCGCTCTCGGCCCGGTCACGTCTCGCCCAGCATGAAATCGGCGCTATCCTCAAGGCCCTGCGCCGAGTGGACAGCCGGACGCGCAAGTCGGGCACGGTGGTCGCGACCTCAGGCGAAATCGTGCGCGCCGAACTCGACCGCGTGTCATCGGTGGCGCTCTCGCGCTCGAATTCGCGGTCGAGTTCGGCGCGCACGATTTCTCCAGAGGTGGCGACCACAGTGCCGGATTTGCGCGTTCGGCTATCCACCCGGCGCAGCGCCTTGAGGATAGCGCCGATCTCATCCTGGGCGAGACGCGAACGGGCCGACAGCGAGAACTGACGTT
>JBKJTB010000377.1:0-5374 GCA_046594305.1 Devosia sp. | reverse complement strand
GAGGACGCTGCCGAGCGGCAACAAGGTCGTCAATCTATCGGTCGCGACGTCCGAGAACTGGCGCGACAAGAACTCCGGCGAGCGCAAGGAAAAGACCGAGTGGCACCGCGTGGTGATTTTCTCGGAAGGCCTCGCCAAGGTGGCCGAGCAATATTTGAAGAAGGGCGCGAAGGTCTATCTCGAAGGCGCGCTGCAGACCCGCAAATGGACCGACCAGGCCGGCGTCGAGAAGTACTCGACCGAAGTCGTGCTCCAGGGCTTCAACTCGAACCTCACCATGCTCGATGGTCGCAGCGAAGGCGGTGGCGACAATGCCGGCTTCTCCGGCCCGCCGGCGGCCTCGCGCTCCGAGGGCCGCCGCCCCGCGGCGAGCAACCCGGCCTTCGAACCGGCCGGCATGGACGACGACATCCCGTTCTGAGCACCGGCGTGAACATCACTCCCATTACATGTTAGTTTCGGACATGGATGGCGAGTTGGTCTTTTCGGACGAAACGGGTGCGAAGATCGCGGCGCTGGCGCAGAAATATCTGTGGTGGGGGGAACCGTCCTTTCCCCACTCGCTGGCGCGTGCGGCCGCGCAGATCATGAATCTCGGAACCTATGAGGACATCCTCCAACTCGAGGCTTTGCTGTCGCGAGCTGTGCTGTCTCGCCTGATGGCTGAGGCCGAGCCGGGCTGGTTCTCCCCCGGATCGTGGGAGTTCTGGCGAGGTCGGCTCGGTCTCGACCTGCCGGAGAAACCGCCCGCGCGGCGCTTCGTCGATGCCTGACCGCTTTGAGCCAAGGCTCGGAGTCTGCATTTCTCTAGAAGGCTGCGGCGATCGAGCGGGCCAGTTGCTCGTCGAGCGTCCGCCATCGCGGCAATGTGTTGAGAGTCGTGTGAGTACCGCTTCGGCGGATCACTGCGCGTAGTTCCGGCTCGGTGTTGTCGTAGACGACGACTTGGTCCGATAGATGCACGGCTGCAGGGAGATTGGCGAGCGGCCGATCGTAACGCCGGCGGATGACGTCGACCGGAATGTCGTGGCCGCCCTGAGCCACCCGTTGCTTGACGCGAGCCACGTGAAGGTCTGCTGACCGCAGGATAATGTAAGCGAGTTCGACGCGGTACCCGGAATGCCGCGCGATGCTCATCACGTTCAGAGCGTGGTTACTGCTGAGAGTCGTCTCGTAGTTGAAGTCGGCCTTGCCGGCGAGAAGGTCGTCGATCCGCCCAAGCGCAACTCTGGCAGCCCGTAAGTTGCGGTTGTCGCCTGATCCTTCGAGGCCACGAGCAATATCGTCGACGTTGACGACTTCGCCGATCGGATTGAGTTGAGCGATAGCCGTCGACTTGCCGGCACCGTTGGGGCCGGCGATGACGGTCAGCAGTGGCACTAGAGCCGCTGCTCGAGCACTTCAATGACGACGTCTTCCCCGTCTGGATCGAGTCGAACACGCTGCCGAGTTCCATCGGGGAGCCGGCGAATAATCCCTTCGCCCAGTCTGGGGTCCATGAAATAGCCCGGCACACCCGCTCGGCTGGCCTGGCTTAGGGCTCGTAGCCCCATTTTGCGCAGGTCCTCTGCGATTTCGTCAGTACGTTCCAAGAGCAAAGCGGCAACTCCTCGCGCTCAACATAGGACGAGCGGCCGGGCAAAGCAAAAGGGTGCTTGGGGCGCGCGCTTCCTGTTGCTCCGCCCGTTCGGGGCTTGGAGCGATCCCGCCACCGGACCGTGCCGGCTTTTTGGCTGATGCGTGGCTTAGGTCATGCGTTGGCGTGCCGCGTCTTTCCAGGCTTGGTGTAGCGCTCAAAGCGGAGCGAAAGCTTGCGCAGCAGGCCGATGCGATAGGGGGCGAGCAGGCGGTCCCAGGCGTCTGTGCTGCCGCGCCAGCGGCTGATCGGCGGCCATTCGGCGCCGTCGGCGCAGTCGGCAGTTTCCGCGATCAGGTGGAACCGCAATCCCGGCGAAAATGCGCGAAAATGCGCGCTCAGGCCGTCCAGCTCCTCCAGCGTTGCTTGCTCACTGTAGACCAGCAACATCGGCCGCTTGCTGTGGAGCGCGGTTCTCGACCGTTTGCACAGATGGACGTGCCGCGACCGCGCCTTGGGGTAATGCCGATCGAGGTCGTCCGGCATCAGGTTCGCCGGAAACTCGTGCATGTGCGAGGTGTTGAAGCGCGCATTCCAGACGATGCCCTTGCGCACTTCAAGGTCGCCCAGCTCGAACAGACCGCGGAAGTCTTGGTCGAGATAGGCATGGATCGTCGCGAGCGGTGTCATCTGCCAGTCGAAGATGCCCCTGGCCCGCGCCTTACCGAACACGCGTTGCAGGTGATGGCCGGCGCGGCAATTGGGGCCGATGCTCATGGCGGCGTCTATCGTCGGCACGGTGGCTTGCCCGCTCCATCTTGATGGGGACCACTAACCAAAAAGGGCGGCCGGAGCCGCCCTTCCTGTCTACTGATGTTCTGCCGCTCAGCTCTTGCTGAACGGTATCGCGGCGTCGATCGTGTCGCCGGTCTCGTTGAACACGGCGTGGAACGCCACGCCCATTTTGTTGCCGGCCGACAGCGACACGGTCGCGGCGATCGACACGTCGTTGCCGGAATCGTCCTCGGCGCGCTGCTTCAGGTCGAACACGACGCCGTCGCCCTTCTTGACGCCGATGGCGACGCCGCGGAAGCCGCCGATGCCGGAGTTCATCACGGCTTCGTAGCGCTTGTTGGCGTCCACATAAGCAATGGTGCCGGTCACCGACAATTGCGCACCGGCCAGCGAACAGCGGCCGGTATAGTTGAGTTTGGTGCCGTTGCCTTTGGAGAGCGACATCTTGCAGACGACGGTCTCTTGCTGGGCACCCGTCATGGTGCCCTTGCCATTCCAGGAGCCGATATAGCTCTCGAGAAGGGCCATTTCAGCCGGGCCGGCAAACGCGGGCATCGCGCCAGCAGCCAACAGGACGCCGGCAACAGCGACCGCCCGTGTAACGGGTCCGAACAGGTTCATTTTTTCACGCCTCCAAGCGGGTGGAAGAATCGCCCCCCGGCGATCAGTAGGGCTGGGAGGATGAATACATCCCCAAGCAAAGCAAGGGCGAGGGTTATCACAAAAAGCGTCCCAAACAAGGCCACTTGCGGCAGTGCTGAGAACATTACAATCGCCGTTCCAGAACAAAGGATCAAAGTTGTCGCAACAATTGCGCCGCCGATGCGGTCCATGGTGAACCGAACGGCCTCCCGGTGATCCTTGCCCTCCTCGCGCCGGGCGTGGAGGTAGTGGCTGAGAAAGTGCGTGGTGTCGTCGACCGCGATGCCGAACGCTATGGTCAGCGACAGCACAGTCGACAGTTGCAGCCCGGCGCCGGTGCTCCACAGCCAGGCCTCCGTGCCCAGAATCGGGAACAGGTTCGGGATCGCCGTCGCCAGTGCCACCCGCCAGGAGCGGAAGGCGAAGCCGATCAGGAACAGGTTGACCAGCACCGACAGCGTCAAATCCATCTGCAGGCCGCGCACGATGGTTTCGGTGCCGTAGGTGGTGAGAATGCGGAAGCCGCCGACTTTGGCGCCCTCGATCCCCGCCGCCCGGATATCCGCTCCGATCGCCTCGACCAGTCGCTCGATCTCATCGGAACTGATGATGGTGGGCATGAAGCCGGTCACCAGCGCCTGCATGCCGTCCGGCGTCACGAAGCGGCGCTTGAGTTCGCCGACGGCATTGAGGATCTGGTCTCGTGAAAAGCCCGAATTCTCGTAGAATTTGTACGACGCAGCCGAGACGACCTTGTTCACGCCGAGGTGCTTTTCGACGATGGCGTGGACGATTTTGACCGTCTCGAAGTCGGCGTCGCCGATATTGGGGATGCCCTCCTTGAGCGGCACGCTGATGTAGATCGGCGCCACCCCGCCGACGCCGCTGTCGATGCTCTCGGCGGCCGCCAGCGCCGCCGAATCCTTGGTCATGTAGTCCTCGATCGAGAACCGCGGCTGGATCAGGAAATAGGGGATCAGCAGCAGCCCCGTCCCGAGGATGGCCAGCGCCGCCAGCGGCCGGCCGAGTTTTGTCGCCATCCACCACGACACCGGGATCAGCGCCCGGATGGCAAAGCTCGGCGTCTTGGGCAGCTTGAGCCCCAGCCGGATCGCCATCTTGAGCAGCAGCGGCAGGAACGTCATCAGGCACACGAAGTTCGTGAGCGAAGCGATTGTGCCGGCAATGGAAAATTCGCGAATACCCTGGCCCGCCGTCAGCGACAGCGACGCGAACGATACCAGCGTCGTCAGCATGGTCAGCGCGCTCGCCGGCCCGATCACCCGCACGGTCTCGTCGACCGCTTCGTACGGGTCCATGCCGTCGCGCCAATAGGCGAGCCAGTTGAAGACGAAGAACAGGCTCTCGGCGAAGGCGATCACCAGGATTATCGTCGTCACGATGATCGTCAGGAACGTGAACGAGCCGAACAGTGCGATAATGACGCCCATCACCCAGAACACCGCGAGGAACGGCGTCGCCGAGACGATCAGCGCGCCCCAGAACGAGCGCAGCGACAGGAAGGCGATCAGCGCGCCAAGGCTGAAACCGTAGATCGTGAACTTGATCTGGTCGTCGACCGTGGCGTTGAGCATCTCGGACGTCCAGATCGGCGGTCCGGTCAACTCCACCTGGAGGTTGTCGGACGCATACATGCCGAGGCTCGATTTGAGGTCCTCGATCATCGCCTTGGTGCCGCGCTGGTTCACCACATCGTTGTTGGGGAAGAGGATGATCACCACGCCGGACAGGTCCGGGTTGATGAGGTTCCGCATCAGCGGATCGTTGCGCTGCAGATCGATCAGCGCCGCCTCGACTTCGGCCGGCGTCGTCATGCCCTCGGGCACCACCGGCAGCGTGCCGCCGTCCGGCCCGGGCTTGCGCAGGGTGAAGGCCGACATCGAGCCGGACAGGAAATCCGACAGCGTCATCCCGAGCGCCATCTCGCGGATCTCTTCGATCGTCGCGGGATTGGTCAGGTTCGGCGAGCGGACCAGCACATAGATATCGTTCTCGAACGTGCCGAACGTATCGGCCAGTTCGCGATAGGCATCGTAGTCCGGCCCCGAATGCGCGTAGACGCGCAGCAAATCGCCATCGACGCTGGCCTTGGGCAATTGCCACAGGCAGAACGCCGTCACAGCGAGGACGAACACGGCGAGAATGCGCGGGAAGCGGAGGGTGAGATGTCCCAGCGTCTCGAGCCCGAAACCGATCGAACGGTCATGTCCGAACGCCCAGTTCCAGACCGCGCCAAACAGACCCCGCCCCGCCATCCGGACTCATCCCCATCGGAAATCGCGCGAATCTCTAGGGGAGGGCGGCGGGCCAGTCCAGCCCGCCGCTGAGCATGTCAGCCCT
>JBKJTB010000373.1:0-29151 GCA_046594305.1 Devosia sp. | reverse complement strand
CGATATCGTCTGCCCCATCATCGCAGGGGATCGCGCGGTGGCCTGCGTCACCGTCGCGGCGGTCAGCCGGCGCAGCAGTCCGACCAATTTCGAGGCCATGCTGACGCGGCTCAAGCTGGCATGCGCCGAGATCGCGCACGAACTGGGCAGCTAGGCTCAGCAGCCGATCTCGAGCAACGCGCGGCTGCTGGTGGCGAGCAGCTCGGCACCGGCCGCCGTGACGATGACATTGTCGATAAGGCGCGCGCCGAGCCCTTCCTCGCCGATGAACACCGGCGGCTCGATGGTGAGCACCATGCCGGTGCGCAGCGTGTAGCTGGTGCCATCGATCAGGTGCAGCGGCTCGGCCCAGCTCGGCGGAAAACTCGGCCCCAATCCATAGCCGGACAGGTGCACCCGATAACGCTCGAGGCCCGCCGCGACGATGATGTCCCGCCCCGCCTCATGCACCTCGATCGCTGGCACGCCATCGCCGATGACCGCGATCATCGCATCGCTCGCCGCACGCACCAAATCGTAGAGTTCGCGCATCCGCGCCGTCGGCTGTCCGAGCACGAACTGCCGCCCGATCGTTGCCGTGTAGCGCTTGAACGTCGCGCCGAATTCCACATTGCCGAAATCGCCCGCCGCGAGCCGCCGCTCGGTCGGCGCACCATGCGAGTAAGCCGAGCGCGGCCCGCTCACCAGATTGATCGGACTTGCGGCAATCCCGCTGCCCGCCTTGAGCAGAGCGCCATAGACTCCCCCCGCCAGTTGGAGCTCGCTGCGGCCAACGGCGATGTCCGCAACGAACTGCGTCATGCCAACATCGGCAAGCCGCCCCGCTTCGCGCACATAACTGAGCTCCAGCGGCGACTTCACCATTCGCAGATCGGCAACCAGTGACGTCGCGTCGACCAGCGCCTCGGCCCCGATCAGATCGCGGAGCCGCTGATAGTGATAGGGATGCAGGTAGTAGCCAGGCACCTCGATCCCGACCCGCTGGCCGAGCACGGCATGCCGCCGCGCCACCGCTTCGAACGCGACGATCGGGTCCTCGGTGACGCCACCGCCCCAGCCCACCACCGCATCGACACAGGCATCGGTCTCGAACTCATGCACTTCGCCGGCGCGCGTCAGCACCACCAGCGGCGCATCGTCCGCCACACCGACGAGCAAGCACTGGAACTCCTGATAGCTCTTGGCCTCGCTGCCGGTCAGCCAGTGGATCGACGCGGGGTGGATGACGACGAGAAAGCGCAAGTGCTGCGCCCGCATCTGCTCCCGCACCAGCGTGAGGCGCCGGTCGAACTCCTCGGGGGAAAAGTCCCCTCGGCTCATCACCTCACCCCGAAGGCTTCGATCTCGATCAGCAGATTCTCGAACGCAAACCCCGCGACGCGGATCGCCGTCACCGTCGGCCCGGGGTCGGGATAGAATTCGCGCTGCACCCGCGCGATCGTTTCGCGCGTCGCCTCGATCTGGGCCCAGTCACCTTCGGCGTGGAAGTAGATATAGAGCTTCTGCACATCGGCCTCGGTGTAGCCGCCCTCGGCCAGCACATTGCGAATGAACTGGAAGACGTTGCGCGTCTGCGCTTCCATGTCGTCGCCAACCGCCTGCGCCTTGTTGTCCGCCGAGATCTGGCCACCGATGAAGATCAGTGGCCCCTTGGCCCAGCCCTGCGTGAACTGCGTATTGGAAATGCTCCAGTCCCAGTGATTGGCCGGCTGCAGACGCAGCCGCTCCTCGCCTAGAACGCCGATCCCCTCGACCTGGATCAGTTCGTCGATTTGCGGCATGCCCTGGATGCGCAGCCCCGCACCGGCCGCCGACGGCACCGACATGTAGCGGCGCCGGACATTGGTCATTTTCTCCCAATACTGGGTAACCTCGCGGCCCTCGCCGAAAAACCGGAAATAGGTGTTCTGCCGCATCAGGCTGTGGCGGTCGCCCCCACCGGCCCGCAGCATCGTGTCGAGATTGCGAAACGCTTCGTCGGTCTGGATTTCGATGTCGCCGAGCCCCAGCACCTTGCCATTCGCATCGAGCGCACGCTGGCCGCCGATGAACAGCATGTCGTCGACCTTCCAGCCATGGACGAACGGCTGCTCCTTGCCCCAGTCCCAATGCCCAGGCGGATCGATCACCTCGCGCTTGCCGCCCAGCACCACCCAGGCGTCGAGCATCAGCAGCGCCCCCTCCGTATCGAGACCGCAGCGCAGTTCGGCCCGCGTCGGGCCGGGCGCCGTGAAGTAGCCGGCGCGCACCGCATCCACGTCGGCCATGAAGGCATCGATCGCGCCCTGCTCCGGCGCGCAGCTGAAATAGATCGAGTGCTTGACCACATCGGCGAGGCTGGCGCCGACGCTCTCGAGTTCGTCGCGCAGAGTGTCGAACACCAGTTTGGTCTGCAGCCCAACATCGGCCGCGGCGATGCTCCCCGTGGCATCACGGGCGACGATGCCGCCGATAAACACGAAATTGTCGCGACGAATGACGGTTGGTGCGGCCATGCTGTCCCCCTTGGATGCAGACTTACTGACATGTAAGTAAGGGTGCGGTCAATGTGCAGCCGCAGCGATCTGCGCTAGGGGACGGCATGGATGAGAACGAAAGCCGCAGCGCCATCAAGCGACTGGCCGAGGACCTGCTGGTGCGGCGCGGCTATCGCGGCATGGGCTACGCCGAAATCGCGGCGCAGCTCGGCACCACCCGCGCCAATATCCATTATCATTTCGGCTCCAAGGCCGCCATGATCGACGAAGTGCTGGCTGACTATGTCGAGGCGACGCTCGCCTCGCTCCGCAATGTGTGGGCCACCGAGGGCACGAGCCTGTCCGAGAAGCTCAGGCAGATGCTGGTGTTCAGCCGCCAGCGCTACGGCCGCTTCAACACACCCGGCGAGCCGGTGCGTCCCTGGAGCCTCATCTCGCGCCTGCGGCAGGATCAGGAACTGCTCTCCGACGCCGGCCGTACTCGCCTCGCCCGGTTCTCGAGCGAACTGCGCGACGTCTTCGCCGGCGCCATGGCCCGTGCCGCTACGGCCGGTGAGATACGAGGCGACGTCGAGGCCGCCACCACGCTGCTCGTCGCCATCGCCGACAGCGCCGCCCCCATCACCATCGCCGAAGGCGGCTTCGCCGGGCTCGAAGCGGCCTATGCGGCCCTCGCGAGGCTCATCCTGAGCTAGCCATCCAAGCTCGCGCCGGTCTCTACGCCGCGGTTTTGGTGACGTCGGCCGCCGCGGGATCGCCGGGGGCGGTTTCGAGCGACAGATCGGGGAAGGCGACGATGCGGCGGCCGTGAAAATCGGTCCGCAGCACAACCAGGCCCCGCTCTTCGAAGTACGCCAGCAGCCGGCGCGCCCGGCTGGTCGAATGCGTGCCGTAGATGCGGGCGAGCGTTGCGTCGGGCGGACACGCGTCTCCCCGGATCGCCGTCTGGGCAATGGTAAGAAAGACGCTTTGGACGTCGTCGGGAAGGCTCTCGGAGAGATCGAGGACGCGCTGCCAGTCCGCGCCGGCCGCAATATCGGCGGCGATGTTGGCGCGCCCCACCGCGAGGCGCCGGCGAAATGCCGGAAGGGCAAGCGACTCGCCGGGCACACGATGGATGCGGCAGCGGACGAGGAAGTCCTGGTAGAGCACCGCGATGGAGCGGAAGCCGGCTTCCGGATCGTCCAGCACGTCGCGCATCACCTTGTCGATCAAGGCGTCGCGCTCTGCACTGTCGATCGGCGGGTCTTCAGCGGCGGTGGGCGCCACAACGCGCGGCTGGCTGAGTTGCGCCAGAATATCCATGGTCGGCCTGACCACGGGCTTCGCCGCCCGTCGCAGCGGGCGCGCCAGTTCCTCGGCACTGGCGGTGAAGATCAGATCCTCAACGTCCGCCAAGGGTTCCGGCAGGGGCTGGAGTTTTGGATTGGCAGATTGCGCTTGCGTCTCCACTGCGCCGATCATGACGGGCAGCGGCCGGCGCGACAGGGCCGGACCGAGCGCCACGAAATGGCCGCGGGCAAGATCGCGGAACATTTCGGCCTGGCGACGGTCCATGCCCAAAAGATCCGCCGCACGCGCCATATCGATGTCCAAAAAGGTGCGGCCCATGAGGAAATTCGACGCTTCGGCGGCAACGTTCTTGGCGAGTTTGGCAAGGCGTTGCGTGGCGATCACGCCCGCCAGGCCGCGCTTGCGGCCGCGACACATCAGATTGGTCATGGCACCGAGCGACAGCTTGCGCGTTTCGTCGGCAACTTCGCCGGCAACAGCGGGCGCGAACAGCTGTGCCTCGTCGACGACAACGAGCACCGGATACCAGAAATCGCGCTCCGCTTCGAACAGCCCGCCGAGAAACGCGGCCGCGCAGCGCATCTGCTGCTCGACATCGAGGCCTTCGAGATTGAGCACCGCCGAAACCCTGTGCTGGCGCACCCGGCCGGCGATGCGCGTCAACTCGGCCTCGGTGCGCGCGGCATCGATCACCAGATGGCCGAATCTGTCAGCGAGCGAAATGAAATCGCCCTCGGGGTCGATGACGATCTGCTGCACGGCGGACGCGCTCTGCTCGAGCAGCCGCCGCAGCAAATGCGACTTGCCGGACCCGGAATTTCCTTGAACGAGAAGGCGCGTGGCCAGCAGTTCTTCGAGATCGAGACCAGCAATGGCGCCGCCCTGAGCGGTTCCCATGTCGACGGCGATAGTCATAGGCCCTGCGAGTCTGTCGATCCGAAGGCCGTCATAGCATGGAGGGCGAAGCGCAGGCCGCTCAGCCTGCAATTCCCACAACTAGATGGCCGCCCGCCCTGCTGAAGGCGCCAAGTCCCCAGGGAGAATCGGCATCAGCCCGCGAAGGGCGGCAGTTCGAGGCCGGTGACGCCTAGTCCGGCAACGGCAAGCAGGCCACCGGCGATGTCGGGGTTGCGGATGGACTTACCGGACCGGCGAAGCTGAGCAGACGTAACGTATAGGACGTCGAGATTGGCGCCGCCGAACTCGCAACAGGTCGGGATATCGACCGGCAGTTCAATCTCGCGGATCAGTTTTCCGGTGGGCGAATAGGCCTGCACCCTCGCGGCGAAGGGAATGGTGACCCAGTAATTGCCCTCGGCGTCGACGGTCGCGCCATCGACCACGTATTTGTCGGCCGACAGATCGATGAACACACGCTGGTTGGACGCCGTGCCGGTCTCAGGGTCCACGTCATAGGCCCAGACGAAATGGGTGTAGCTGTCGGTGAAATACATCACCGTCCCGTCCGGACTCCAGGCGAGACCGTTGGGGGCTTTGATGCCATCCAGCACGCGGTGGACCGAGAGATCGGGCTCCATCCGATAGAGCGACCCCAGCGGTTCGGCCGTTCGCCCCTCGACCTCGAACATCGAGCCCGCCCAGAAGCGACCGAAGCGATCGGTTTTGCCATCGTTGAACCGGGTTTCAGGCACATCGGCCTCCGGGTCGACAATCGGCGTCATCGATCCCGTCTTCGGGTCGAAGAAATGGAAGCCACTGACCGTCGCAGCTACCAGCCCGCCACGAGCCCGCAGCCCGATGCAGCCCACATATTCGGGCGTTGTCCATGAGCGCGTTTCGCCCGTGGCCGGGACGTAGTTGCGAATGGCCTTGCCGAAGATATCCACCCACCAGAAGACGCCGGCCTTGGGGTCCCAGATGGTTGCCTCGCCCAACTCGTCCCGGGCACGAACGACGCACTCGATCTCGATCATGGCTGCTTCCTCCGCCCGTGCCCGAAGAGCGCGATGAGATTGGTCATCGCTTCGGAACTGATGGCGACCGTGACGAGGATGATGCCGCCATAAACAATCAGCAGCGCACCCGAGGACAAGTTCAGCGCAGGCAGCAAGCCGCCCAGCACCGTGAGGACCAGTGCGCCGGCGACGGTGCCGATATAGTGGCCGTTGCCACCCAGGATCGAGGCGCCACCAAGGGCGACAGCGGCGATGGACGTAAACAAGTAGGTATCGCCCATCCCAAGATAGGCCTGGCGCGAATAGCCTGTCAGCAGCATCCCGGCGAGCGCAGCGGTAACGCCCGAAATCACGTAGGTGAGCACGACCGTACGTGTGATCGGCAGGCCAGAGTGTTCGGCTACATTGGCGCTGCTTCCCACGGCATAGAGGTGACGGCCGAACGCGGTCTTGGACAGGGCAATCGTCGTCAGGACGATCAGCACCAGCCACAGGATGGCGATGACCGGAAAACCGCCGATCCGCCCCACCGACATGAACTGGATGAACGCCGGCGCCGACGGCGACGGTGCCCCACCCGTCGAAACAAGCACCAGCCCTTGAATGATAATGTTCGTGGCCAGAGTCATGATGATCGCCGGCACCTTGAACACGGCTATGCCGATGCCGTTGATCAGCCCGGCCCCCGCACCCGCGACAAGGACCACCGGGATCACCCACGCCAGTGCCGCATCATTGCCCGCGGCAGCGAAGGTCATCATCATCGCCGCGGCGTTGAGCACCCAGGGGATCGAGAGATCGATGCCGCCCCCGAAGATGACGAAGCTCTGGCCAATGGCGACGATCCCGACAAAGGCGGCGAGCACCACGGTGGACCTGAGACTGGACTCGGACAGAAAGCCCGGCGAGAACGCCGCGGTAAGCAGCACCAGCAGCACCAGGCTCACATAGGCGAGCAGAATGGGTTTGTTGCGCGAAATCAGAGCGGTCATTTCGCCCGGGCCTTTGCGGAAGCGTTAGCGATGGAACTGGTGAGCACTGCGACCAGCAGGACGATGCCCGCCGCGACGGGCTGCCAATAGCTCGATATCTTGAAGGCGAAGACCAGATTGCCGATCAACGTCAGGATGAAGGCGCCAATGACGGTGCCCAGCAGATTGCCGCGACCGCCGAACAGGCTGACGCCGCCGACCACAGCTGCCGCCACCGAGGGCAGCACATAGTCCTTGCCGATGGTAGGCGAGCCGGCACCGATTTGGGTGGTGAGGTAGAGCGCCGCCAGCGCCGCAAACATGCCGGAGAGCGCGTAGGTCGCAAGGTTGATGCGCAACATCGGCACACCCGACAGGAACGCCGACTTCTCGTTTGAACCGGTGGCGCGAATGGCAATGCCTGTCTGGGTGTTGCGGAACCAGAACCAGAACAGCAGCAGCGCTATCAGCAGGCAAACCGGAAAGCCGAGGCCGCCGAACTGCGTGTAGCCGATGCCCATCCACCAGCCAGGGAACGAGCCGCCATCCACGGGCAAGACCAACATGGCACAGCCATTGAGCACCGACCACGTGGCAAGCGTCACGAGGAACGGCTGCAGCTTGAGCACAGCGATCAGCAGGCCATTGAGCGCCCCGACGGCGAGTCCGATCACGACAATGCCGGCGGACCAGATCGCGATCGTCGTGGGGTCCTGGCCGAACTGCGTGGCGGCAATGGCGGTGCCGAGGCTGATCATGCCGCCGATGGAGAGGTCGATTCCACCGCGCAGCAGCACAATGGTCTGCCCGGTGGCGGCAAGGATAAGCGTCAACGCCGCCGCCGTCACCATGTTGAGCTCATCGAGCGTGAACACGCCGCGCTGCAACGTGCCGTAAATCGCGACGATGGCGACGAGCATGAGGCAGGCAACGATGAACGTCGCATTGTCCTCGAGCCACTCGGCGCGCCGCGATAGGCGGACCGGAGTGCTCCGCACCTTCGTCGTGGCTCCGGGTACGGTGAGGCTCATGCGGCAGTGTCCAGCACAGCCGCGCGCAGCATGTTTTCCTCGGTGATCTCGTCACCCGAAAATACCGCCGATATCTGCCCCTCGCGCATGACCATGGCGCGGTCGGCCATATGCACCAGCTCCGCCAGGTCGCTCGAATAGAACAGAATTGCATAATGCTTGGCCGCGAGGTCGCGCATGAGTTGAAATATTTCCCCCTTGGTGCCCACATCGACGCCGCGCGTCGGATCGTAAAGCAGCAGGATGCGTGCCTCTGACAGCAGCATCTTGCCCAGCAGCACCTTCTGCTGGTTGCCGCCCGACAGGCTCCCCGCCGGCTGTTCCGGCGACTGCGCCTTGATGCGCAAGGTGGCGATCATCTCGCGGACCAGTGCATCTTCTTTGCCCTTGTCGAGAAAGCCGGCCGACGCGTAGCGCCGGATCGACGAGAGCGTAAGGTTCTCGCGCACGCTCTTGGCCAGTAGCAGCCCTTCGCCGCGCCGATCCTCCGGTACGAGTGCGATCCCCCGCACGCCGGTGAGGAGCTTGCGCGGGTTCTGCAGTCGCGTCGGCTTATCCCAGATACGAACCTCGCCAGTGCTGCGGCGAACGCCGAACAGCGACTGGAACAGTTCGCTCTGGCCATGCCCCTGCAGGCCACCCACGCCAACAATCTCGCCTTCATGCAGATCGAAGCCAACATTGTGGAGACGCGAACCGCTTGCCAAGCCACGCACCTGCAGCGCGCTGCGCGCCGTGGCGGTGGCAGCCTTGGCCGGATAGAGCTGGTCGAGCCGCCGACCGATCATTTTGGTCACGATCTCGTCGTCGGAAATGTCAGCCTTGTCGAAAGAACCGACAGTGGTTCCGTTGCGGAAGATGGTGATGCGGTCGGCGACCTCACGGATCTCGCCCATGCGGTGCGAGATGAAGATCACCAGCTTGCCTTCATCAGCCAACTGCCGCGATAGCGCCAGGAGCCAAGCCGCCTCGCGCGCCGGGAGCGCCGACGTCGCCTCGTCGAGGATCAGCACGCGCGGCGACTTGGCGAGCCCTTTGGCGATCTCGGCAATCTGGCGCTCGGCGAGATTGAGCCGGCGGACAAAGGCACCGGGATCGATCGGCGGGAATTTGTAGCGCTCGAAGAGTTCCGTCGTGCGCTTGCGCAGCGCGGCACCACTCACGGTGCGAAGCGGCGTGAGCTGCGCATGCCTGAACCAGACGTTCTGCTCGACGGTCAAGTCGGGGATGAGCGAGAGTTCCTGGAAGACCGCAGCGATCCCCTGCCCCCGCGCTGCATCGGGATCGGCCGGCCGGTACGGCTGGCCATCATAGGCGATGCTGCCGTCGTCGTAGCGCAGGGTTCCCGACAAGATCTGGATGAAGGTGCTCTTGCCGGCGCCGTTCTCACCCACCAGCGCATGGACTTCACCCGCGCGGGCGGAGAATTCGGCTTCGTTGAGCGCGACAACGCCCCCGAAGCGTTTGGTCAGGCGCTGTACGTCGAAAAGGCTCATCCGCTCCCCACAAAATAGGTCCCCGGCGCTTCGCCGGGGACCCAGAGTCTTGGCTGTCAGTTCGTCCCGGCCGCTTCGGCCGCGGTGATCTCTATCCAATCGGGGCTGGGCGGAAGATACAATCCCGGCGGCAGTTCGGGGAACGCCGTCTCGCCTTCCACGATCTTGCGTACAGTTACATCCGGATAGAGCTTGGACGGCTGCGGGTCGGTCGAGAGGTATTCGGTCTTCATCTCGAACTCACGCTGGGCCGGGGGCGTCCCGCTATCCAGCGAGTCGACGATGAGCCTGAGCACCTCGGCCGAGATATAGGCCGGGCTCGAGGCGAGGAAGCACTTGGCGCCCTCGGTCTGCAAGCAGGTGACGGCCGACACGTTGTAGGAGAAACCGCCGACCGGAACCATCGGGCGACCGGCATCCTTGAGCGCCTGGATGACGCCCGAACCGTAACCTTGGGTCAGCACGCCATCGACTTGCGGATTGGCAGCTAGCAGCGCGGCGACGCCGGCCTGCTCAGGCCCGAGCGCATATTCGCCGTTGAAGTAGCCGGCGATCTCGATATCGGGATAGCTGGCGAGCACCTTTTCGAAGCCGGCCTGGATCTGCGCCGAAATCGGCGCCCCCGGCAGACCGCGGTCGACCAGGATCTTGCCCTTGCCGCCCATCTGGTTAGCGACCCATTCGGCCATCATCGACGGAATCTGATCCCAGTCGCCCAGCATCTGGTAAGCGCAAGGCTCGCCGACCGTCTGGTCATAGGCGATGACGAGGATGCCCGCGTCGCAGGCACGCTTCAGCGTGGGGTCGAGGGCCGAGCCCGACGACGCAATCACCATGATCGCATCCGGCTCCTCGCGGATGATGTTGTTGAGCGAGGAAATCTGGGCCTGCACGGTACTTTCCGTGTTTTCGATGCGCAGATCGACCTTGCCGGCCAGTGGTTCTTTGGTAACGGCAACATTAGCCGTTCGCTGCATCTGCTGACGCCAGTCATTGCCGACGAAATTGTTCGACAGATAAACGACATAAGGCTCTTTTTCCTGCGCCTGAATCGGTGCGGAACTCACGCCCATTGCGGCAGCTGTAATCATGGCGGCCAAGGCCGCATACGACATCTTCACGATTTTTTCCCTCCCTGAGCCGGAATAAACCGGCCTAACGCTTGAATTGGTACCGTTAACATTGATTGCTGTCAAGCAAGCTGTCAGCTGGCCGGCTTGTCGCGGCCGAGGCGGCGCTCCCAGCCCTCGGCATAGATGTTGAGATAGGCCTGTGGATCGAACGGATGCTGCTTGATGACATCGATGTTGAGGTCGATGCCCAGCCCCGGCGCATCCGGCAACGAGAGGTGACCGGTGGCCGGATCGATCTGGGGATGCCAGGTCACCAGCTCACGCGTCCACGGATCGTTGAAGGCGTCGAAGTGCTCCTGGATCAGGAAGTTCGGCACCGCTGCGGCGAGTTGCAGGCACACTGCGGTAGCGACCGGACCACCGCTCTGATGCGGGGCGATGTAGCTGCCATGCGCATGGGCGATGCTGGCCACCTGCATCGATGGCGCGATGCCGCCGAGCGACATCGGTTCGGGTTGGAAAATGTTGATGCCACCGCCCTGGGCCAGCGTGAAGAATTGACCGACCGTGTCGTACATCTCGCCGGTCGCGACGGGAATGGGCGAGCGGCGGCCGACCTCGTGCACCGTCTCCTGCCGCTCGCGCGTCGTCGGCTCCTCCCACCAGAAGATGCCGATGTCGGCGAAGCGCTCGGCCGCCTTGATCGCAGCGATCTCGGTAAAGCGCGCGTGCACGTCGATGAGGATGCGGGTCTCCGATGGCAGCTTGTCGCGCAATGTGCGGCAGATGGCGTAGGACAGCTCGAGCTCCTCGGCTGAGATGAATCCCTGAGCTGTGCCGAACGGATCGAGCTTCAGCGCCTTGAAGCCCTTGGCGATGACGCCCCTGGCTGCTTCGAGGAAGGATTCGGGCGTACGTTCGGCGCGATACCAGCCATTGGCGTAGCCAAGTACAGTCTCGCGCATCCTGCCGCCGAGGAGCGCATGCACCGGCACGTTCAGGCTCTTGCCGACGATGTCCCAGCACGCCACCTCGATCGCCGCGATGATGGTGCGGTGAATGTGGCCGCCATCGAGCGACACGCTGTCGATGAGCCTTTTGGACAGATGGTTGATGCGCCGCGGGTCTTCGCCGATGGCAAGGTGCTTGAGCTCGCGCACGCCGGCCTCGGTCGTGGCGATGAAGCCGTTGAGGGTGCCCTCGCCGATGCCGTACACGCCCGCATCGGTGTGGACTTTGACGAACAGCCAGTTCTTCCAGCCGGCCCCGACCATAAAGGTCTCGATTTCGGTAATTCTCACTTCTTTCTCCCTCGCTTTGGCGGCTCGATCCGCCTGTCAGTCCTTGTCGAGACCACCCGACATGTTGAGTCGTTCTGCCGTCATGTAGGGCGGCGCATCGAGGCAGAGCCACACGGCGGCCTCGGCAGTTTCTTCAACACTCGGTCGCCGACGCAGCGGCACACGTCGCGTGCGCTCCTCGCGGAACGCCTCGAGATCCTCACGGCCGGCAAGACGCGCCAGCTCGCGCTCGGTGCTTTGCTGGATCACTGTATCCATCATGCCGGGATTGATGCTGTTGACCAATACGCCGAACGGACCAAGACTTGCGGCGATCGAGCGCGTCAAAGAATCGACGGCGGCCTTGCTGGCCGAATAGGCAACGTATTCGGGGATCGCCATGCGCGCGCTTGGCGATGTCACGTTGACGATCCGGCCCCTCCCCTGCGTCTTCATCATCGCGCCGGCAGCGCGGCAGGCCATCGCGACCGCGACGACATTGACGGCGAACGTGCGGTTCCAGATGTCTTCGCTGCTGTCCCAGAACAGCTCGATGCGCGAATAGGCGGCATTGTTGACCAGCACATCGACCCCGCCAAGCAGAGCGGCAAGACGCTGCACCATTTCGGTTGCGGCGCCAGACTGGGCGAGATCGCAACCATGGGTCTCGCACCGCACACCGAGGACGCGGCACGCGGCAGCGGTCTCGGCCAGTGCGGCTTGATCGATATCGGCAAGGCCGAGGTCGCAGCCACGCGCGGCGAGGCCGAGCGCGATCTCGCGCCCGAGTCCGGTGGCTGCCCCCGAGACCAGCACTCTCGCGACATGTTCGCCCGTTTGCATCGCCATTTCCTGTCCCTCCCTAGAGCCACGACCGCAGCGGCCGACCAACATTGCCGAGTTGAGCTGCGTCGAGCCTTGCGGACCGTGCCACCAGGCGGCGCGCCGCGCCGATCTCCTGTGCGACCCGCCCCGGCTGGCCGAAAGCGGTCGCGCCGAGCAGCACCCCGTCCGCGTCGAGATGGCAGCACATAATTGCTTCGTCGTCGAAGTGACGCTGAACCAGTTGAGTGCCGAGCGCCGGGACGCCCGCCACCTGCGCGACCTTGTCGTACTGGTCGGACCAGGACCAAGGCACGCCGCGAAACAGTGCCTCTCCGCCCATCAAGCGGTGGGCGACGTGACGCCCATGGTCTTCGGCGATCTGCTGGCTCTCGAACCGGATCGGCGTTCCAAATAGTGGATGCATGGCATTGGCCATGTCCCCGATCGCCGAAATGGCCGGATCGACGGTCAGCAGCGCCGCATCGACCACAAGGCCGTTGGCAATGGGCAGGCCGGCGTCCACGGCAAGCTCGATATTGGGGACGACGCCGATGGCAACGACCACAAGATCCGCCTCGAGCCGTTCGCCGCTGCCCAGCTGGATGGCCAAACATTCGTTCGATCGCGCGATCGCCGCAACCGATTCACCCGTCCTGATCGTGACGCCGGCGCCGCGGTGCTCATCGGCCAGTCGGGCGGAAACTGGCTCGGGAAGCACCCGGGTCATAAGGCGCGGTTGCGTCTCGATGACGGTGACCGCGAGCCCCGCCCGCTTCGCACCGGCTGCAATCTCGAGGCCAATCAGGCCACCGCCGATGACGACAAGCCGCGCCCCGCGGCGCAACAGCGGCCGCAGCGCCAATGCATCGGTCGCACGACGCAGCGTATGGACACCCGGCAGGCCGGCCTCACCCAGGCCGAGCAGCCGCGGGCGCGCGCCCGTCGCGAGGATCAGATGATCATAGGCAATGCTGGTGCCGTCCGCGATGTGCAGCCGGCGGCCGTCCCGATCGATGCCGGCAATTCGCAGGCCGAGGCGCATGTCGATGTCGGCATCGGTGAGGCAGATCGGTTCCGCGTCGGCAAACAGCATGCCTTTGGACACGGCGGCGCGATCATAGGGCCGATGGGTCTCATCGCCGATGAGAACGACATCGCCCGGCCAGCCCTCGCGGTGGAGGGTCTCGGCGGCGCGGATGCCGGCATGGCCGGAGCCGACCACGACAATAGATTTGGGTGCCATGTCGAGCTACCGGGTCCAGGTCTTTGCCACGCCGTTAGGACCGGCGCTTGCGCATTGCTGCATGCGCATCGTCGGAGCCGTCGTGGAAACTGCCGAACCATTTATCGAGCGGCACCAGCCCCTCGCCAAAATTCACGTTGTGATAGCGATGGTGCAGATAATGCATGTAGTTGTGCGCCGGGATGGTGACGCCCTCGACGACCACGATCTCGTCGAACCCCGCATGCCCCTGCGCCGGTCCGAGCGCGCCCTGCGTCAGGCTGAATAGCACATGGATGGGATGCGACGGCACGATGCAGTGGATCAGCACGCTCGAGAAATACAGCAGATGCTCGATGGGGTGCATGGCCATGCCCGACCACGGCCCTATATTGACGTTCTTGTGGTGCAAATAGTGGACGCGATCGTAGAGCGGTTTCCAGTGGATCAGGCGATGGATCCAGTAGAAGTGGAAAATCCGCCAGAACGGGATGAGCACCAGCACGCCCATGAAATACCAGGGGTTGGTGATCAGCCAGCCGAGCTGTGCTGCAAACGGGAACGCCCCGTTGGCGAAGCCCCACATCATCAGCACTTCGTAGGCCGACCAGATGGTGGCGCCGCTCACGACGCTCCAGAACATATTGTCCCAGATCTGCTTGCCGAACAGGAAGTCCTTGTTCGGCTTGTCGGGCCAATGGCCATTGTACTTGAAGCGCGTGTCCTGCGCCCGCTGTACATAGAGCCGCAAATGCAGCGCTCCGGTGAAGACGACGATGAGCGCGACGTTGCGCCCCAGGATCTGCAGCGGCCAGGCCCAGTCCAGCCCACGCATGGCCTCGAGCGGTGGCGTGAGGTACCACCAGACCAACGTCGCGACCCCGATGTAGAACACGTTCCAGGGCAGGATGTAGCCGTCATAGACGAACAACCAGCGCATGATTCGCAGCGGCTTCAACGGCCAGTCATAGATCGGCGGCAGCTTGACGTTGCCTTTGGGCCGCCACTCGCCGCGGGCGTCCCGCCCCTCTTGGCCCCGCACAGTCTCATCCGCCACTTGCTTCTCCATTGGTACCGTTACCATCGTGCGCCGAAAGATGCCTTCGATCAAGCTCTGTCAGATGTCGATCAGCAGATCATTGCCATCGGCACGGACAGGGAAAGTTCGCAGGTCTACGCAGGCAGGCGCCAACACAGCTTCGCCCGTTCGGTAATCGAACGCTCCGAGGTGCCGCGGGCATTCGATCTCGTGGCCGTACACGCTGCCCTCGGCCAGATGCGTCTGCTCATGCGTACAATTGCCCTCGGTCGCGAAGTGATCGCCCTCCGGCGATCTGTAGATCGCAAACGTGCCGCTTGCCGCATCGAACCGTATCACCTGGCGGTCGCCGAAATCGTCGAGCCCGCAGGCCCTCACCCAAGTCATGTTCTGTTCGCTCAGAGTTCGGTGCGACGGACCTTGGCGTCGGGGCGCGTCCACACTTCCGGGCGCAGCTCGAGCCCGAGCCCCGGTCCATCGAGGGGCAGAACGCGACCGTTCTCGATGGTGGGCACGACGGTCGCGATGTCGCGGTACCAGCCATTGGTGAAGGCGCGCACGCATTCCTGGTAGTTGACGTTCGGCAAGGTCGCCGAGAGTGCCACGCTTGCCGCGTACACTGCGGGACCAGTACAATCGTGCAGCGTCACCGGCAGCTCGCTGGCCTCGGCCATATTGGCGATCTTGCGGGCCTCCGAGATGCCGCCGCACCAGGCGAGGTCGATCATCACCACTGAGGCGGCGCGCTTGTCGATCAACTGCTTGAACACCTGCCGTGACGCTAGCCTCTCGCTCGCAGCGATGGGGATAGAAGTATGCCGGGCGAGATCGGCGAGCGCATCCAACTCGTTGAAGCGAATGGGCTCTTCCAGCCAGGCAACATCGTAGGGCGCGAGTGCCTCGGCGATACGAAGCATAGGCGCGAGGCTCCAGAAACCATGCAGTTCGACCATGATTTCCATATCGCGGCCGACCGCGTCGCGGATCTGCTTGAACGGCACCAGTGCCACATCGAGATCGCGCAGCGAGATGCGAGTGCCGTTGCTGGCCTCGGCGGCGCTATCGAACGGCCATATCTTCATGGCACCGATACCTTCGGCCAGCAGGCTCTTGGCGAGGGCGCCGGCATCCGTCCGCCACGCTGCGAGATCGTCATATTGAATGGCGGAATTGACGACTGGCTTCTTGCTCCAATCGACGGGCAGGTCGAACACAGCATTGCGGCTGCTGGCGTTGACGTGCTGCGGCCGGGCGCACGTGTTGTAGACGGGCACGCTGTGGTGCGTCCGGCCCCCGAGCAGCCGCCACAGCGGCTCGTCGAGAGCGCGCGCATAGATATCCCACAGCGCCATGTTGATCGCCGAATTGCCGCGCACTTCGGCGCCGGAATCGCGGGCGCCGACATAGACGCTGCCGAGCTTGCGGTCGTGCAACTCAATGTCGCGCGGGTCCTTGCCGAGCAAGTAGGCCGCGGCTTCGCCATGCAAATAGGATTCAACCGGACCGGGCGCCCAGAAGGTCTCACCCAGTCCGATGACGCCAGCGTCGGTATGCACCCGCAGCCACACCACGAAGGGCAGCGCGTCCAGTCTGATCGTTTCAAGCGCTGTAATGCGCATGCAGTTCCTCCCACGGCCCCGGCGCCACCTATGCGCCGGAAATGCCAAGGCTTTTCGCCCTGAAAGCACGTTGACACAACGATATGGTACCGATAACACTCCTGTCAAGACTTAGGAGAACGTCTTGATCGGAACCACTCAGCAGAACGCGCGCAAGTCCGCGCTCGTCACGGGCGCGGCCACTGGCCTCGGCCGGGAAATTGCGCTGCAATTGGTCCAGCGCGGTTGCGCAGTGGCCATTCTGGATCTCAACGCCACGGCGCTCGATGAAACAGCTGCGCAGCTGCGAGCCGCAGGCGGCACCGTCAGCGCTGTCGCTGCCGACCTCACCGTCGAAGGGCGAGTCGAGGACGCAATCGATTCCGTCGTGGCGCAGTGGGGCAGGCTCGACATCCTCGTCAACAATGCCGGATATGGCATTATCGAGCCGTTCCTCGACAGCCAGCGACGCACCTGGGAGCGGACATTGTCCGTCAATGTCACTGCCCTCGCCATGGCATGCGCTGCCGCCGGCCGCGTGATGCGCGAACAACGCGCCGGCCGTATCGTCAACATCACCTCGCCGGCCTCCCGCATGGCCCTGCCCGACTACACCGCCTACGCCGCGAGCAAGGCGGGCGTCGATGCGATTACGAGAGCAGCGGCAACCGCGCTGGCGCCGTTCGGCGTACTGGTCAACAGTCTCGCCCCGGGCATGATGGACACAGAAATGCAGCGCTCGACCGAGGCAGAGCTTGCCCGGCTCGGGGGGCGCAGCGACTTCGTGGCGTTCCTCGATGAGCGCACGCGCCGTATTCCGCTCGGCCGCCGCGCTGAGATCGACGAGGTTGCAGCCGCCGTCATCTGGCTGTGCCTCGATTCCCCCAGCTACATGACTGCCGAACGGCTCAACATGTCCGGCGGCATGGACAAGGATTGATCATGCTGCGCAACGCACTGCCCGAGACGGCAGATCTCCCGGAACTGAAACGCCGGGCCACCAATCTTCGCCGCCACATGCTGACCATGGCCCGCGGCCAGGGTCAGGGCTATATCGGCCAGGGCCTCGGCATCGCCGATGTGCTCGCGGCGCTCTACTTTCATGAGTTGCGCTACGACCCCAGCAATGTCGCCTGGCCCGATCGCGACCGCTTTCTGCTGTCGACAGGGCACTATTCGATTGCTCTGTGGGCCGCCCTGGTCGAGGCAGGCATCCTGCCGGAAAACGAACTCGGCACCTATGGCGCCGACGACAGCCGGCTGCAGATGTCGACGCTCGACACGACACCGGGCGTCGAGGTAATCGGCGGCTCGCTCGGCCACGGGCTGGGTCAGGGCGTTGGGCAGGCACTGGGCCTGCGCCTGTCGGGCTCGGCGGCACGCGTCTTCGTCGAGCTCTCGGATGGCGAACTCCAGGAGGGCGCGACATGGGAAGCCGCCATGAGCGCGAGCCATTTCAAGCTCGGAGGACTGATCGCGCTGATCGACTGTAACGGCATTCAGGCGGATGGTCCTATGGTGCTTGATATGGAGCCAGTGGCCGCCAAATGGACGGCATTCGGATGGAACACCGTCGAGATCGACGGCAACGACATCGAGGCCGTGATCGGCGCGCTGCACGCGGCGCGACAGAGCAGCGAACGTCCGACGGCCATCGTGCTCCGCACCCTGCCGGGCAAGGGCGTGCCAGAGATCGAGAACAGCGAGAAGTCGCATTTCTTCCGCGTCGACGTCAGCCGCTGGGACGGCATCATCGCGCAATTTGAACGCAGTGCCGGAGAGATCGCATGAGCACTTCACCGAGCCCCCCGGCGCGCACCCTTGCCATGGGCCAGGATGAGGCCGCCGGCAACGGCAGGCAATCCATCGATGCCCCATTTGGACGGGCAATGGTGGAGCTTGGCCGGACGCGGCCCAATGTCGTGGGTCTCACGGCAGATCTGGGCAAATACACCGACATCCTGCCGTTTCGCGACGCCTATCCCGAGCGCTTCTTCAATGTCGGCATGGCCGAGCAGAATCTCGTCGCTGTTGCCTGCGGGCTGGCCCGGACGGGCAAGGTGGCTTTCGCCACCACCTATGGCGTGTTTGCGACACGGCGCGCCTACGATTTCGTCGCCATCGCCATGGCCCACTCCAATGCCAATGTGAAGCTCATTGCCGGCTTGCCCGGGCTCACGACCGGCTATGGTGGCACGCACCAGGCAATCGAGGATTTGGCCCTGATGCGGATGGTCCCCGGACTGACTGTGATCGACCCTTGCGACGCGACCGAAATCCAGCAGGCAACTGCCGCAATCGCCGACCATGACGGCCCGGTCTACATGCGGCTGCTACGTGGCGCCGTCCCGGTGGTGCTGCCGGCCGACAGCACCTTCACAATCGGCCGGGCGCGCCAGATGCGCACCGGAAGCGATGTCGGAATCATCTCCACCGGCATGATGACCGAACGCGCCCTCGATGCGGCGGCGCAGCTCGAATCGCGCGGCATCGCCACAGCGGTTCTGCACGTGTCGACGTTGAAGCCCTTCGACACCGATGCGGTCTGCAACTTCGCCGCCGGAGTCGATCGAATCGTCACGACGGAGAACCATGTGGTGGTCGGCGGGCTTGCCAGCCTCGTCGTCGAGGCGCTGTTCGAAGCGCGGATCGACAGACGCGTTACCAGGATCGGCCTGCCGGACGCCTTCATCGAATGCGGCGCCGTTCCGACGCTGCAGGCACGCTATGGCATGACCACCCAGGACATCATCACTGCTGCAGGCCGGGCGGGGTGACGGCGACCCGGCGCCGGTTCAGCTTGCTTGTCCATCCTCTGACAACCGGACATAGTCGGCGGGGCTCGCGTAGGGTCAGGGGCCGGCACAAGAGGGTTGGGCACGTCGAAATTGGCAAAGGGCGCGAATAAAGACGGGGCCGGCAAGCCGGTCACCCGCATGGGCGTTCGGGAGATTGCGGAGCGCGTCGGCGTTGCGCCGATGACGGTATCGCGCGCGCTGTCGAACCCCGATCTGGTCTCCCCGGCCACGCGCGCCAAGATCATGGCCGTGATCGACGCCGAGGGCTTTGTGCCCAATCGCATCGCCTCGAGCATGAAGGGTGCCGGTCGCATCATCGGCACGGTGGTGCCGCCGCTCATCAATGCCGGCATCGCCGAGCAGGTGCAGGGCATGTCGGACGGCTGCCAGCAGGGCGGTTATTCCATGCTGCTGGTGCAAGGCGAGTTCACTGAAGAGGCAGAAGAGCGCGCCGTGCGCACGCTGCTTGGCTGGCGTCCGGCGGGCATGATCCTGCAAAGTTTCGTGCAATCTGACGTCGTCCGCGGCCTGCTCAAATCGAGCGGCACGCCGGTGGTGGAGATTTCCGAGATCAAGGGACGGGCGCCGCTCGATCTTGCGGTAGGCGTTTCCAACTTCGAGACGGCCTATGCAATGACCATGCACCTCGCCGCAAAGGGCTACAAACGGATCGGCTTCGTTTCGATGCCGGTACATGGCAATGACCGCCTGCAACAGCGTCGCGCCGGCTATTTGTCCGCGCTCGATACACTGGGAGTCAAGAATGCAGCGGGCCTCGACATTGAGGTGCCGATAACTGTCAGCGGTGGCGCGAACGCTCTCGCCAGACTCACTGAGGCGCATGCCGACATCGACGCGATCTTCTTCTCATCCGATACGCTCGCCATAGGCGCCGTGCAGGAGTGCCATCGCCGCGGCTGGGCCATCCCCGGTCGCATCGCCATCGCTGGCTATGGCGACATCGAATTGGCGGGGCAGCTTTGGCCACCCCTGACCACCGTCAAGATCGACCGCTACGGGATGGGCCATAAGGCTGCGACCCTGCTACTGGAGCGCCTTGCCGGCAAGCGCCCCCCAACCATAACAAGCCTGGGCTTCGAGATCGTGGACCGTCAGAGCGCCTGAGAGCGTACGCGCTGCGCGAGGCAAGGCCCGGCGCAGCGAGCCAATCACCGTCAGGTTTGCCGCTTTGCCTCGGGCGGCGGCGCTACCGAGTCGCGTTCGAGGAGTTCGCACTCGATCTTTACAGAACGGTGCGCGTCATGCCGCCGATGGCGCGAAGAAAGCGCGCGCTCGGCGGCCCAGGCGCCCATCTGGCGGCGCGGGAACAGGAACGTCGTCAGCCGCGGTACGAGGTGACTGGCAAGATCGTCGTCGTCGAAGCCGACCACCGAAACGTCATGCGGGATGCGCAACCCGTGTTCCTTCAGCGCATCATAGCAGCCAAGTGCCATGCGGTCGTTGGCGCAGAAAAATGCAGTCGGCGGATGCTTCAATTTGAGCAATTCGTGCGTGGCGTGATAGCCACCGCTCGGCTGCCAATTGCCCTCCATGACAAGCTCGGGTTCAAACGGAATATCAGCTGTGGCCAGCGCCTGCCGATAGCCCTGCAGGCGGTCAATGGCGACGTCCTGCCAGGCCTCGCCCGAAACGTGCGCAATGCGTGAGTGGCCCGCTCTGATCAGCAAATCGGTCGCCCGGTGCGCCGCCGCAACATCGCCGGCAATCACTGAAGGAAAGGCCCTGTCGCTGGCGTAGCAATTTACGAGCACGACGGGCACGTCTGCGCCGTAGAGCACTCGAGGCACTTCGACTTCGCGCGTCCGCACGGTGACGTAAATGATCGCCGCCGGGTTGCTGCGCAGGATCGCATCAAAGGTCCGCTCTTCCATCGCCGGGTCAGCATGGAGGTCGTAGGTGCATACGATGTCGCCCGACTGCCAGGCAAACTCGCGCACCCCGTCAATGGCGACCACGGCCTCCGGATAGATCGTGACGTCGTCGTAGACGACGGCGATGCGCCGCGCGAGGCCCGGCGCGGGCAGCTGCGGCGTGCGCTCGATGCTGTAGCCGAGAGTGTTGGCCGCGGCGAGAATCCGCTCCCGCGTGTCGCGCGAAATACGCGCGCTCGAATCCGGATTCAGCACGACCGAGACGGTGGACTGCGAACATTGCGCGAGATTGGCCACGTCGGACATGGTGACACGAGGCGCGCCGGTTTTGTCGAGTCTGGGCATGGGATCGAAACTCCAGGACCGCGCCGAACTAGCACACTTCGGCCGAAGAACCGACCACATCTTGGTGAATCGGCGCTCCCCGAAAGCTAATCCGACCGCAGCATGCGGCGGCGCAGTTTTTCGAGCCGCGATGTGCGCAGGGCGTCGGCGAGGATTGCGATGAAGATCACCGTGGCCATCACCATCGGCTGGAGATAGGGGTTGACCTTGATGAAGGTCATGCCCGACTGCACGGCCTGCACCAGCGTCGAGCCCACCACGGCGCCAAACGCGGTGCCCACGCCCCCGAACAAGCTCGTGCCGCCCAGCACTGCCGCGGTGATGACATTGAACTCGCGTCCGACGCCAAATGTCTGGTTGAGCCGGCCAATCAGCGAGATCAGCGTGACGCCGCCCATAGCCGCCGCAAGCCCACAGATCACATAGGCGGCGAACAGCACACGATCGACATTGATGCCCGCCTTCCGCGCCGCCTCGGGATCATTGCCCACGGCATAGATCTGCCGACCGAACTGAGTGCGCGAGAGGACGACATAGGCCACCACCACCACAACGACGAAGATCAGTGTCGGCATCGCGGTGAGCGCTGCGCCAAGTGCGAGCACATAGTCGAGGACGGGGTTGCCAACCGACGCATCGGGCGCCTTGAGCAGGGACCACGAGCCGACCTTGGCGAAGATGTCGGGTATCTCGATGCCGAGCGATTCGGTGAACGCCGTACCGAGGCCGCGTCCCACCACCATCGTGGCAAGCGTCACGAGGAATGGCGTGATCCGCAGAACCACGACGCAGAAGGCGTTGACCGCCCCGAACACCACGCCGGTAGCGAGCCCGGCGAGGATCGCCACCGCGACACCGGGCCCATTCTGCATTGCGGGATTGGACAGGATGGCGCCGGTCGCCATTGCGGACAGATACATGTTGGAGCCGACCGACAAATCGATGCCGGCCGTCAGCAGCACGAAGGTCATGCCGATGGCGATGACGCCGGTAAAACTCGCCTGCTTGACGATATTGGCGAGGCTATCTGGACCGACGAAGTTCGGCGCCTGGATGCCGAAGTAGAGCAGCACCCCGATGAAGATCAGCGCCGTCATGTTGCGCAGCAGCAGTTCGGTCAGGCTGGAACGAGTCATGCGACTTTTTCCTCTTCGCCGAAGGCAGCGCGCAGAATACCTTCCTTGCTGAAATCGGCCCGTGCAAAGGCCCCGCTGATCTTACCCTGCCGCATCACCAGAATGCGGTCCGCCATGGCGATCACTTCCTCGATCTCGGATGAAATGAAGATCACACCGCTGCCTGAAGCAGCGAGATTGTTGATGATCGAATAGATCTCGTACTTCGCGGCGACGTCGATGCCGCGCGTCGGTTCGTCGAGAAGGAAGATCGCGGGCCGCGACATCAGCCATTTGGCGATGACGACCTTCTGCTGATTACCTCCCGAGAGGCTGCGTGCCGGCTGCGTCTCGATCGATCCCGATTTGATCTGCAACGCCGCCGCAAACGCGCTGGTGCTTGCAACAAGCTTGCCGGCGTTGATGAAGCCGAAGCCATTGCCGAATGCGCCCAGTGCAGCCAGCGCGATATTGTCGGCGATGGGGACATTCATCATCAGTCCCTCCTCGCGGCGGTTCTCGGTGATGAAGGCCATCCCGGCGCGGATTGCGCGCTCCGGCGTGTGGTTGCGCACTAGCCGCCCGCCGACGAGCAACTCGCCCGCGTCGAAACGATCGAGGCCGAACAGGATCCGCGCCAGCTCTGTACGCCCCGCCCCCATGAGGCCGAAGAAGCCGAGCACCTCGCCGCGCTTCAGGCTGAAGCTGATGTCCTTGACCACGCCCCGCAACGACAGTCGTCGCGCCTCGAGCAGCACACCATCCTGCACCGCGCTTTGATGCGGTGGATAGAGCTGGTCGATGTCGCGGCCGAGCATCAGATTGATCATCCGCGCTGCCGGTAGATTCTGGCGCAGGCCGAACTCCACCAACTCGCCGTCGCGCAGCACCGCCACATCATCGGCGAGGGCTTCGACGTCGGCCAGGATGTGCGAGATATAGACGATCGCCTTGCCGGCTCCCTTCAGCCGCCGGATCAGCGCGAAGAGCTTGGCCGTCTCGCGCGGCGTCAGCGATGTGGTCGGCTCGTCGAAAATCACGATCTGCGCGTCGAGCTGCAGTGCCTTGGTGACCTCAACGAGCTGCCGCTCGCCCGGCGACAGCCGGTCTACAAGCGTATCGGGCGACAGGTCGAGCTCGACTTCGGCGAGGAGAGCCGCCGTCCGCCGTCGCAGCTCGGCGCGGTCGATAAAACCTCCGGTGCCGCGCGGCATCGCGTTGATGAAGATGTTCTCGGCGATACTGAGATTGGAGAAGAGGTTGAGCTCCTGGTGAATGAACGCCACACCACGATGCTCGGCCTCGCGCGCGCCGCTGGGCGCATAGAGCGCACCGTCGAGAGTCATGCTGCCGGTGTCGCTGCGCAAATTGCCGCCGACGATATTCATCAGTGTCGACTTGCCGGCGCCGTTCTGCCCCACGAGCCCGAGCACGCGGCCGCGGCCGATGTCGAAGCTGACGCCCGCAAGCACCCTGACGCCGAAGAAGCTCTTGTCGATATCGCGAACCGAGAGAAGGACGTCGTTCATCAAACTGCCCTCGTCAGGCGCGTGCGAAGAACGTCGAGCAATGCGGCGGCGAGAATGATCACGCCCTTCACCACATCGATGTGAAAGGCCGAAAGGCGCATGTAGTTGAGCGTGTTGGACAGCAGCACGAAGAACACCACCCCCACCACCGTCCAGCTGATCTTGCCCTTCCCTCCGGTCAGCGAGGTGCCGCCGAGCACCACCGCACCGATGATGTCGAGCAGCGCCGACCCTGCGCCGATCGTCGGCCGTCCGGCTTCGAGCCGCGCCGCGTAGAGGATCGCTGCAACCGCAGCGCAGAACCCGGCAATGACGAAGACCAGGAGGATCGTGCGCCGCACCGGCACACCCGAAATCTGGGCAGCCTTGGGGTTGTTTCCCACCGCATAGACCTGGCGGCCGAACACCGTACGGCCCAGCAGCAGGTGCGCGGCAAAAGCCAGCGCCAGCGAGATCACCATCGGATAGGTGATGAACGGCAGGATATCGCGGCGCTTGATCTCGGGGGTCAGCTTCTCGCCGAAATACACCGAGACGATGTCGCCCTTGCCGAGGCTGGTGAAGCCGTCGGGCAGGTTCACGATGTTCTGGCTCTGGGTGATCCAGATTGCCATGGCGGCGAACAGCATCGAGGTCACCAGCGTCATCATGAACGACGGCAGCTTGAAGCGCGCGATGAACAGGCCATTGATCAGCCCGATGAGCAGTCCCGTGCAAAGGATCACGGCAATCGCGACGGGCAACGCCGCTGGATGATTGGCAAGCACGCCACCCTGCTCGGTCAGCGCCCAGCCCCAGAGCGGGCTGCCCCCCAGCAACAACTTGTCGGCGGCGCTGGTCATCACCACCGCGCCGGCGACGCTCGCGATCCCCATCGTCGCACCCAGCGACAAATCGATGCCGGCGATGATGATGACGAAAGTCTGCCCGATGGCGACGGCCAGCAGCGGCCAGACGTTGGACAGCTGGTTGGAGATGTTGCGCGGTTCAAGCAGCGATGGAAAGAAGAACGCCGCTACAGCGAAATAGGCGATCGTCAGGTAGAGCACGAAGTATTCGGACAGCAGCAACCGGCGGAGCAAGCCGGTACCCGGAAGACCCGAACGCCGGGCATCGGCCGGTGGCGACGCTTGAGCAGTCAATTCCTCAACTCCGGAGAAGCAGGAAGCGCTGGCGGAACGAGGACACTATCCCACCAGCGCACGGGCCCCTAGACTGGGGCCGGGGAGATCGACGGCCTTACTTGGCGGCCGCGAGAACCTGACAACCCCAGGTCGTTGCACCCTTTTCGGCGTAGTTCGCCTGGCTGAGCGCAAAGCCCGGATCGAGCTCGACGGCATTGGGCTGCGCCTCGCCGGACTTGATGGCATCGAGGATGCCGGTCAGCGCGAGTTGGGCTTCGAGATAGACGTCCTGCACGCCAGTCGAGTCCACATAGCCGTCCTGGATCAGCTTGCAGGCGCCATCGTCGCCGTCGAGCCCGCCGAGAATGACGTGCCCGTCTTCACTCGAGGTCTTCCATTTGCCCAGCGGCTCCAGCACCGACTTGATGGTGGGAAACAGGAAGTCGGACGAGGTGAAGATGAAGTCGATGTCGGGATCCGCGGTCATCGCGGCCTCGAGATTGGACAGCGCCACCTGCGAGTTCCAGTCGGTCACGACTTCCACGGCCTTTTCGAACAGGTCGGGGTGCGCTTCGACGGAGTTGAAGAAGCCGGCGCGGCGCTGCACGGCGTTCGGATCGGCAAGGGCACCCATCAGGATCAGCGGCTTCAGCTTTTTGCCGGTCTTGGCCATCTTGGCTTTGGCCACATCGACCATCGCATCTACCGCTGCGCGGGCCACCGCCTCGTTGTCGGCGACGACGATGATGCCCTTGGTCATGTCAGAAGGCGGCCGGTTGAAGGTCGCGATCGGCACGTCGGCTTCCTGTGCCGCAGCCACCACGACAGTACCGGAATCGCCGTCATCGGCGGTCAGGATCACGCCGTCCCCGCCCTGCGCGATGCAGTCCTTGACCTGCTCGAGTTGGCGGTTGGCGTCATGGCCGCCATTGAGTTCGATCACGTCGACGCCGGCCTTCTGCAGCGTCTCGACGATGGCGCCATGGCCGGCGACCCAGAAGCCCGTCGACAGGTCCTGGAATGCGTAGCAGACGGTCGTGCCCGCCTGGGCCAAAGCCGCACCAGTCGAGCCGGCCAGCATGATCGCCGCGAGCGAGATGCCCGCAGCCTTCACCTTGATGTTCATTTACTTCCTCCCAGCCGGAATGCGCCCGGCGAAACGTCCCACTCCTCGATTGCTGTTCGACCACCCGCCTTCTGCCGGCGGCGGTCGAGCCGGGCCTCCACCCCGCGCAGAAACGCCGCCGACCGCCCGCTTCAACAAACGGCAGTCGGAAAAGCTTTTCTGATTGCACTACGCCACACATTCGCTAACGTATCAATAGATATTTGCAAATGCGTGCAACGCGGGGAGCGAGCCCGGCGTGTCGCGAAGCGAGGAAGAGGCCATTATCGTGAACCACACACCGACCGGCACGCCCACTGTCACCGCAGCGGGGGCGTCGATACCGAAACTCGGTTTCGGCACCTGGCAACTGCGCGGCGAAGCCTGCACCACGATGGTCCGTGAGGCCCTCAAGGCGGGTTACACGCACGTCGACACGGCCCAGGGCTACGGGAACGAGCTCGAGGTAGGCGAAGGTCTCGCGAGTTCAGGGGTGGCGCGCGACAAGCTTTTCGTCACCACCAAGGTTCGGCCCGAGTGGATGGGCGAAGGCGATCTGCAGCGCTCGGTCGATGAGAGCCTCAGCAAGCTGCGCCTCAGCCAGATCGATCTGCTGCTGCTGCACTGGCCGAACCCCGAGATCCCGCTCGAGGAGACCATCCACGTCCTCAACGAGGTGAAGCGGCAGGGTCTCGTCAAGCATATCGGGTTGTCGAACTTCACCATCGAGATGCTCGACAAAGCCTGGTCGCTGACCACCGAACCGTTCGCGGCGCAGCACCTCGAATATCACCCCTATCTCGCCGCCACCAACATCCTCGCCGCCATCCGGGCGCGCGGCATGGCGCCCATCGCCTATTGCCCGGTCGCGCTCGGCCGCGTGATCGGCGATCCGGTAATCGAGGCAATCGGTCAGGCGCACGGCAAGAGCACTGCGCAGGTCGCGTTGCGCTGGATCGTCCAGCAGCCCGGCCTCATCGCGATCCCGAAGACGGCCAAAGTAGAACGGCTTTCCGAGAATCTCGCGATCTTCGACTTCGCGCTCACCGACGCCGAGATGGCGCGCATCGACGCGCTGAAGCAGCCCGGCTCACGCCTCGTGAACGAGCCGCAATGGGTCCCTGCGTGGGACGACTGAGCACAATAGAGGCGAGGCAGACTTGACGAACAGCAGGGGCGGCGACGCGGATAGACGCTCGTCGGACATGCTGAATCGTACTCGCCTTGCGGTCGGTGAGATCGCTGTGATCTCTTCGACTCGTCAGTTGATCCCCGTCGCGTTGAGCTTGGCGCATTTTCGCCGCTTGGCGCGCGCCGGCAGGCAACTCGCGCGTGGCCAGCAGGACTGGCGCGACCGGATCGAATTCGGCCCCGAACTGCCCGCCGTCGCCAGCACCAATGACGCCCCATAGCAGCGCCTCAAGGGACCCAATCTCTGGCCCGGGGCGCTGCCCGATCTCAACCGGCTGCTCTCGAATGGCAGAAGCAACTCAGGAACCGGCGAGAATTTGGCTGGGGCGCTAGGATTCGAACCTAGGAATGGCGGTACCAAAAACCGCTGCCTTACCACTTGGCGACGCCCCAACGGCGCGGTTCCTACACGCTAACGCCCTGTGGCGCAACGCGACCCGCCAGCCCCCGAGGAGTGTTTCCAGGGCAGCCGTACCGCCAGCTTTCCGGCCGGAAACCCGGCAAAGCGGACCTGGCGACCCGCATCGTTTCGAGGAAACAAATGAGCGGCTCCACGGCGCTTGAAACCCTCAAAGGTCGCGGCTATAACCCCGCCACTTCCGCACCCCCAAGGGGGCCGGAAGCCTTATCGGAGTATAGCGCAGCCTGGTAGCGCACCTGCTTCGGGAGCAGGGGGTCGAGTGTTCGAATCACTCTACTCCGACCAATCAAGCCCGGCCTCTCACGAGGCCGGGCTTTTTCACGGCGGCAGTGTTACGACAGAGCCACGGCGCATTTGCAGATGCGGCTGATACCGGAATGTCTGGAGCGAAAACCGCCATGCCGACGGTCGAGGACGTCTTCACCGACATATTCCACGGCAACAAATGGGAGGGGGCCGTGCCCTCGGGGCCCGGCTCGACGCTGGATGCGACGAGGCTGGTTCGCCCTGCCCTGCGCCGGCTGTTCGACGACTTGCAAATCCGAACGCTTTGCGACGCGCCGTGCGGGGACGGCACCTGGATCTTTGACATCACTGCCGGGCTCGACCTCTATTTTGGCGTCGACGTCGTGATGCCCGTCGTCCAGCAGAACCTCGCAAAGGGCCTGCCCCTCAATCATCTGTTTGCGATCGGCGACATCACCCAGCTGGTCTTGCCGAAAGCGGACGCGATCCTCTGCCGGGACTGCCTGGTGCACTTGCCGCTCGAGCTGATCGCGGACGCCCTTGGGCTGTTTCGGGAGTCCGGGTCCCGCTACCTGATCGCCACCACTTTTCCTGGTCACGCCGACAACCTTCAGTGTGAGCTAGGTGGATGGCGCCCGCTCAATCTGCAGGCTTGGCCGATCCACCTGCCAGAAGCGATCGCGATGATCCGGGAACGCGACTTTGATCCGGGCGACGAATTCAACGACAAATCCCTCGGCGTCTGGGACCTCCACCGGCTCTAGCCACGTCGCGGGGCCGGGTTATTTGTCCCTCAAGCCAACAGCGCCCGTTTACGCAAAGCCGTGGTCGTCCTTTACATTGACGCGCTGGATCGATTTGCTTGCACGATAGAAAGTCCATGCTTGCGATGCGATCCGCCATTCTTCCCGCTCTTGGCTACGCCGGCTACCCGATGATCCTCGTCGGCGCGATCGCTGTGTTCGGGCTGAGCTCGCTGGTCACGCTCGACATGATCCGGGCCGGCGTGGAGCAGTCGGCATCGCCGGCGGCCGTCAGTCCCGATTTCAACCTGCCGCCGGTTCAGCAGATCGGCTCGCTCACGCCGCCCCGCGTGGAAGTGGAACCAGCGCCGCCGAAAGAGCCCGAAAGCAGCATCGTCGCGATCGCGCCTCCACGGGGGGC
>JBKJTB010000285.1:0-6201 GCA_046594305.1 Devosia sp. | reverse complement strand
CTCATCCCTCCCTTCCGGGGAGGGGGGACCGGCGAAGCCGGTGGGTGGGGGCTTGCAGCTTGCACTAACCCCCACCCCTGCTACCCTCCCCCGCATGAACATCCTCGTCCTCGGCGGCGCGAGCTGGAACACCATGATCCATCTCGCAAACTTCCCGCCGCCCCGCCCGGCGACCATCGCCAATGCGCGCTCCGTCGTCGCCGCCGGCTCGACCGGCATCGGCAAGGCGCTGGCGCTCAAAGCCTTCGGTCACGACCCGCTGCTGCACGCGACCATCGGCGACGATGCCGAGGGCAGCGCGATTCGCGAGTTCTGCGCGCGGCGCGGCGTCAGAACGCAGTTCGACATCGACCCCGGCGGCACGTCGCGGCATGTCAATCTGATGAACCCCGAGGGCGAGCGCATCTCGATCTTCCTGTTCAACGGCTCGCCGTCCCCGCCGGTGGACGTCGCCGCGCTCGCCCCGCAGATCGCGGCGGCCGAGACGATCTTCCTCAACATCACCCAAAGCTCGATCCCGCTGCTGCCGGCGGTGCGCGCCAGCCGCGCCGATGTGTGGGTGGACCTCCACGACTATGACGGTGCCAACCCGTATCATCAGCAGTTCATCGCCGAAGCCGACGTGCTGCAGCTCTCGGACGAAGCCGTGGGCGACCCGCGCGAGGTGATGACGCGGCTGGCCGAGCGGGCCCGGCTGGTCATCTGCACCCGCGGGGCTCGTGGAGCCGTCGCGTTGGCCGATGGCCGGTGGCACGAGGTGCCGGCCGCGCCCGCAAAACTGGTCGACAGCAACGGCGCGGGCGACACGTTCATGGTGGCGGTGTGGCACGCGATGTCGCGCGGGCGGGGGGTGGGGGAAGCGCTGGGGTTTGCGGCGAAGGCGGCAGCAATTGCGGTGGAGAGCGATGAGCTGGTGCCGGAGAGGTTGATTCAAGCAACATGACTACGCGCTCTGTGCCCGACGCCGCGCTCCGCCGCGTGGTCCTCATCGTCGCCCTGCTCAACCTGGCCTATTTCGGAGTCGAGTTCTCCGTCGGCCTCGCCATCGGCTCGGTTTCATTGTTCGCCGACAGTGTCGACTTCCTTGAGGACTCAGCAGTGAACATCCTCATTTTCTTCGCCCTGGCTTGGGTACCGGCCACCCGTGCGCGCGTGGGCAGGGCGCTGGCTTGTATTTTGCTCGTTCCCGCTTTGGCGTTGCTTGGCGCCCTCATCGGCAAGTTCACCAATCCGGTCCCGCCCGAACCCTTCGCATTGTCCGTCACGGGCTTGGGCGCACTCGTAGTCAACCTATCCTGCGCTCTCTTGCTGACCCGCTTTCGCGAGCACAGTGGGAGCCTTACCCGTGCGGCGTTCCTTTCGGCCCGCAATGACGCCTTTGCCAACGTGGCCATCATCGCGGCCGGGCTGGTCACCGCGTATATTTGGCGCTCGGCCTGGCCAGACGTGATTGTCGGACTAGCCATCGCTGCCCTGAACATAGACGCGGCGCGCGAGGTCTGGAAGGCGGCGCGTGAGGAACATGAGGTTGAGCCGTAGGTGAACTGGAGGGACGGCTGGCGCACAATGCATTGACCACGTGATCCTCCCGCGCTAATTCCCATCTCACGGTCTGCAGTTCACCGAGGCGCCGCCGCCCCATATCTGGGGAGCTAAACCTGCGATCTAGTTTGCGTCACCCGACACTGTTCTCGTGCCGAGTCGATAAGCCGGCGGCCACCGACGATCCGAATGGAGCGGCACATGTCGAGGATAGGTCATGACCAGACTCCCAATCGCCTTTGCGAGCGCCGATATCTCCGCGCTTGCCCGCTCGCTGCGCGAGCAATTGTCGCCGCTCGGTGAACCGCCGAGCCATGTCGCGATGCTCAACATGCTGGCCAAGGCCGGCGGCTTCCGCAATTTCCAGCATCTAAAGGCGGCAGCTGAAGCGGCGCCAATCGCCGTGCCAGCCGCACCGCCGCTGGCCCCACCCGAGCCAGTGGACGAGGTGCGTGTGGCGCGGGTGGCGGGGGCGTTCGGGCCTGAGGGCGAGCTGCTGCGCTGGCCGAGCAAGACCAACCACCAGGAACTGTGCGTGTGGGTGCTGTGGGCGCGCTATCCGGCGCGCGCGGTGATGACCGAGCGGGAGATCAGCGCCTGGCTGAACACGCGCCACAACTTCGGCGATGCCGCATTGCTGCGGCGCACGATGGTGACGATGGGGCTGGTGACGCGCACGCAGGACGGGCGCGAGTATCGCCGCGTCGAGCAGAAGCCGCCGGCTGAGCTGAAATCGCTGCTGGCTCGGCTGGAGGCACCACGCGAACGCTGACTGCGCCCGCAACATCCACGACGTCATTCCCGCGCAGGCGGGAACCCAGGGCCACGCGATCTGATGGTGGTCGTGACCTGGGTCCCCGCCTTCGCGGGGATGACGGCGGTGGTGGCGGGAATGACCGGTGGGTGGGTAAACGGCACCGGCGGGGAGCTGTGTCCTTGCGTGTGGAGCCTAGGCGGGCTCGACGATATCGGCGGTTTCCCGCGCATACATTTCGGTGCCGAGTTCCGTGATCGAGAGCAGCACGAGGCGCAGCGCGTCGCCGATTTCGGCGATCTGGCCGGCGGCGGTGTGGCTCTTGCGGTCGACGTCCTTGAGCAGCGCCTCGAAGGCGTCGATCTCGCGATAGATGGCGCCGGTGGTTTCTTCGACGTCGAGCATGACCAGCGGCTCGAGCCGGCCGGGCCGGTCGTGCAGAATCGCGTTCAAGCGTTTGGCATCGAGCCGCCATTGCGCAATGCGGCTCGCGGTCAGATGCAGACGGTCGGCGATGTCGGTTGTTTGGGTCATGCGACCTCCTCACCATCAACGCGCGATGGGGCGGATCGTTGCCGCGCTCTCGGGCTACGCCTCGGCGATGGCGCGCTCGCGGGTCATCCATTTGCCGTCGTGCCACTCGCGGACGCGGATGGCGATCTTGCCGCCGGCGATGTCGATGACGTTGTAGGCGTTGGGCTCGCCGCGGAGGCGGGTCGAGATCACCGACGACGCCTGCGCCACGAGGATCGGCGCGGCGGCGGATTCGCGCGGGCCGCTCGGGATGCCCGTGCTGGTTTCGCCGGCATCGTACTGGCGCACGAAGCTCAGGTGGAAATGGCCGCTGAGCACGAGGCGGACACCGAGCATGCTGAAGGCGCGGAGCGCGAGCTCGGCGCGGCGCACCGCGAATGTCGAACGCAGCGTGGGGCCTTCGGGCTCCATCAGTGGATGGTGGGCGACGACGATGCGGAGCGCGCCGGGGGTGGCCTTCGAGAACTGCTGCTCGAGGCGCTCGAGCTGATCCACATTGATCGAGCCGTTTGACCAGTCGCGATCGAGCATGATGCGGCGCGTGGTGTTGAGCCCGGCGATGGCCACCGGACCGCCCTCGCCGGCGATCTCGCGGAACGGCTCGATCTCGGGCGCGATGTAGCGCTGGTAATAGCCATAGGGATTGAGGAAGCGGCGGATCGGGTGCTTGCCGAGATCGTGATTGCCGGGAACGGCGAACACCGGCGCGTGGATCGAGGCGAGGAAGTCGCGCGCCATCTCGAACTCGCGGGCGGTGCCCATCTGCGTGAAGTCGCCGCTCGCGACCAGGACGTCCGGCTCCTGCGCCTCGACGTCGGCGGCGAGGGTGGCGGAGATGGCGGGATCGTGGTGGCCGAAATGCAGATCTGAGATGTGAGCGAGGCGCATGAGCCTCAACACCCGGCGGCACGATAGGTTCAGACACAAACGCCGCGAGAACGCCGCTCTCGTGGGGAGAGCGGCGCCAGTTTGCCGGGTCGGGAACAGCCGGCAATTGCCGGGAGGCAACTTCAGGGGCGGGTCACGCCGTATTTTTCCTCGAGCTTGCCGGCCTCGGGGCCCTTGGGCACCTGAGTCTCGTGCCACTCGATGAAGAAGTGCTCGTAGCCACCGGGCTGGTAGATGACGAGAAGCTTACCGGCCGTTTTGGCGATGTGGCCGTGCTTCTGCCCGGCATCGACGGCAAGCATGGTGCCCGGCCCGCCCTGGAATACGCGGTCGCCGACATGAAACTCGTAGCTGCCCTCGACCACGTACCAGGTCTCCGAACCACGGCTCTGGACGATCGCGGGGCCGGGCCCATCGCCTGCTTTCGAGTTGATGACAATGATGCCGAACTGGCCGTCGGTCTGCTCACGTGTTGCGAGCACGTCGATGTTGGCGCCGGGCGGATCGATGTTGAGATGCTCGCCTGGCATCGAGATGATCGGCTCGAAGGCGGTGGCGGCGCCTGTCGCCAAAAGGGCCAGGGCGAGCGATGCGGTGAGCAAATGTCCGGCTGTCATGTATTGTCTCCCATGCGCCCGAGATTGGGCGTCACGGGCGAGACAACACCGGCTGCTGTCGTCAGGTCTTGAAAACGCGCCGAATTCTTCCGAAGATGGCGCTGGAGGCTTGCGATGACTGTGCTGCGGCACGCTTTCGGCCCGTTTCAGTTCGACGCGGACAAGTTGATCCTGCTGCGCGACGGCGTGCCCGTGGCCCTTGGCGGCCGTGCCGGCGCGATCCTTGCGGCTTTGCTCGCGGCGCGCGGGCAAATTGTCCGCAAAGGCGTGCTGATCGACGCCGCCTGGCCCGACACCGCGATCGAAGAGAGCAATCTGTCGGTGCAGATCAGCAAACTTCGCCGCGTTATTGGCGACGAGCGTATCCGCACGGTGGAGCGCATCGGCTACCAGTTCGTGGCGGACGCGCCCTCGAACGCATTCATCAGCCGAACCACAAGCGTGTTCCCCACGCTCGCCTTGCTGAACTCCGACGCTGACGGAGTGTCGGCGGGGTTGGTGGCCGAACTGTCCGCCGCGCTGGCGCGTTTCAAGACGCTGAGGGTGTTTGTGGTGACCGGCCCGGATTCCGGAGCGGATTATGTGGCAGCACTGTCGTGTCGGCGGGGCAATGGCGCCCAACGCTCGGTGACCATCCGGCTGGCGGACGGCCAAAGCGGCGTCACTTTATGGGCGCACCATTTCGAGGCCGGTGCCGATGAAGTCATGGCAGGGCGGATGGCCTCGGCCATCGAGTCGGAGGTTCACGCCGCGGAAACCACGCATGGCGGTCGCACCCACGCCGCGGGGTCGGAAGCATATGCCCTCTATCTGCGCGGCCGGCGCATTCTCAATTCATCGCGCGAGACCGACAACCGCGTGGCCTTTGGCCTGTTCATGGCCGCGGTCCGGCTCGAACCCGAGAATTCCGCTTACCTCGCGGCGGCGACCGAAGCGATGCATCACAGGATCTCGGTCGGGTGGGAATCGCTGGGCCTGGACGACAAGCAGGTTTGCCACGAACTCGCCTACCGCACGCTCGCCGTCGCTGGCAGCGACGCCGTAGCGGTCGCCCTTGCCGGCAACGCGCTGTTCACAGCCGACGAAGAAGATATGGGGCTGACGCTGTGCCGGCGCGCCCTGGCGATGAACCCGACAAGCCAACTGGTCTTGGCCTGTGCGCTGCATGCCGAATGGTGGGGCGGCTCGACGGAGCAGTCGGAGGCAGTCTCGCGGACAGCCGCCGAACTGGCACCCAACGACCCGGGTCAGCGATTTGCACTCGGTGGCCTCGCGACGATCGCGTCGTGGCGCGGCGATTACGCAACCGCCGTGGAGCTGGGAAGGCGGTCTCTCGCGTTCGGGCCGGGCTACATCGGTGGGCACCATAGCGTGATCGAAGGGCTGATCGGGCTGGGCCGGCGGGAGCAAGCGGAACGGCAGATGGTGAGATACCTCGCCGTGGCGCCGGGCGTGACAATCGAGAGGCTGGAACGCGGCCAGCACATGGGGGACCCGTCGCGACTGGCGCCACGGCTCGAGAGCCTGCGCCGGGCGGGGATGCCGGAGCGGTAGGCGAACCTAGTCGGCGCCCAGCGCCTCGACCTGTCGAGTTCATCGATCCCCTGCTGCGCCTGCTCGTAGCCTGTGGCGATGGCTTGCTCGTAGAGCGCGGGCGCGCGACAAATCGCGGGGCGTAGGCAGCACAGCCGCGAACCCCTCGAACTCGAGGCGATAGTGGAATGGGGCAAGCCGAGTGCCGGTCGAGATGCCGGTGACGTTGCCCCCTGGGCTTAATCCAGTTTGAAGTAGGCTCTGGCCCCCAGAAAGGACCAGAGATGAAGCGCAGCAGGTTCACCGAAGAGCAGATCATCGGGATATTGAAGG
>JBKJTB010000125.1:0-11100 GCA_046594305.1 Devosia sp. | reverse complement strand
AGGCCGCCCACCGCCAGGATATGCGGATAGGCTTTCGCTTCGACCCGATCGTAGGGCGAATATGCGGCGATCGTTTCGTAGGCCTGGGCGTCGGTGGCGGGGTTGCCCCATTCCGGCCATTCGGGCGGGGTCAGCGGCAGGGTGTCGTCACTCATGGTGTTGAGCACGTCGACGAACGGCACGAGGGCCAGGATGCCAGCCCACAGGTCGGGGCGCAGGTTCGCGATAGCGCCCATCAGCATGCCGCCGGCCGAGCCCCCTTCGGCCACGATCCGGTCGGGTGCCGCGTACTTTTGCGCGATCAGCGTCTCGGCGGAGGCGATGAAGTCGGCAAAAGTGTTCGACTTGTGCTCGCGGCGGCCGTTCCGGTACCAGGCATAGCCCTTCTCCATGCCGCCGCGCACATGTGCGACGGCATAGACGAAGCCGCGATCGGCCAGCGACAGCACCGACACCGAGAACGCCGCGGGCAGCGACATGCCGTACGAGCCATAGCCGTAGAGTAGGGCAGGGGCCGTGCCGTCGATCGGCGTCGATTTGCGATAGAGCAGCGTGATCGGCACGCGCGCCCCATCCGCGGTTTCGGCGAAGATGCGGCGCGTGACGTAATCGGATGGATTGTGCCCGCTCGGCACCTCCTGCTCCTTGAGCAGAGTGCGCTCGCCCGTGTCGAGGTCGATGTCGTAGGTCCGGTTCGGCGTCGTCGGCGACGAATAGTTCATGCGGAAGGTTTTCGCGTCGAACTCGTAGCCGGCCGACATGCCGAGCGAATAGGCCTCCTCCTCGAACGCCACGGTCCATTCGCGGCCATCGCGCAGATCGCGCACGACAATGCGCGGCAGGCCCTCGACGCGCTCGAGTCGCAGGAGGTGATTGGCGAACAGCAGGATGTCGAGGATCAGCACACCCGGAATGTGCGGGACGAGGTCGGTCCAGTTCTCGACGTCCGGTGACCCCACCGGCGCGGTGACCACCTTGTAGTCCTCGGCGCCATCGGCATTGGTCAGCATATAGAGGAGGCCATCGCGCTCCTCGGCGTCGTATTCGCGCTCGGTTTTCCGCGCCGAGATCAGCCGCGGCTCGAGGCTGCCATCGCCGATCAGGTAAAGCTCCGACGTCTGGTGGTCGTGCACATCGATGACGATGTAGCGCTTGCTGAGCATTTCGCCGACCCCCACGAAGAAGCCCGGATCGGCTTCTTCGTAAACGATCGCGTCGTCCGCCTGCGCGGTGCCGATGACGTGGCGGCGCACGCGGAACGGGCGGTGGCTCTCGTCGAGCTCGGTGTAGTAGAGCGACGTCCCGTCCGGCGCCCATGTCCCGCCGTCGCCCGCTTCCTCGATCACCTCGCCGGTGTCCTTGCCCGTCGCGATGTCGCGGATGTGGATGTCGTAGAACTCCGAGCCCTGCCGGTCGGCCGCCCAGGCGAGCAGCGTATGGTCCGGCGAGTGCTCGGCGCCGCCGAAGCCGAAATAGCTCTCGCCGGCTTCGATATTGCAATCGAGCAGCATGGTCTCGGCCCCGCCCTCGCGCGGCGTGCGGACGATCAGCGGATACTGCTTGCCGTCTTCCATGCGCGAATTGTACGCCCACGGCCCATCCGGATCGGGCAGATCGCTCTCGTCCTCTTTGATGCGCCCGCGAATTTCCCGGTAGATCGTCTCGATCAGCTCGGCGTGCGGCGTCTCGAAGCTGTCCGCGAAATAGGCGTTCTCGGCCTCGATGTAGTCGCGGATGTCGGCGGGCAGTTTCTCCGGCGCCTGCATGACTTCCTGCCAGTTGTCGGCACGGAGCCAGGAGTAGGGGTCGTGCCTGACCACGCCATGCTGCGTGATGGCATGCTGGCGGCGGTCGGCGACGGGGGGAGCGAGCTTCATCTGGAACTTTCAGTCGGGACTCCTCCCCTATGCGCAGCATGGGGGAGGTACCGGCGGAGCCGGGGGAGGGGGCGCCGCTTGCGCCAACCCTCCTCTACCTCACGCTCCGCGCCCTGCAAACCTCCACTCGTGGGCGCCCCCTCCGTCGCTTCGCGACACCTCCCCCATGCTGTGCATAGGGGAGGGCCCGACTGCCAACTTGGCTAGCATTCCCCCCACCCGCCGCTAATCTGCCCCCACGAATCCCCGGGAGCGGCTGTGTCCCTCAGTTTCGACCTCTTCGCCGTACTGCTGCTGCTGTCGCCGTTCGCGGCCGCGTTGCTGGCGACGACGATTTCGCGCGAGACGGGCAGGGCGGCGGGCTGGATACTCGCGATCGTCCCCGCGGCGCTGTTCGTCGCGCTGGTTACCACTGTCCCCGACGTGGCCGCCGGCCGTCCGGTCACAGTCGCGATCGACTGGGTACCGGCGCTCGATCTGCGGCTGTCGTTCCTGATCGATGGCCTCAGCCTCGTCTTCGCGCTGCTGATCACGGGCATCGGCACTTTCATCGTGCTCTACTCGGCGAGCTACCTCTACCGCCATCCGCATCGCGGCCGGTTCCTCGCCTTCATGCTGCTGTTCATGGGGGCAATGCTGGGGCTGGTGCTGTCCGACAGTCTCGTCGGCCTGTTCGTCTTCTGGGAACTGACCAGCGTCACCTCGTTCCTCCTCATCGGCTTCGACCATGAGCGCGAGGCGGCGCGCCGTGGCGCCATCCAGGCGCTGGTCGTCACCGGCATCGGTGGGCTCTCGCTGATGGCGGGCGGCGTCCTGCTGCACCACATCGCCGGCACCTGGACGATCTCGGATCTCGCCGCGTCGGAGACGCTGCGCCAGGCCGGCGCGTTCTACCCCTGGGTGCTCGGCTTCATCGTCGTCGCTGCCTTCACCAAATCGGCGCAGTGGCCGTTCCACTTCTGGCTGCCCAACGCGATGGAAGCGCCGACGCCGGTGTCGGCGTACCTCCATTCGGCGACCATGGTGCAGGCTGGAATCTACCTCCTCGCCCGCATGTCGCCGCTGCTGTCGGGGACGCCGCAATGGCAGGCGCTGCTCTGCACCTTCGGCGCCATCACGCTGCTCTGGGGCGGCATCGTCGCGCTGCGGCAAACCGACCTCAAGCAGATCCTCGCGCAAACGACGATCGCCTCGCTCGGCCTCTCGGTCGTCCTGCTCGGCATCGGCGGCGAGTCCGCCGCGATGGCGGTCGCAGCCTATTTCGTCGCCCATGCGCTCTACAAGGCCGCGCTGTTCATGGTCGCCGGCATCATCGACCACGGCACGGGCACGCGCGATATCACCAAGCTGAGTGGCCTCCGCGACACGCTCACGATCAGCTTTATCTGTTCCGGCCTCGCGGCCCTTTCGATGTTCGGAGTACCCCCGCTGCTGGGCTACCTCGCCAAGGAAGAGATGTACGCCGCGCTGAGCTATGGCGATGTCTGGGCCATCGTGACCATCGCCGTGCTTGTCGTGGGCAACGCGCTGCTCGGCGCTACAGCGCTGGCGCTGGTGATCCGGCCCTTCATGGGCGAACTCAAGCCGACGCCGAAGAAGCCGCGCGAGGGCGGCATCACCCTGTGGATCGGCCCAGCGCTGTTCGGCCTCCTCGGTCTCGCAGTGCTGTTTGCGGTGACGACATATGGCGAGCTGATCCTTGCGCCGATGGCGTCCAGCATTGCGGGCTACCCCATCGAGAGCCACCTCGGCTTCATTCCCCAGTTCACGGCACTGCCCATCTGGCTGTCCGTCGCGACGTGGCTGCTCGGCGGGTTGATCTATTGGAAGCTCGATGCGATCCGCGGTTTGCTCACGCGGCTAGATCAACGTATTAAATGGACCTGGGACAAGGGCTTCGACCAGGCCATGTTCACTTTGATCCGCGTTGCCGGAAAATGGACTCGCGGGTTCCACCACGGCCGCCTGGAACTCTATCTCGTGGTGACGCTGGCGAGCCTCGCGCTTGTGCTGCTGATCCCGCTGTGGACTCTCGGCGGCTGGCCGAAGCTGCCGCAGCTGGGCGAAATCGCCTTCTATGAATGGGGCATCGTCGCCATGGCGGCGGCCGGCGTGATCATGGTCGTCGCGGCACGGTCGCGCCTTGGCGCAATCATCGCGCTTGGTGTGCAGGGGCTTGCGGTGGCGCTGATCTTCATGCTGTTCGGCGCGCCCGATCTGGCCTTCACGCAGTTGCTGGTCGAGACGCTGTCGGTGGTCATCCTCGCGCTGGTGATGACGCGGCTGCGTTTGTCGGCCCAGGATCCGCGGCCCTATGAGGATATGGCGCGGGATGGCCTGCTCGCGCTGGTGATTGGCGTCGCCACGTCGCTGCTGCTGCTGCGTGTGCTGCAGGGTGTGTTCGACGGCCGCCTCAGCGAATTCTTCGCGCAGCACAGCGTCGAGATCGCGCATGGCCGCAACATCGTCAACGTCATCCTCGTCGACTTCCGTGGCCTTGATACCTTGGGCGAGATCACTGTCGTCATGACCGCCGGCATCGCCGTACTTGCGCTGTTGCGCCGGCAGCACAAGCGCGGCGCCAAGCCCAAGCGCGAGCCGCGGCGCAAGGCGGCAACGGCATGAACACGCTCATCTTCCGCACCATGGCGCCCTTGATCGCCACCGCAATGATCGTCTTCTCGATCGTCATTCTGCTGCGGGGTCACAACGATCCGGGCGGCGGCTTCATCGGCGGCCTCATCGCTGCGTCGGCGTCGGCGATCTATGGCATGGCGCGTGGCGTCGGCGAGGTGCGCAAAATGCTGCGCCTCAACCCGATCACCTTTGCCGGCTTCGGCGTCGTGCTGTCGTGCGTCGTCGGTTCGATCTCGGTCGTCTTCGGCGTGCCCTTCATGACCGCGCTCTGGCTACCGGGCCACCTGTTCGGCGTGCCGGGAGCTTTCGACATCGGCGTCTACTTTGTCGTCTTCGGCACCATCACGGCGATCATCCTCGCGCTCGAAGATGGCGGGGAGGAGGTCTGATGGAGCCGGTCATCGCCATCCTCGTCGGCCTCTTCGTCGCGGTTGCCGCCTATCTTATGCTGTCGCGCGCGCTGGTGCGGGTGCTGCTCGGGATCGTCGTCCTCGGCAACGCCGTGAACCTGCTGATCTTCGTTTCCGGCCGCCTAACCCGCGCCACGCCGCCGATCGTGCCGGCAGGGGAGGCGGCCCCCGTGGGGTATTTCGCCAATCCGCTGCCGCAGGCGCTGATCCTCACCGCCATCGTCATCGGCTTTGCGATGTTCGCCTTCCTCATCGTCCTCGCCTTCCGCGCCTATCAGGAGATGGACGCGGACGACACCGACCACATGCGTCTCGCCGAACCCAAGGGCGAGCCCAAACCACCGCTGGAGTATTAGCGGTGATCGAACACACCACGCCGCTTGCGGACTGGATCGTTATCGCGCCGGTCATCCTGTGCCTGTTCGGCGCGGCTGTGCTCCTGATGCTACGCGGCGTGTTGCGGGCGCAGCTTTGGGTTGCGCTCGGCATCATCGCCGCCGTGCTGATCTGCGACGCCCTGCTGTTCAGCCGGGTCATGTCGGCGGGACCGCTGAGCATGACCATGGGCAAGTGGCTGCCCCCCTTCGGCATCAGTTTCACCGCCGATGTGCTCGGTGCGGGCTTCGCGCTGGCGGGCGCGGTCGCCACGCTGTGCGTTGTCCTCTATCTGCAGGGCGACACGCCGGAGTCGGCGGTGCGCGATGGCGTGTATCCGTTGATCCTGCTGCTGCTGGCCGGCGTCAGCGGTGCCTTTCTCACCGGCGATCTGTTCAATCTCTATGTCTGGTTCGAGGTGATGCTCATCGCCTCGTTCGGGCTGCTGGTCCTCGCCGGGCACCCGCTGCAGCTCGATGCGGCGGTGAAGTACGGTGTCCTCAATTTCCTCGCGACAACACTGTTCCTGATGGGCCTCGGCCTGCTCTACGGCCTCATCGGCACGCTCAACATGGCCGACATCATCGGCAAAGCGTCGAGTGCCGATGCGGCGCCGTTGACAGCAATTGCCGCGCTGTTTGCCTTGGCCTTCGGCATGAAGGCGGCCGTGTTCCCGGTGAACGCCTGGCTGCCGGCGTCGTATCACGCGCCACCGGCGGGCATCTCGGCGCTGATGGGTGGTCTCCTCACCAAGGTGGGCGTCTATGCGGTGCTGCGCACGCTCATCCTGCTGCTCCCTGCCGCGCGCGAGCACCTCGGGCCCATGCTCCTCGCTGTCGCCATCGCGACGGCCCTGCTCGGGCCGCTATCGGCCATCGCCGAAACCAATCTGCGGCGCGCCATCGGTTTCCTGCTGATCGGTGGCGTTGGGCTGATGCTGCTGTGCCTCGCCAGTGTGCAGGGATCGGCGGTGGCGGGCAGCGTTGCCTACGGTGTGCACGCCATCCTGACCCTGACCGCGCTCTACATGATCGCGGGTCTGGTCGAGCGGGCGACGGGGCAGACCGACACGCGCCAGATGCGGGGGCTCTATGCGGCGAACTCGCTGCTCTCGATCCTCTTCCTCGTGCTGATCCTCGCCATCTCCGGCGTGCCGCCCTTTCTCGGCTTCTGGCCGAAATTGCTGATGCTGCAGGGCTTCATCGGTTCGACCGATTGGGTCGCCGCGTTCACTGTACTGCTCAACGCGCTGCTGACATTGATCGCCGGCACGCGGTTGTGGTCGCACATCTTCTGGCGCGGCACCGCGGGGAAGGCGGCCCTGCCGTTTCGACCGATGGCCGCGACCTCGCTGCTCACCGCAATCGTCTTCCTTCTCGGTCTCGCTCCGGCCACTCTGATCGACGCCGCGGGCATCGCGGCGCGCGACCTGCTCGATCCGATTCGTTACATCGCCTCGGTGGGGTTAAGCCCATGAAATGGCTCTCGCTCATCCTGCTGTTCACGAGAGAGCTGATCCTCAGCGCGCTGAAAGTCGCGTGGCTCGCGGTGCAGCCGCAGATGCGCATCCGGCCGGCGATCATCGCCTATCCACTGACCGTGACCACCGACGCGCAGATCACGCTGCTGGCCAATATGATCACGCTGACGCCGGGCACGCTCAGCATCGATGTCTCCGAAGACCGCAAAACGCTCTACGTCCACGCCATCGACATCGAGTCGAAGGATGCGCTCATCGGCGACATCGCTGCCGGGTTTGAAACCAGGATCCTGCAGGTGCTCAGATGATCGAGACCGTCACGACGATCTGTTTTGTGCTGCTCGGCCTCGCCATGCTTGGCGCGCTTGTCCGGATCGTCCGCGGCCCGACGCTCGCCGACCGCATCCTCGGCCTCGATACAATCACCGTTCTCGCGGTGGGCATCATCGGAGTGTTTGCGGTCCGCACCGGCATTCACCTTTACTTGGACATCGCCATCGCCATGGCGCTGGTGGGGTTCATCTCGACGGTCGCGTTCGCCCGCTACCTGCTTTCGCGGGGCAGAGCATGACCTATGTTGCTGCCGTCCTGCTGCTGGTCGGGTCGGTCCTGAGCGCCGTCGCCGCACTCGGCATCTTGCGCTTTCCGGACGTCTACACGCGGCTTCACGCGGCCTCAAAGGCCGGGCCGCTGGGCGCCGGGCTCATCCTGCTCGGGGTGGCCTTCGCCAGCGGCGACTGGGCTGTCGCGGTTCGGTGCGTCCTGGGCTTCCTGTTCCTGATCCTCACCAGCCCCGTATCAGCGCATCTGCTGGCGAGATCGGCGCTCCGGACGGGGACCGCTCCGGATCCGCGGACCAGTATTCAGGACTACGATACCAATCACTGAGCACTAATACTGCAAAAGCGCGGCATTTGTCGCAGTGCACTGACAGAATGGTAAGTTGCAAACGACAGCACACCGCCCTACAAAATTTAGTTGTGGCAAGGTTGCGCCCACCTTGCTGGGCTAACAAAAAAAGGAAACGAAATGACTGACGAGAATGGCGCGGCAACGTCGCATGACAACGATCTCATCGATCTCAGCACTGAGATTGTGAGCGCGTATGTCAGCCACAATGCCCTGAGCGTCTCGGATCTACCCAAATTGATCTCGGATGTTCACACAGCGCTACGAGGCTTGAGGTCCAACACCGCTCCCGTTGCGGTTGAGGAGCTGAAGCCGGCGGTGCCGGTGAAGAAATCGGTCGCGGCCGATTACATCATCTGCCTCGAGGACGGCAAGAAGTTCAAATCGCTCAAGCGGCATCTGCGGACGCACTACGATTTGTCGCCCGAGGACTACCGCGAGAAGTGGGGGCTGCCGGCGGACTATCCGATGGTTGCTCCGAACTATTCGGCGACGCGCTCGCGCCTCGCCAAGGACAATGGGCTTGGCCGCAAGGCCGCCGCTCGCTGAGCCCAGCGAGTTGCCCCGAAACAGATCGGCCGCCTCCGGGCGGCCGCTCTATTTTTGATGAGACTCCGGCCACAGGCCCTTGAGTCCAAATGCGTTTTCACGCCGCTGTTGAAAAGTTATCCACGGTGGGTCGGAATGGTGTCATAGATATAGGAATAAGTTCCTAGTTATATACTTGACATAGCGAGTCGCCGAACCCCATAGAATCCGGGCGTGACAGGCCGACTAATGATCGCTAGGTTAAGCATGCACAGGAATTTATCCCCAATATTGCACTTTGCGGACCCAGCCGGGGGAGTGCTAGATGACTAGCGCGCAGCTAGTCTGGGACATGAGCCGCGCCGCGCTTAATGAGCGTCCGGGATACGTGGCAGTGTTGAAAGTCTATATGGACGAGTCCGGCACTCACGAGGGCTCACCGGTCGTCACTGTGGCTGCGCTAGTCGCGTTGGCCCAGACTTGGCGCGATTGGACGAAGCAATGGAACATCCACAAGCGCCCCATCGGTGTCTTCCACGCCAATGATTGCGCCAACTTTCACGGTGAGTTTGAGGGGTGGGAAAAGGACGATAGGGACGCATATGTTGCCCAGCTCTTGCCGGTGATCGGACAAGCAAAGATCGTCTCGTTTGTCGTCGGTATCCGCATGGACGACTATCGCCGCGCCATCGTTCAGTACCCGGGCCTCAAGTCCCTGGTTGGCGAAACTCCTCACACCGCCTGCTTTCAGTGGGTAGTACAAAGCATCATGGAAATGGCTGATGCTCTCCCGAAGCGGGACCGTTTCGCGTTTTTCCATGAGATCAACGATTATCAGGCGGACGCAGTTCGTTGCTTCGAGTGGGCAAAGGCAAAGGATGACCGGATGATCTCCCTCACCTTTGGCGGCAAGAATGATTACGTGCCTCTGCAAGCCGCCGACGCGGTCGCGTATGAGGGCAACAAGAGACTCCGCAACCCGGACGCCCCTAATCGTCGCGCGTGGACGGCGCTCAACCCAAAGGGTGAGGCGCGGTCGCTTCAATACTTTGATGAGGCGGCGCTTAAGAGGATGATGTTCCGGAAGATCGGCCTTTTGCCTTCGGAACAATTCGCCCCATAGATAGAGGCGCCGGACTCGTAGCCCGTCCCCTCCCTCGCTAAGCTAGCCCCGATGACCGATGACGAAAAAGCCCGCTGGTCCGAGATCAACATTCACCAACCTATCGAGAGTTTGGTCCAGCATGGACCGACTCTCAAGGTTGGTATTTCTGGCGTCCCGTTCACGGGCGACAACATCATTCAAGCCGCCGCGCAAATCGACACGGGCGCGAGTAACTGCGGGATCAGTGAACGGCTGATCAAGAGGCTCAGTCTCGAACCTCTCCCCGGGGAGTTCCTGACTGTCGAGGCTGGTCGAGAACCAATCGCCCGGAAAGCCTATTGGGTTCGGCTCCGTCTCCCCGTCATGGAAGTGGAGGTGGAGGCTTACAGTCTGCCCAGCCTCACCGATCCACACGACTTTCTTATCGGGCGCGACGTTCTCGCGAACTGTCGAATTATGGTCGATTTTACGAGCGGACAAGTGAAGCTCCACTTCAGGGCTTAGAGCGCTTCAGGGGCGCGAGTTTCCTCACCGCCTTATCCAGGCTTTCATCGGTCACGCCCGCCTCTTGGGCAGCATCTACGAACCGTTCCCATTGTGGCTTTTGCTCCACCGGCGGCGCAGCCGTTGCATGCGGAACGCCCTTAGCTTTGGGCTTTCTATCGGCCATCTGGGATCACCCTCTAGCAGTCGTTCGATAAGTCAGGCGCTTGCCGACGATACCAGCCAGCGCGATATCGGCGCGCTCGGCGTCGTGGACGCCCAGCTTGACCCGGTTGTTATAGCGGAAGTCGAATTCGCTCAGATAGCGGTGCAGGTTCTTTTCGGCGCAGTGCTGATAGACGCCGGTCATGCCGCGCTTGAAGATGCTGAAGAAGCCTTCGACCGAATTGGTGGTCACGTCGCCACGGGCATATTCGCGCGCGCCGTGGTTGATGGTCTCATGGTCCGCGAAGCTGGTTTCGAGGCCGGTGTAGAGGCGGCTCTCATCGGTGTGGATGCGGGTCTCTGCATCAATGTTGGCGCGAACGATCCCGGTCACAGTCGCCTTGTCGGCGTTCTCGACGTGGAAGCTGCGGACCTTGCCGCCGCGCTCGACAAGCGAGACCACGGCGCGCTTACGGGCGGGACGGTTCGGGTGAATGTAGGGACGGCCCTTGCGCTGGGGCGACGGCTCCGACTTGGCCATACGCCCGATGTAGGTCTCATCCGCCTCCACGACGGCGCCATTGCCACCTAGAGGGGCCATAACGCCGTCGCGCATCGCCTCACGGATGCGATGCGACATGAACCAAGCGGTCTTGAGGGTGACGCCCAGAATGCGCGAAAGCTGATTCGAGCTGAAACCCTTCTTCGAAGAGGTCAGTAGCGCCACGGCCTGAAGCCAGATGTTCAGCGGTACGTGCGACGCCTCAAACACGGTGCCAACAGTGACGCGGAACTGCTTCCGGCACTGGTAGCACTTCAGAACGCCGATCCGGGTGCTCTTGCCCTGCATCTTCGAAATCCGCTCGACGCCGCCACAGTGCGGGCACACCGGACCATTCGGCCAAACGCGCGCCTCTAGGTAGGCGTAGGCGGCTTCTTCATTTTGCAGGTGCGGGGCGGAAAGGGTGCTGGACATCTTCGGACCTCATCAAGGGGCGGGCTGTCTAACTCAATTCGCCGCGGCTGTTGATAGGAATATAGGTGCTAAAGGTGGGTCCGGCAAGTGCAATATTAGGAATAAGTTCCTATATTGGGTGAGACCATGGATTTGGGATTTTTCGAGTTCGAGGC
>JBKJTB010000001.1:0-10017 GCA_046594305.1 Devosia sp. | reverse complement strand
CATGACCGCCCCAACCGCCGAAACCACCCTCGATGCCTGGCTGGCCGAGCAGACCGACAAGGGCCTGCTGCGCTTCATGACCTGCGGCTCGGTCGATGACGGAAAATCCACCCTGATCGGCCGGCTGCTCTATGACAGCCAGCTCATCCTCGACGACCAACTCGCTTCCCTCCGCAAGGAGAGCAAGAACCGCATGGTCGGCGACGAAGGCATCGACTTCTCGCTGCTCGTTGACGGTCTCGCCGCCGAGCGCGAGCAGGGCATCACCATCGACGTCGCCTACCGGTTCTTTTCGACCGACAAGCGCAAATTCATCGTCGCCGACACCCCGGGCCACGAGCAGTACACCCGCAACATGGCGACCGGCGCCTCGAACGCCGATCTCGCGATCGTCCTCATCGATGCGCGCAAGGGCGTCCTGACGCAGACACGCCGCCACAGCTTCATCCTGTCGCTGATCGGCGTGAAGCACGTCGTCCTCGCGATCAACAAGATCGACCTCGTCGGCTACGACGCGGATGTGTTCAAGACGATCGAGGCCGATTACCGCGAGTTCGCGCGCGGCCTCGGCTTCGAGACCCTTGTCGCCATCCCGGTGTCCGCCCTCAAGGGCGACAACATGCTAAAACCCTCGGCGCAGATGCCCTGGTACAAGGGGCCGCAACTCGTGCCCTACCTCGAGACCATCGAGGTGGCTTCCGATCGCACCACGAAGCCGATGCGGTTCCCCGTGCAGTGGGTTAACCGCCCCAATCTCGATTTCCGCGGCTTCTCGGGCACCGTCGCCTCGGGCATCGTGAAAGTCGGCGACGACGTCCTCGTCGCGGCGTCGCGCAAGCCCACCAAGATCACCCGCATCGTCACCATGGACGGCGACCTCGATGAAGCCATCGCCGGCCAGGCCGTCACGCTGGTGCTCGATCGCGAAGTCGACATCTCGCGCGGCGACATCCTGAGCCACCTCGGCGAGACCCCGGAATACTCCAACCAGTTCCAGGCCCGCCTGGTCTGGATGAGCGACGACAGCGCATTCCCCGGCCGCTCATATCTCCTCAAGATAGGCAGCCAGGTCGTTCCCGTGACGATCACCGACCTAAAATTCCGCACCAACGTCAATACGCTGGAGGAGAGTGCTGCCAAGACGCTCGAACTCAACGAAGTCGGCACGCTCACCTTCAACACCGATAAGCCGATCGCCTTCGACGCCTACAAGACCAACGGCCTCACCGGCGCCTTCATCCTCATCGACCGCATCTCGAACGCCACTCTAGGCGCCGGCGTCATCGATTTCGGTCTCCGCCGCGCCCAGAATTTGAGCTGGCAGTCGTTCGACGTGAACCGCGACGTTCGTGCCAAAATGAAGGGCCAGCAGCCGGCCATCGTCTGGTTCACCGGCCTCTCGGGTTCCGGCAAGTCCACCGTCGCCAACCTCATCGAGAAGCGGCTCTCGGCCGAGGGCCATCACGCCTACATCCTCGATGGCGACAACGTCCGCCACGGCCTCAACAAGGATCTCGGCTTCACCGAGGAGGCGCGCGTCGAGAACATCCGCCGCGTCGCCGAAGTCGCCCGCCTGATGGCCGATGCCGGCCTCATCGTCATCGTCTCGTTCATCTCGCCGTTCCGCAACGAACGGCGTTTGGCGCGCGAGATCGCGGGTGACGTCACCTTCGCCGAGATCTATGTCGATACCCCGCTCGAGATCTGCGAGGCCCGCGATCCCAAGGGCCTCTATGCCCGCGCCCGTCGCGGCGAGATCAAGAATTTCACCGGCATCGACAGCCCGTTCGAAGCGCCCGAGCACCCCGAGGTCATCCTCCACGGCGCCACCGAGACGCCCGAACAGATGGCCGAGCGGCTGTATTCGCAAATGTTCGGCTGGGGCTTGGGGTATTCGATTTAGGTGTAGCGCACGCGGCAAGCCCCCACCCACCACGCTTCGCGTGGTCCCCCTCCCCGATGGGAGGGATGGGCTCCACTCGTGCGGAGTAACCTGGCGTATCCCTCCCATCGGGGAGGGGGGACCGACGAAGCCGGTGGGTGGGGGCTGGCCCAAATCGCAGAGCCTTGGGTCTTGCCTCTACCCCTTCAATATCAGCTTGACCGCATAGCCGACGATGCCGACCGTCAGCACGCCGCCGGCCCAGATGCCGACGAACCATAGCAGCTGGCTCGCACGTTCGCGCATCAATGGTAGCCTTCCTCGGGGTCCACCTTGCCGCGGAACACCCAGTACGCGTAGCCGGTGTAGATCAGGATGATGGGGATTAGGATCACCGCCCCAACCAGTAGGAACCCCAGCGACTCATCTGGCGCCGCGGCTTCCTTGATGGTGAGCGCACCGGGCACGATGTGGGGGTAGAAGCTGATTCCAATTCCGACGAAACTCAGGACGAACAGACCGAGCGCCGCGAGGAATGGCTGCAGATGCTTGTCGGTGGTGAGCCCGTGCCAGAGACCAAAGGCGCAGGCCGCGAGCAGCAGCGGCACGAAGGCCGAGAAGAACGCCGTCGGCCATTGGAACCAGCGCGCGAAATAGATCGGCTCGAGGAACGGGGTCCAGAGGCTCACTGCCCCGATCAGGGCGAGCGTACCGATCCCCGCTGCCATCGCCAGCCGCCTTGCCTTGGCTTGCAACTCGCCCGATGTCTTGAGGTTGAGCCAGGTGGCGCCAAGCAGCGCGTAGCCGACGACGACCGCGATCCCGGTCAGCACCGAGAACGGCGTCAGCCAGTCCCACCACCCGCCGGCATATTGCCGGCCCTCGATCTTGATACCCTGCACAAGCGCGCCCAGCGCAATGCCCTGCATGAATGCTGCCGTGGTCGATCCCAGCGCAAAGCCCCAGTCCCAGACCGGCCGCCAGCGCTTGGTGCGGAAGCGGAACTCGAACGCCACGCCGCGGAACACCAGTCCCAGCAGCATCAGGATGATCGGGATATAGAGCGCCGGCAGCACCGTGGCATAAGCGAGGGGGAACACCGCCATCAGCCCGCCGCCGCCCAGCACCAGCCACGTCTCGTTGCCGTCCCACACCGGCGCCACCGAGTTGGTCATGACGTTGCGATCACCCTGCTCCGGGAAGAACGGGAACAGGATTCCAACGCCGAGGTCGAAGCCGTCGAGGACGACATAGGCCAGCACCGCGAAGGCGATCAGTCCGGCCCAGATGAAGCTCAGTTCAAACATTGGGTTTGCCCTCCGCCTCGAGCTGCTGGATCGGCGTGATGCCGGCGGCCCGCGTCGGCCCGTCATGCAGCTCCGGCTCCTCGCCCTCCGGCGCTTTCGAGACGAGCCGCAGGATGTAGAACACGCCTGCGCCAAACACGATGAAGTAGACGATGATGAACGCGATCAGCGAGGCGCCGATCGCCTCGGCGTCGACGTTGGACAGACTGTCCGATGTCCGCAGCAGCCCGTACACCGTGTAGGGCTGTCGCCCCACCTCCGTTGTGTACCAGCCGGCGAGGACCGCGACGAACCCCGACGGTCCCATCAGCAACGCGGCGCGATGCAGCCATTTGCTGGTGTAGAGCGTCTCGCGGAATCGCGCCCACAGGGACCACGCTCCGACCACCAGCATCAGGATGCCGAGCCCGACCATGATGCGGAACGTGAAAAACGGAATGAGAGCGTTGGGGCGTTGATCTGGCGGGAAGTCGTTGAGACCCTTAAGCGATGCATTGAGGTCGTGCATCAGAATGAGGCCGCCAAGCTTGGGGATCTCGATGGCGTATCTGGTTTCGCCGGCCTGATCGTCAGGGATGCCGAAGAGGATCAACGGCGTGTCGGGCGTCGTCTCGTAGTGACCCTCCATCGCGGCGATCTTGGCCGGCTGGTGCTCGAGCGTATTGAGCCCGTGCTGGTCGCCGACAAAAATCTGCACCGGCGTCACCAGCGCCGCCATCCACATCGCCATCGAGAACATCGTTCTGGCCTGGCGGTTGGTGTTGTCGCGCAGCAAATGGAACGCGCCCACTGCACCCACCGCGAAGGCGGTCGTCAGGAACGCCGCCAGCACCGTGTGCACTAGGCGATAGGGGAAGCTTGGGTTGAAGATGATCGCCCACCAGTCGAGCGGAATGAACTGCCCCGCGTCGTTGATGCCGTATCCCGCCGGCGTCTGCATCCAGCTATTGGCCGCGAGAATCCACGTCGCCGAGATCAGCGTGCCGACCGCCACCATCGCCACCGCAAACATATGGAGCCCGTTGCCGACGCGCTTCCGTCCGAACAGCGCGATGCCGAGGAACCCGGCCTCGAGGAAGAACGCCGTCAGCACCTCGTAGCCCATCAGCGGGCCGATCACCGGGCCGGCCTTGTCCGAGAATGCGGCCCAGTTGGTGCCGAACTGGTAGCTCATCACGATGCCCGACACGACGCCCATGCCGAAGGTGATGGCGAACACGCTCTTCCAGTAGTCGAAGAGTTTCAGGTACGCGCCGTCCTTGGTCCACAGCCACAGCCCGTTGAGCACCGCGAGGTAGCTCGCGAGCCCGATCGAGAAGGCCGGGAAGATAAAGTGGAACGACATCGTGAACGCGAACTGGATACGGGCGAGGAGTTCCGCGCTCTGGCCCAACGACATGACGCTGCCTCCGTTCTGATGGCGACTCAGCATAGGCGCGTTGTCTCCACTTAGGTATGCGCGGTTTAGCGCGCGGCGCCTTGACACAGAGCGACGTTCGCGCTTTGTTCATGCGAGGAGATTTGCCATGGATGCTGAAATCGATACCAGCCGCATGAAGCGGGAAATCCATGCGATGCCCAAGGACGTGCGCGAGGCGCTGAAGAACGCCAAGGCGACGGACGCCTACCATGCTCGGCCGGCCTATCAGCAGAACGACTACATTGGCTGGATCACGAAGGCGAAGCTTCCTGCGACGCGCGAAAAGCGCATCCAGCAGATGCTCGACGAACTCGCGTCCGGCGGCGTCTACATGAAGATGAAGTGGAGCTAACGCGGTCCAGGCGCGCTCGGCTTGTCCGACCGAACGGGCGGCGGCACAGCGGGCTCGGGTGAGGGGTCGAACCCATAGAGCCAGCCTAGTCGCTTGAGGTGGCCGCGCGGCCCCTGCGCCCGGATCACCATGTTGCGGGCGACCGACAGCGGCCATTCGAGATGGAAGGCGAAGCCGTTCGAGTTCGAAATCTTCCGCACCCGCGCGATCCGCTCCCGCCGCATCGCCTCGAAGCGCTGGAAGGCGCTCGCGGCATCGGGCTCGGTCATCAGCAGCGGCGCGAGGATCGCCGCATCCTCGATCGCCATCGCCGCGCCCTGCGCCTGGAACGGCAGCATGGCATGCGCGGCATCGCCGATCAGCCCGACGCCGCCGTCCGACCATGTCGGCGCATCGATCGTATCGACCACCCAATAGCCCCAGCCCCCCTTGGCCGCATTCATGATCGCGTCGATGGTCATGGAGGGCAGGGCGGCCCAGGGAAGCTTCGGCTCCTTGGGCGGGTTCTGCGGGTCTAGCCGCGACAATGGCTCCTTGATGAACAGCGCGATGTTGAACTGCCTGCGGTGCGGCAGCGGGTAACACACAGCGTGGTAGCCGGGCCCGAACAGCAGCGTCGTGCGATCCGGCGCCAGCACACCTTTCAGCAGGTCGGCGGCGAGCGTCGTCCGCCACGCCACATAGCCCGAATATTTGGCCTCGGGCCCGTTGAGTACCCGCGTGCGCGTCTCCGACCGGACGCCATCGGCGCCCACGAACGCATGCACCCTCGCGCTGCGCGCATTGCCATTGGCTTCGTCCACCACGATCGAGGTGCCGCGCTCGTGGCTCACCGCATCGAAGCCGCGCACCCCGAACAGCATGTCGATGTTGGCGAACCGCCGGCACGCCTTGTAGAGCGCCTCGGCGAGATCCGCCCGGTGCATCACCGCATAGGGCACGCCGAAGGTCTCGCGGATCGCCGGCCCCAGCGCCAGCGTCACCAGAGGCTTCTGCGACCGGAAGGGATGGACGTCGATGCCGGTGGGCTCAAAGCTCTTCTGCGCAATGGCCTTGTCGAGCCCGAGTTGATTGAGCACGCGCCGCGCATTGGGGCTGATCTGCAGCCCCGCGCCGATCTCCTGCACCTTCTTCTGTCGCTCGGCGACGACCACCGTCGCCCCGAACTTGGCGAGCGCCAGCGCCAGCGTCATCCCCGCGATGCCGGCTCCGGCGATGTAGATGGTGCGGCCAGTGCTGGCCATCGGGCTGCTAGGCGTGTTCGGCGTGATAGACAGCCGACAGCGGCCGCGACGTGCCGGGCGCGAGCTCGGCGTTGAACACGTAGAGCGTCGAGCAATAGGAGCAGACAACCTCGTTGTCCTTGCCCATGTCGATATAGATGTGCGGGTGATCGAAGGGCGGCAGCGCGCCCACGCACATGAACTCCTTGGAGCCCAATTCAATGCGCTTCAGCCCCTCGGTATTGTGGAAATGCGGGGTGGATGTATGCGCCATTTGAGGTGTCTTTCGGCCAGGATTCGAGTTGGCCGGACCTTACCCAAGCCGACCGTCAAAAGAAAGGCGACGGGGCATCGCCTTGGGTGCAGTCTCTCCCACCCACCGTCATGGCCGGGCGAAGACCCGGCCACCCAGCCGGATTTTGTTGTTCGCTGAAGTTCCCGTTGGGTCCCCGGGTCAAGCCCGGGGATGACAGCTGAGGGGATTGTGGGCAGCCCTCAGGGAGCGCCGCCTTCCCGCTCCCTCAGCTCGGCGAGATACTCGCGGAGCAGCGTCGCGCGTCGTGGCCGGAAGCTCGTTCCCGCGGGGTGCAATTCGACGATCCCATCGAGCCGGAACATCCGGAACGCCTCGCGCAGGCAGCACCAGGCGAGCACCGTCAGGGCGCGCTCCGTGTAGACCAGTGCGAGCGGCAGGATCGTCCGCCGGTGACCGCCTTGGCCTTGTCGGCATAGCGGATGGTCAGCGCCTCTTCGTTCCAGCAGGCCTGCCGGATGACGTCCACTTCGGGTGCCGCGGCATAGCGCGTCTCCGGGCGGTACACCCGCGAGATGGCGTGGAACAAATGCCGTTCGCGGTCATCGGGCAGGGTGGCCGCGACTTTCGCCAAAACCGAAATCGCCGCCACGGCAAGCGCTGGATCGCCCATATGCCGGACCTCGGCGAGGCCCAGCGCGATTGCCTCGATTTCGGTGCGGTCGAACGTCTGCGGCGGCAGCGCGTAATCCTCGGTCAGCCGGTAGCCATAACCGCGCTCGCCCTCGATCCGGGCGCCGGCGGCGCGGAGGCTATCGATGTCGCGATAGAGCGAGCGCAGCGACACGCCCGTCTCTTCGGCCAGGCGCGCGGCCGTTATCGGCGCGGGCATCACGCGCATCGCCTGGAGAAGCCGGAACAGCCGGTCGGATCGCGCCATTGCTCAACTGACGGAAAGTGGCAGTTGGGGGCCGCTATAGCAGGTCCCATCCGCTCAAACAAAGGAACCTGCCATGACCGTCAAGACCACCACCCACCTCAACTTCCGGGGCGACGCCCGGGCCGCGCTGCAGTTCTACCAGTCCGTCTTCGGCGGCGAGCAGATGGTGATCACTTACAAGGACGCCGGCGCCGTCCAGAACCCTGCCGAAGCCGATCAGGTGATGTGGGGGCAGGTCGCTGCCGAAAGCGGTTTCCGCGTGATGGCCTACGATGTGCCGACGCGCCTTCCGTACGACGCGGGCGAGATTCCAGTGTTCGTCTCCATCCGCGGTGACGCGGCCGACGAGATCACCAAATACTGGGACAAACTCTCCATCGGCGCGACCATCGTCCAGCCGCTCGCACCGGCAGGCTGGTCGCCGCTCTATGGCATGCTCAAGGACCGCTTCGGCGTCACCTGGGTGCTGGACGTCGAAGCGGCCTACGCCGGTTGATCGCGGACAAACAAAAGCCGGCGCTCAGGGAAGCGCCGGCCCGGCAGGTGGTGAAGGGTTGAGCTTCAGCCGCCTGCGTTCTCGGCTGCCTTGGCGAGCAGGTCGAGATATCGGGAAAGGCCCCATTGCAGCGACAGGCCGGTCGGCGGCGAGACCGAATAGACGAATTCCTGCCCGATGACCGGTGCCACGGCGCCCTTGGTGACCACTGCAGATTCCGCCACGCCGGGCTTAGAAATGAAGTCTGCCTGCTGCTGGTCGTTCTCGAAATAGGTGATGAGGATGTCGGGGTTGAGCGTGTCGAACGTCTCGTAGCTCAGCCCGTAGTAGAAACCCTGGCCCTTTGCCGGATCCTGCTCATTGACGCCCGGCGCCAGCACAATGCCGAAATCCTCGACATACTTCACGCGTGCATCGAGCGCGGCGTAAACGGCGACTTGGCCGTTATAGTCGGAGACGCCCGCGAAGGTTTTGCCGGCAAGGGCAGGGTGCTTGGCCGCCTCGTCCTTGATCAGTTGCTCGCTGTCGGCGACGATCTTCTGCGCCTCGGCCGATTTGCCGAGCGCCTGCCCGGCAATCAGGATCACGTCCTGCCACGAGGTGCCCCAGGCTTCCTTGGGGTAGGCCACCACCGGTGCGATCTGGCTCAGCGTGTCGTATTCTTCCTGCGTGATGCCCGAGAAATGCGCGAGGATCAGGTCCGGCTTAAGCGCGGCAATCTGCTCGACCGGAATGCCGTCATTGCCATTGGGCAGGATTGCGGGCGGCTCGCCGCCGATCTTTGCAATCGCTTCCTCGTCCCACGGCAGGATGCCGTTATCGCCCCCGCCATACGAGAAAAACGGGATGCCGACCGGCATGATGCCAAGCTGGAACACCGCGTCCTGCGAATTGGTGCCCCACACCACGACGCGCTTGGGCTGCGCCGGAATAACCGTCTCGCCATAGACGTGCGTGATGGTGACCGGAAAGGCGTCCTGCGCAATGGCCGGAAGGGTTACGAGCGTAGCCAGCCCGAAGAGGACGGCGCGAAGAGGAGCGAACATGGAATGGTCCTGTCGATTAAGATGACATTCGCACTCATATTTATTCGCTGAGCAAGGCGCAAGGGCTATTGAGGGGCAGCCTGTTGCGAGGAAGCCCCCACCCACCGGCTTCGCCGGTCCCCCCTCCCCGATGGGAGGGATGGGCTCCACTCAAAGCGGAGTAATCTGGCGTCTCCCTCCCATCGGGGAGGGGGGACCACGCGCAGCGTGGTGGGTGGGGGCTGGCCACTCGCTCGGCGTGTGCGACCGCCCCCTCCACCGGCTCCGCCGGTCCCCCTCTCCCGCAGGCGGGAGAGGATCGCCGACTGCCGGCTTCGCGATTGGCAGGGTTACTTCAGCAGCGCCAACGCGTCCTTCGGCTTCAATGCCTTGGGACGCTCGCACGTTGTGGTCAGCGTGATCACCTTGCCGGTTTCGCCGGCTTTGAGCAGGCTCGTCATCACGTCCACGGCGTGCAGTGCGACGTCGAGGCCGCAGCGGGCGGGGCGCTTCTTTTCGATCGACTGGATCATGTCGGCGAGGCCGGCCGTGCGGTAGTTGGCGCGCGGCGTCGGCGTGTCGAGACCCTGGTTCGCCTTGCCGAAGGGGTGATCCCACGGCGTGACTTTCTGCTTGGTGCCCGACTGGTCGCTGATGAGGATGTCGCCGCCGAAGAAGTTGGGATCGGGGACGTAGACCGAGCCTTCGGTGCCGTAGAGCTCGATGTTGTGGTGACCGTGGCTGAACGTGTCCCAACTGGCGCCCATCGTGATGATGGCGCCCGAATGGAACTCGAGGATGCCGTGGATCGTGGTCGGGGTGCCGACCTTGACCTTCTTGCCCATCATCGGCGAGCCGGGAGTGGTGACGGTGCGGTGCGTCTTGGCGCTGTTGGTGAAGGAGGTGACGCGCTTGATCGGGCCGATCAGGTGGATGAGGTCGGTGATGTAGTACGGCCCGACGTCGAGCACCGGACCGGCGCCGACCTGGAAGAAGAAATCCGGATTGGGATGCCAGTGCTCCATGCCGCGGCTCATCACATGGGTGGTGCCCGAGGTGATCTTGCCGAGCTTGCCGCCGTCGATAATCTCACGCACCTGCTGGTGCGCGCCGCCGAGG
>JBKJTB010000401.1:0-3847 GCA_046594305.1 Devosia sp. | reverse complement strand
GCGGCGGGATGGCGGGATCCGGGGACCCCGCCGCGAGCGCCGTGGCGATGCGCTGCCAGAGCCCGGGCAGCCGCTCGTCGTATCCCTCCGCCTCCGATTCCGGGATGCCGGCCCGCTCTGCGACCGCGGCCACGATCTCCCGGTCCAGCAGCTCGGCACCGAATCGATGGGCGAGCTGGCGCCAGACCACCTGGCCTGCCGAGGCGAACTGGCGGGAGATGGAGATGACGGGCATGGAGCGCCCGGTAGCGGGTGATGGGTGGCCGAAGCCTCCCCATCAGCCCGCGGCCTTCGCCTCGGCGGCCATCTCGGCCATGCGCGTGACCAGCTCCTGGACGGCATCCGCGCTGGACGTGAAGGCGGCCGCCTCATCCGGCCGGAGCTCGATCTCGATGATCTTCTCCACCCCGCCGCGGCCCAGCTGGACCGGCACGCCGACGAACAGGTCGTGCGTGCCGTACTCGCCCTGGAGCAGCACCGCGCAGGGCAGGATCTCGTGGCGGTCGCCCAGGATCGCATCCACCATCTGGTACGTGGCGGCAGCCGGCGCGTAGTAGGCGGAGCCGGTCTTGAGCAATGCCACGATCTCCGCGCCACCGCTGCGGGTGCGCTTGACGAGCGCCTCGATGCGCTCCGCGGGCAACAGCTCCGTGATGGGCACGCCGCCCACCGTGGAATAGCGCGGCAGAGGCACCATGGTGTCGCCGTGGCCGCCGAGCACGAATGCCGTGACGTCCTCGACCGAGACTTTGAGCTCATCGGCGATGAAGTGGCGGAAGCGCGACGAATCGAGCACGCCGGCCATGCCGATGACTTTGGCGGAGGGCAGCCCCGAGAAGCGCTGCAGCGCCCACACCATCGCGTCGAGCGGATTGGTGATGCAGATGACGAAGGCGTCGGGGGCGTATTTGGCGATGCCCGCGCCCACCTGCTCCATCACCTTGAGGTTGATTTCGAGGAGGTCGTCGCGGCTCATGCCGGGCTTGCGCGGGACGCCCGCGGTGACGATCACGACGTCGGCACCGGCGATGTCCTTATATTCGGACGTGCCCTTGATGGTGGAATTGTAGCCTTCGACCGGGGCTGACTGACTGAGGTCGAGGGCTTTGCCCTGCGGCACGCCGTCGACGATGTCGAACAGGATCACATCGCCGAGTTCCTTGAGTGCCACCAGATGAGCGAGTGTTCCGCCGATCTGTCCCGCACCGATCAGAGCGATCTTCTTGCGCGCCATGAGCCCCAAATCCCTGCCTATGGTTGAAATTGGTCGCCCCTATAGCCCCTGGGGATGGCGTTAACAAGTCAGGCTTTGGGAGGGGCGGCGGCCGGCTTGTGGGCGGCCTCCAGATAGGCCGCCGACTGCATTTCGATGAGCCGCGACAGGGTGCGCTGGAACTCCCCGGCATTGCGCGACCCGGCCACGAGATCGGCGAGCGGCACGGCGAAACTCGCTGCCAGCTTGATGCCGCGGTCGTAGAGCGTATCGACGAGCAGGATGAAGCGCTTGGCGGCGCTGGGATTGGTGGTCCCGAACTGCGGGATGTTGTCGATGACGAGCGTGTCGTAGGCGTGCGCCAGCCGCAGATAGTCCCGCGCCCCCAAAGGGCTTTCACAGAGCGCCGTGAACGGGAAGCGGGCCGCGCCCATGGCGGCCAGCGGTACGGGAATGTCGCGGCCGAGCGAGCGGACCGACTCGGGCTTGTCGGCGGCCCCGCCGGTGAGCTTGTGCCACAGCCTGTCCATCGCGGCGTCGACCGCCGGGCCGGTGCCGAAATGATAGACCGCCTCGCCCGCGAATTTGAGCCGGCGATAATCTGTCGGGCCATCGAGCGACACGATCTCGACATGCGATTTCAAAAGCTCGATGAACGGCAGGAAGAGCTGCCGGTTGAGCCCGTCGCGATAGAGCTCGCCGGGCGCGGTGTTCGAGGTCGCGACCAGTGTCACGCCGCCGGCGAACAGGCGCTCGAACAGCCGGCCGAGCAGCATGGCGTTGGTGATGTCGCTGACCTGGAACTCGTCGAGGCAGAGCAGCCGGGTGCTCTCCAGCAGCGGTTTGGCGACCGCCGGAATGGGGTCGCTCTGATGCTCGCGCCGCCAGTCGGCGATGCCGGTGTGCACCTCGTCCATGAACTCGTCGAAATGCACCCGCCGCTTTTCCGCCAGCGGCACCGCCGCGAAAAACACATCCATCAGCATGGTCTTGCCGCGCCCGACGGCGCCTACGAGGTAAGCGCCGCGCACCGGCTTCGGTTTGCGGAACAGGCCGCTGGGTTTGGCGAGACCGGCTGCGATGCGGTCGAGCGCGATCGCGGCGTCCGCCTGCAGCGGATCGGCAGTCAGCGCGCCGCGCCCGACGAGATCGGCGAGGGCAGCGGAAACGGCGTGATCGGTGGAAGCTGAGGAGGGCACTCGCCAGCACTAACCCACGGAGTCATTCCCGCGAAAGCGGGAATCTCGGTTGTCCGAGGGTGAGATGGGCACAACGGGAACGGGCCGGGCGTCGCCCGGCTCGTCCCTCAACGCGTCATTGCCGATCTCGCAAACGGAGATCCCCGCTTCCGCGGGGATGACATCGTGTTTGGGGAGCTTTGGTAGAAGGTCGAGGTGACGACGTCACCCGACCATCGACACGCCGGTACCGCCGGTGAGCGTGCCGACGAAGCGGTTGCCGCTGAGGATCAGCGCCGCGACGAGGTCGCCGTTTTCGTCGAACAACTGCACCTGCGAGCCCGCGAGGGTCCAGCTGGCGACGACGCTCAGCCCCTTGAGGCCACAGGCCGGGGCGGAGGCGCGATAGCGGCCGGTGCCGGTCTTGGCGGTCTGGGTGAGGTTGAGCTGGCACTGGTCGGCGCCCGACACCACGGTCCAGCGGCCCAGCAGCTTTTCGACCGTCAGCCCGCCCGTGAGATCGCGGCCGGTGGTGTTGAACGAGCCATCGGCGCTCGCACTCTGGATGCCCCCAGAGACACCCGGCTGGGCGTCGGCGGTCAGCGGATTGGCGAGCGGGTCGGTGGTGGGGGTCAGCGGCGGCACGCCCTGCTGCACTTCGCCATTGGGACCGATCGGCGGCAACGCGCTGGTCGAGACCGACCCCGTCTGCACCGCACCCAGCTGCTCGGTCTGCCCATAATTGTCGACGGCGACGCGGGTCGACGAACAGCCTGCCAGAAGCAGGATGGCGGCGACGCCCAGCAGCGGAAGTCCCTTATTCATGCCGACAATGTCCCGGTTGATTGAGCGGAGCGCATATAGACCAAACGTCAGAAGGCCTCAAACCCTAAGTTGTTCCAAATGGCCGCAGATCGTGGCCATTGTAGGGACAGAGCGACGCGCCAGCGCGCCACCTACCCTCCTTCTCACGACCGGGCCTGCATTTCCTTCAGCAGTTCGGCCGCGAGCAGCCGGCAGTCCTCGGCTTCCTCGTCGGGCACCCGGATCGGGACGCCCCTGCCGAAGAACGGATCAGTGACCCCCGGCAGGCCGCCATCCATGTCGTCTTCAGGATGGAAGCCATAGGCACGCAGCGCCACGATCAGCGAGCGGGCGAGAGACGCATCGGGAACGCGCGCGATGATTTCCATGTATCTGCTCCCCTTCGCGCGGCGGCTCAGGCCGCCTTGCGCTCCACCATCATCTTCTTGATCTCGGCGATCGCCTTGGCCGGATTGAGGCCCTTGGGGCAGGTTTTGGAGCAGTTCATGATGGTGTGGCAGCGATAGAGCTTGAACGGATCTTCGAGGTCGTCGAGCCGCTCCTCCCTCGCCTCGTCGCGGCTGTCGATCAGCCAGCGATAGGCCTGCAGCAGTACCGCGGGGCCGAGATATTTCTCGCCGTTCCACCAATA
>JBKJTB010000346.1:0-5271 GCA_046594305.1 Devosia sp. | reverse complement strand
CGACGATACGCTTGCGCCTGAGCATGGGCTTGTCGTCACCGGGAACCGTCATTTTCCCATGACCTTCTCGATCGCCTGACCGAACCTCACCACCTTGATGACCGCGTTGAGGTCGCTTGCCATCTGCGAGGCCGATGCGCGATCCCCGGTCCAGCTACACCACTCGCCGCCGTTGCACTCTATGTCGAAGCTGATGATCTCCGACGCTGGCGCGCCAGCGAGCCGGTTCATGTCGGCGTCATCAACGATCTTCTTCCGCGCGGCATCGGCTTGATCGGGGGTGAGCATCCACCGCCGGCCTGTTTTTTCGTTGAAGATGACGACAACGCGATCCTCTGTGCAGGTAACGCCGGTCATGCTGCCTTTCTCCGTTTGCGCGTGCGTTTGAACCACACCGAGGCCATTGCCTTTGCCACCGGCATGCGGTGCGTCGCGGCAAAAGCGCGAGCCTCATCTTCGATCGTCACCGACTTGCCGCCGATGCTCTCGGTTAGCGCTTCGGCGTCGACGTCGTCCTTGAATTCGTCATCGGTGAATAGGATTTCGACCGCGCGGATCGCGAGCCCGCCGACCGGTGCGATCTGCGCCTTGCTGAGCACTTCGAGCATCTGTCGGGCACGCATGGCCCCGCGCCGGCTGATCAGCCCCCGGATGACGGATATCGCCACCGTGTCGCCCGCCTTTGCCCTGGTGGCGCCGCCCGGCGAGCGCACGATCGAGATGCCGGCGCGCTCGCATACCTGGGCCACCGTCTTAGCCTCGGGGTCTTCAGCCGCCAGCTCAGCCCAGTACAACTGCAGCGGCGTCACGTTCCTGCGGTCCCGATTGATCCCCACGAACACTTCGGCCTCGGCCGCCGTCGTCTCCGCCTCAACGATCACCGCCGGCACGACCGACACCATCGGGTGACGCTTCGCTGCCTCGAGGCGATGCTGGCCGTCCGGCGCGTGATAGCGGCCGTCAGCGGCCTTCGTCAGCACCAGGGCGCCGAACGAACGCCAGTCGAACCACTCGACCATCCTCTGCACCCGCGCCTCGTCAAGCTCGCGCTGATAGGTCGGATCGACGTCGATCAGGGTCTTGTCGATCCAGTCGAGCATTGGGATTTCGCCGGGATCGCGGTATTGCGGCTGTTCGGTCATGCTGCCGCCTGCGCCGCCGGCGCTTGCACATTGTAGTGCTTCAGGTAGATGCCGAGATCCGCATCGCCCCGCCAGTAGCCTTCCACCCATTTCTGGATGCTGGGCTTGAAGTATTTTCGGACGTAGTGGAGTTGGTGCCCCCGGCCTTCGCCCCGCACCATCTCGATAGGTCCGGCATGGTATCCTGGACGAATGCGGCACTCGTGCCATTTCGGCGGAACAAGCAAGCCCGACGCTTGCCGCATGACTCGCTTGTCGGTGTCTCGCTCTCTTTTCTCGATCAGGCCGGGCTGATTAATGATGCAGAGCAGCTTCTCTACAAAGAACAGGCCGATGAGAATTGAATTCTTCTCCTTCGCCACCGCTGGTGTGTGGATGTCGACTTCGGAGACGATCTGATATTTCGCCGTTCCTGGTCTAAAGTATGCGCCCCAACAATGTTCCGCGGCACCGGCGTAACCAGCTACGCAGTGGACACCTATGTCTCCGTCTGCGTCCTCGGTACAGGCGAACATGAATCGCTTACCAAACAGCATGCTCTCAAGGATCGTGCTCTTGGCGGGAAGCTGCGCCATGATGCTATACGGCGTGCTCCATCCATCCGCGAGCCGCATCTCGCTGGCTAAATCAGCGATAGCAGTGCATTCGAAAAACTGAGAGCCGGCCAACTGTCGCTGGCTGATTTCGTCACCCGCCCTGAAGATTTGTGCTGCCAAGGGTGTCACTAGATTTTCTCCTTGCCGAGTTGCTGGTAGCTGCCGGGGACGCATGAGAAGCGCCGGGCAACCACGTCGAAGGTCATTTTCACGCTGCCGAGGCGACCGCACATTGGCTGCCGCCTGATCTTCTTGGCGATGAGATATGAAACGCTGTTCTCGTAGTCGCGGTAGACCACCAGGCCCGCATCAGCCTTGTTGCGCCAGTGCGCCGAGCCGGCCAGATCGTAGAGGCTTGGCACCGGATCCCTGCCCTCGTCGCCCGGTTTCAGCTTGGTGGGATGGATGACCATCCAGACCGTGCACTCGTGGTGCTTGGCGAACTTCTTGCACTTGCTGATGAGCTGGGAAACGAACTCTGTTTCGGTGAGATTGTCCGGCCGGCTCGCCTCGATCTCGTTGTAGGGGTCGAGCACCAGGTGCGAGACGCCGTATCGCAGCACTGCCGCCCGCGCGCGCTCTAGTAGCCAGTCGATGTTCGGAGTGTGCTCAACTGCACCGAGCAGGAACACGTGCTCGTTCAACCACGCCAGCGCGATGCTGACGTCTTCGGCTTCCATGCGGTGGTGAGGGCCTTCGAAGAAGGGTGCGCCTGCCCAGATTTCACAGAGGTCGGCGAGGTGGTTTGTCTCCCCGGTCTCGGGCGAGAAGAACGCCCACTTGTCCCCGCGGAGCCGGGCGGTCTGAACGGCGACCTGATCGAGCCAGCGAGATTTGCCGTGGTTGGGAACGCCGGTCAGCGCGACGAACTGCCCCGGATAAAACTTGAAGGCCTTGTCGATCTCATCGAAGCCTGTCGACAAAGCCTTCGGGCCGTTGCCTTCGAAGAGGTTCATCACCTCGACCGCGTATTCCTCGACATCGTGGAGCCCATCTATCGGCCACGGCTCAGCCTGTTCGATACACTCGCGGAGCGTCTGCGGGCCGCATTGGACGAGGCACTCGTTGGCGTCCTTCAGTTGGGCATCGCCGACCACCGGGATTCTCACGCGCCAGCACCGATCCTTGCCGAGGCGGCGGGCCAGCTCGTTGGCCAAAAACATGCCCTTTTCGTCCATATCAGTGGCGATCAGGAATCGCTTCACGCGCATCAACGCGTCCCAATGGCTGCCGAGCGGCTCGTAGCGTCGATCGCTGGGCTCGTCGGCAGTCTGAGGCGCCCCGTTGGGCAGCGATACCACGCGGTCGAAGCCGGCCTCGAGGAACGACAGGACGTCGATCTCGCCCTCTGTAATGATCAAGTCCGCGCCATCACCGATGCTGTCGGCGTTGTAGAGGACCGGCTCCGGATCCTTCTCCTGGACGAACATTTTGTTGGCGCCGCGGTACTTCACGTTCCGCAACTGGCCTGCCCATTCGTAGGGGAAGGCCATCGCTTCGGCTTCGGCCTTGACCTGCGGAAACCAATGTTTGGTCTTGTAGAGCCCCATGCGCTCGACCACGGCCGGGGAGATGCCGCGGGTGCCGAAGTAGCTTAGCAGTGTGTCTGGGCGCTGCGGTGTCGCTGGCCGTGCGGGTTTGCGATAGGTTCTGCGCTCGATGCGCGGCCGATAGCCCTCCCCGCCGCCGGCACCCGACCAGCCGCAGTGGTGGCAATTCCAGAGCACCTTGCCGTCACTGTCGATCGTTACCGACAGGCATGGATCGTTCTTTTTGGTCCGCCGGAATGAACAGCTCGGGCACGTGGTCTTGTGCGTCCCGACGCCTGCATTGCGTAACCGTATGCCGTTCTCTGCCAGGATTTCCGATGATCCGCTCATCCGCGCTGCCAGATGAAATCGTGGTCGGACTGGGTTTTGAGCGCCGCTGTTATCCACGCCACGGGGTCGGCCACCTGACCTTCGACGGCCGCGCGAATCTTGGAAAGTATCTTGGCGTCGTCGTCCTTCGCTGCCTGACGCCACTTGCCGATGATGCCACCGGCCGTTTTGCGGGACGAGCCTGTCAGCCGCATGATCAGGGCGCTGCCCTCGTCGAACACGGCCTTCTTAAAATCGGCCGGCGCCGCGTTGGCGCCCGATACGTTAGTATCGGAATATATCTGAGCTTCTGAGCTTGGTTGAACGCTCGTTGATCGATCGTTGAACGGGCGTTCTACTTGACCTTTGATTTTCCTGCGTTTCTCGGCTGATGCTTCGCCTGCCGACTTTTGTTGCTGCTGCATTTTTGCTCGCTCTCGAAAGGAGATTTCGCAACGTTCATTCCAAAGCCCGCAATTTAGTCGGATGATTTTTCCGTCGCTGACCAGCAGGTCAATTGCCTTCAGGCAAACGCGCTTGTCGGACCCGCAAAGCCGTGCAAGACGGTCATCCGACATGTCCAAGGCTCGGCCCCGGGCGTACATTTCCATGAGCAGCATCGTGTAGATGCCGATCTCATGGGCGCGCATGCCGCGCACGCCGCCGACGAAGTCGTCTTGGTACCATTTCACATATGGCAGGACGTACGCGGGAAAGTCAGGCACGTAGTCGGGGCTCATGCCGTACCCTCAGCGTCCGCGGCTTGCAGCACGAGCATCAAGAATTCGTCGACATCGAACCGCGGACGCGCACCGCGCCTGTTTGAGATGATTAATTTGGCCCGGGCGGCGGCCGCCAGCAGCACGACGTGAACCCGAGTTGCACCCTGCTCGTCTTTCCCTGGCAGCTGCCAGGTCTGGGTTCTGCCGGCGACTACCATTTCACTGAGCGCTTCCATCCGGAACAGGATGGCGGGGAGCGTGTGGGGTGGCGGGCCCCGGTCCTTGAACAGACCGAAGACGACCCACATGGCCTCGTCGTCGCCTGCGCGATGATGGTCGACGGTTCGCCTGCCCGCGGCTTCTGCCACCTCCATAAGCATGCCGAACGTCACGTCAGCGCTTCGAATGAGATCCAGCATACTCATTGCGGGCCGGCCTCGCAGTCGGCGATAAACTCGCGGGCCGCTGCGAGTGCCTCGGTGCGGGCAATCACCTGCTGGGCGATATCGCTGATCCGGCGCGGCGGCTTCGACGCCAAGGCCGAGATGGCCAAGTAGTCGACCATCGCCCTGATGCAGTGCTGCGCACTGGTATGTTCCTTGGCGCGCTGGGCGCGGCGGGAACCGACGAGGTCGGTAGCATCCACACCCTCGACGTCGGCCATAGCTTCGCCGTCCACGATCTTGTCGTGCATCTGAAACTCCGTTCTGATTGAGGACCGGGGCAGTCAGCTCCCACACCGCTCGCCCCGGCCAAGGCCCCGAAGGGCGTTCAGCTAGGCGGCGGACGCCCGGCGACCTGCGCGATACTGACGAAGTTCCGCAGCGTGAGCTCGATTGCCGAGCGCCATCTTGTCGAGCTCGATGGCGCGGGCCTCTATTTCGTCGTCGGTACACATCTGCACCGGCACCAAGACCGTCTGCTCGCCACGCGGCATGGAGTAGGCGCGCAT
>JBKJTB010000236.1:0-8982 GCA_046594305.1 Devosia sp. | reverse complement strand
CCGGCTTTGCGGAACAGATGGGCTTCGGTATAGAGCAGCATTCCATTGATGGTCTTGCTGCACGACTGGTTGACATATTTGCCGGCCAGCGGTTCCTCACCGCCCGAAGCTTCGCGGTCGATGCAATTCCACCCGTCTCTGCCGAAAATGTTCCATATGAAGTCGGGCATCAGGTATGAATTGGTGCGCTCACGCAGGTCGATGCGCTCGTCGGTGACTGCACGCAGGCCGCGCAGAATGCCGGCATCGTCAAACAGCGCAGATGCGTAGACGGGATAGTTAGCAATCCTGGTGCCGCCATTGATCTCGGCGCCACTGAGGTTGCCGAGAGCCAGGGCACGATATTGCACCTCGTCGTCGTAGCGGAAGGTGACTTCGTGCAGGCCGCTCGCCTCCGGCGTGCACAGCGCGAAATCCTCGAACCAGCCAAGCGTCCGACCCGGCGGACCGCCATTGGTGCCGCAGGCGTAGTCGATGAAGGCTTCCTCGGGGAGTTCGCTGGCAGGTGTGCCAAGCTTGAGGTCAAGCAGGTTGGTGCGGTGCTGGCTCGACTGCCCCATCGCGCCGGGCATGGAGAGGACCGTGGCCGTCAGGGCCAACAAGGCTCGCCCAAAATTCAGCCAGTCGCGGCGTATCGGTTACCAGGGTCGCAGTCGGGGTGGGGAGCGGCCAGCGCGGCCGCTCCCTCGGGGTTACAGAGCGAAGAAGTATACAGTCGATGCCGGCTGAATATTGGCAGCCGCGTCGGGATCGGCGCTCTTGGTGCCATAACCCAGCAGGCCGATGACCGGCGACCCACCGACTTCGATCGCCAGATACTGCTTGCCATTCACCTGATAGGTGATCGGCGGGGCGGCGATCTGGCTGCCCAGATTGACGCTCCACAGCACGTCGAGCGTTTCGGCATCCATGGCTTCAAGCGTGCCGTCGGTCTGGCTGGCGAACACGAGGCCACCTGCCGTACTCAAGGTGCCGCCGTAGGGGATAAACGGCGTAGCGCGCTTCTTGGTGATCGCACCGGTATTTGGGTCGAGCTGCACAACGCTGCCGGTCACCGTTCCGGAAAGCGCGAAGCCAACCGCACAGCCTTCAATGGCAACGGCGTAAAGCTTCTCGGTCTTTTCGTCGTAGGAAACCGGGAAGTAGTTGGTGCCACCCTGGATCGCGGGGCAGGCGTCTTCCGTACCGCCCGGGCGAGTTCCGGGATTGTAGGTCTGGACGGCGAGGCTTGAATTGTACTCCACCGGCATACCGGTCTTAGGATCGAGCCCCTTCGACCACGTCAGCTTGTCGACGTACTGGCCACCGTTGACGAACGAGCCGTTGTTCCGGTCGAGGCCATAGTAGAACCCGTTCCGGCCGAAATGGGTGACCAGCGCGCGGGTTTCGCCGTTGATCTTGCTGTCCACCAGAACATGAGCGCCGACTTCATCGTAGTCCCACGACTCATTGGGCGTGTACTGGAAGTGGAAGCTCAGCTTGCCGGTGTCCGCATTCAACGCGATGAGCGAGTTGGTATAGAGATTGTCGCCGGGACGCACTGTGGGATCGGTGGGGTAGGGATTGCCTGTTCCCCAGTAGGTAAGACCCGACTTCGGATCATACGTCCCGGTATTCCACGTTGCACCGCCGCCATTCTTCCAGTTGTTTGCGGTATCCTTCCAGCTGTCTCCACCCGGCTCATCCGGCCCGGGTACAGTGTAGAACTTCCAGACCGAGGCGCCCGTGGTTGCGTCGCGCGCTTCCACGAAGTGGCGGCCGCCGGCGTCACCGTTCGCGGTGCCGATCAGGATGTTGTTGCCGATGGCGAGCGGAGCCATCGTGAAGGCCTGCTTGGGTCGTCCTTGACCATCTGTTCCCAGACGAGCTCACCGGTTTCGGCGTCTGTCGCCAGCAACCGGCCGTCCATCGCCAGGGAGTAGACATTGCCACCGAGAATCGCGACGCCCTTGTTGTTGAAAGGCTCGACTACGACCGGATCGACTTCGGATTCCGGGTCCATGACCCACTCGATCACGCCTCGCTTGTTGCTGGTGAGGTCGATCTTGTAGACGCGGGCCAACCCGTCGGTGAGGAACATATGCCCGTCGACCACGATCGGCGTGCCCTCGAGACCGGCGAATTTGTAGTTGCCAACGGCACCCGTCGGCGGCGCCAGCGCCACCGAATAGGCCATCTTGAGGTTGGCGACGGTGTCCTTGTTGATCTCGTCGAGCGGCGAGTAACGGTGACCGTCATAGGTCCGGTTGTACATCAACCAGTTGGCGGCATCGTCATTGGCGTTGACCAACTGCTCGGCAGTGACATTGATCCCCGCATCCTGCGCCGATGCTGGCAGCGCGCAGCTGCCCAAAAGCAGTACGGCGACCGCTTTCAGGGCGGCGCTACGCCCCAATGCGTTTTGAAGTGACACGACTACTCTCCTCAGTTGTTGCCCGACATTGCGAGCGGTCCGCTGGCGCCGGTTCAACAGCCCAGCTGTGCCTCACAGCTTCTCCCGCCGCAGAGAAGATTGTGCAATGAAGAACATTGGCGAAATGGATGACCGGGCTCGACGTCTGCTGGCGCGAGAGCGTGTCGCAGACGAGGCTCACAACGGGCGTAGACAAAGGGCGTGGTGGCGGTACCAGACCCGTCGAACCAGCGGCCGGTCAATTGCTGCGCCGCTTGTAAACCGTTGGCGTGGAACCGTAATTGTGCGCACTTTGCCAGCGTTGGCAATCGTTTGCCAACTGAGGTTCCGAGTATCTGGACTCGTTTCGCCCGCCGGTCGACTGCCGCTATGCGGCACATCGGACAGTAGGTGTGACGGGCACGCACGAACGACCGGAACGCTGCGGTCGCTCGTGACGGCTTTCGTGGCGGACAATGGAGCTCACCGTCGTTGACCGCCTGACCCTGGGGTCGTCTCCCACCGATCGCTCTAGTGGACGATGGTCAGCACCATGCGAAATACGGCTGTCCCCTCCCACCACATGGGGAAATTGGTGCCCCATTTGTTGTTGTAGAGGTTGAAACGAAGACCCTCGTCGTAGACGGGGACATCGGGCTGATAGGGTATGAACGGCGCTGCCGCCGGTGCGGCCAGGGCGCTGTCGAGGGGGGTCGCGATAAGATGCCCCGCTCCCAGCTTCGCGCGGACCGCCTCGACCGCCTGGAGTTGTCCGCCACCGCGTAGAACGATGTTCGTCCCGTCGTTCCAGATCCCCATCTTGAGCAGCTCCCAGCCGCTGGCATTGGCCGGAGTCAGTGACAGAAGCCCGGCCTCTGGCATGCGGTTGGCCGGCTTGTCCCGGAGGACCAGGGATATTTCGACCCGGTCATCACTGAGCCCGCGGATCGACAGCTCGTGCCGCGGTGGTGCGCCCAACTGGCCGCTGGCCTCTGCCGGCATCTCGGCGATGCCGGTGCGGCCATCCGGGCTTATGCCCATGTGGGCGGGCGCGAAGACGGCCGTTCGCGCGGTGTGCGCTCTATCGAGTCCCGGCTTGTCGTGATCCAGGATGGCCCATTCAGCGCGGTGCTGCAGATAGCTGTCGAGGTGGCGCTGCAACTCGGCCCAATCGTAGGTCTCATGCTGGTAGCCGATTAGCGAGCCGGACGCGCCCACAATCACGGAGCCGCCGGGTGCGGTGAGCCGGGCAATGTCGCCGGTTATGATATCGAGATCGGCAGTCCAGCCATTGTCGTGCAAAGTCGACCCGGACCGTGGCTCGGCAGGGGAGGGCGGCGTCAGGTCGGCCAGCACGGCATCAGCGGCCTCGCGGTCCGCCCCACCGAGCGTGTCCAGCGCCGTCGTGATGTAGCCGCGCTGCTCTGCCCATGATTGTTCGGTGTACGTGAAGCGATAGTCGCCTTGGCGCGCTGCCTCGAACGCGGGGCGGTCCCAGGCCGTCTCGTCGCGCAGATAGGTCTTGATGTCGACGCCCCAGGTATGTTCTGCGACCATCGTCAGCCCGCGCCCAAATGCCTGCCGCGCTGGGGTCAACCGATCGAAGCCGTCGTAGAGCCGCTGTAGCGCCCGGAACCGGGCAAGCTTTTGCGGATCGCTGGCAACGCCGTGGATCCAGCTGTCACCAATCTCTTGCGTGACGACAGGGAACTGCTCGCGACGCTCCCACATCCGGGCACCAAAGGCGTCGAGCGTCGACGCCTCGATGTCGGCGTCGGGGTGCGCGTGGCGCATGGCACGCAGGACGTCGACCGTCTGCCCCACGCTCTGTGGACCGACATTGTCATTGGTGTGGGCGAAACTCAGTCCGATGTCGGTGCCGGCCGGAAAATCGGTCTCGCCGTAGGACGCCTGATACATCACCACAAGCTCGGATCCGTCGGGAGCCCGCCAGCGAAAGATTGGTGGTACGTCTGGAACGGGGCTCGCGGTGTTGACGCCAAGGTGCAAGAACTGGATTCCAGCTTCGGCCATGATCGGCACCATGCCCAGTGTATGACCGGGCACGTCCGTCATCTTGGCAGCGATGGTGGTTCTGCCGAAGCGCTTGTCGAGCTCCTGGCCAAAGCTGAGGCCCGCGCGGAACAGCGCAGGCGACATCAGCTCGGTGTGTGTCGTGAAGGGCAGTGCGTGCCAGGTGATCAGGCCGCGGTTGATTGCTCGCTCGAGCCGTTTCACGCTCTCGCCATTCTGCGTGGCGAGATGATCGAGGATCAGCCACGCACCGGTGGTCCAGATGAAGGCCGGGTGTTCTGGATCCTCGGCGAAGAAGTGCTCGCCCGTCGCGATCGCCTGGGGAATGAACTGCTCGTGGTATTGGCGGCGGACGCGTGCCGCGTGGTCCGTGAAGCCGATGTCGAGATGGGTCTTGAAGACCAGATGGATGCGTCTGTTGGCCATGCAGATCTGCTCAGCCCACGGTGCCGCGCACGACAAGCCTGGTCTGGAGAGTCTCTTGCAGCGCCGGCGCATCCGGATTGTTGAGCCGGCGTAGAATGAGCCGCACAAGGGCGCGCACCCGCTCGTCGAGATCGAATTTCACCGTCGTGAGATCGTAGCTCTTCCAGTGCGATTGGGCGATGTCGTCGAAGCCGACAACCTTGACGTCATCGGGCACCCGGAGCCCGAGCTCATGGCGCAAGGCATCGATGACGCCAAAGGCCCCGACGTCGTTGGCCGCAAAGATGGCGTCGGCGCCGCCCGCCACCCGAAACAGATCGACGGTTGCCGCATAGGCTGTGTCGTAGCTGAAATCGCCGGGGACGATGGTGGGCGGCGGTAGCCCGCGCGCGGCCATGACCGTGCGCAGCATCTTTTCGCGTGCCGTATTCGACCGAGTCTTGGCCACTCCCGAGACATAGGCGATGCGCCTCGCTCCATAGCCCTGCAACAGCGCCACGGCCTGCTCGATGCCGGTGTCCTGCAGCACGTTGAGGCGGTCATGCAGCGGTCCGCCAATGTCCTCATCGGCCGCGCCGGGATGGGGGTAGTGCACATAGATCGGCACGGCACGATCGAGGAAGCGGGCAAGGGTCGTCGGCTTGACGTTTTCGATGAACGCGATGACCGAATCCGGGTTGAAGCCGCGCATATAGGCCAGCAGCTTTTCGTCCATGCTGTAGTCGGTGCGGGTTTTGAACAGCAGCGTCGCAAAGCCCTCGTTCTGCAGCGCCGTGGTCAGGGCGTCGATTTCCTGGCTTTCCCAATAGCTGTAGACATCGGGCACGATCACACCGACGAGGTGGGAACGACCGCTGACAAGGGCGCGCGCCGCCCGGTCTGGCGTGTAGTCGAGTTCCTGGGCGATCTTGAGGATCAGCTCGCGCTTTTCGGGCTTCAGCGATGTGTGGGAATTGAAGGCGCGGGAAACGGCCACCCGCGAGACATTGGCACGGCGCGCGACCATCTCCGCAGTCGCTCGTCCCCGCACCATGTCGCCGTCCTTGCTCAACTGCCTCTTCCCCATTCTTGGCTGAAAGCGTGTTCATTTCTTTCGCCTCGCGGGTGCCACGCTGTCAAGGCCGCGGGGAATTCCCTCCCGGCCAAATGTCACGGGATCGTCGCAAAGCTATGGAAATGTTTACGTACATCAGGAGCTGACGTCCAGCGCGTTGACAGCATCAGCATTGACGCAAAGTGAAAACGTGTTCATTCTGGACCGGTTTCCTGATGGAGACCAACGCGGCTACCGGTAAATTCGGAGCCACCACATGGGAGGAGTTTTGCGATGAGCAACCGTCTGCGGGCCCTGTATCTTGGCCTTGCCACCATCACCACGCTGGTCACACCGGCATTCGCGGTCGATCTGACGGTGAGTTGCCGCTGCGTCGAAGGCGGCGCCAACAGCAATGACGCGGTCTGGATCAAGACCAAGGTCATCCCCGCTTTCACCGAAAAGATGAAGGCCGACGGCAAGGACGTGACCGTCACGCTCAATGAATTCGGCGGCACCGACGAACAGTTCACCCAGCAGCTCGCGCTCGATTTCTCGACCGGCGCCGGCTCCGACGTATCCGGCTTCGATGGTTTCCTCGTGCCGAGCTTCGTTGAAGGCGGCCTGCTGAAGCCGCTCGACGAAGTCGCGGGCGCCGACGTCAACTCGTGGGAAGGCTGGTCGCACATCTCCGACGGCGTCAAAGCGCTGATGAGCTACAACGGCAAGGCCTATGGCATCGCCAAGGGCACCGACGTGCGCATGATCTTCACGCGCAAGGATCTGCTCGAGAAGGCCGGCCTGCCTGCCGATTGGCAGCCCAAGAGCTGGGCCGAACTGCTCGACGCAGCACGCAAGCTCAAGGCATCGGGCGTCGAATTCCCGCTCCAGCTCAATGCCGGCGTGGCGATGGGCGAAGCCACCACCATGCAGGGCTACTGGATGGCGCTGCTCGGCACCGGCGAGCAGGTGACCGACGCGGACGGCAAGTTCATCGTCTCGAGCCAGGGCATCCTCGATACCCTCAATCTCTACAAGACCATCTACGTCGACGACGCTCTGGGCGACCAGCGCGCGCAGCTTCTGGCCGACGGTCGCAACCAGTCCTTCGCCAACTTCCGTGACGGCAAGACGGCGCTTCTCGTCGAGGGCGACTACTTCTGGCGTTCGGTGACACCCGAAGGCGCCGAGTTCGGCGTGAAAGATCGCGACAATGTCGTGGGCTGGGCCAAGATGCCGGCCGAAGAAGCCGGCAAGGGCCTCCGTGGCCAGGATTTCGTCACCATCTCGGGCGGCACGGGCTTCGTGCTCAACCCCGCCACCAAGAACCCGGCCGAAGCCTGGGCGCTGCTCAGCTTCATGAACTCGGCAGAGATGCTCAACGCGTTCCAGACCATCCAGCCGGCGATCCGCGCCCGCGACGACGTGGCGATCCCCAATTCGCCGTTCCTCACCACCACGTCGCAGACGCTGCTGCCGCTCACCACGGCCCGGCCGAACGATGCCAACTACAACAAGGTCTCTGCCGAGATTCAGCGCATGACCGAAAGCGTGGTTTCGGGTGAGCTTTCGCCAGCGGATGCCATGGCGCAGTTCAAGGCCTCCGTCATCGCCATCGTTGGCGAGGACAATACGGTCAGCACACTCTGATCCTCCCGGGGGCCCCTTCCGCTCGGAAGGGACCCCCACCCCGGGACACCATCCCTTGAAGCAGTTCTCACTCCTTTCCCGCCGCGTCGCCGCGCTCTTTTTGAGCCCGGGCGCGATACTGGTCGGGCTCTTCGTTCTCCTCCCCTTCTTTTGGGTGATCTTCGTTTCCTTCACGAACCGGACGCTGCTCGGACGCACCGCGCTCAACCCGGAATTCGTCGGCCTCCAGAACTACATTCGCCTGTTCGATCCGGCGACGTTCTTCACGCGCGGCCAGTTTGGCTCCTCGCTGATCATCACCATCGAATTCGTGCTGCTTTCGGCGCTGGTTGGACAGGCGCTGCTTGGCCTCCTGCTCGCCTGGCTCATGCCGGCCATCCCGCCCGCCCTCAAGCGCTTCGTCGAGGCCATGGTGATCGGCGCGTGGATCCTGCCCGAGGTCGTGATCGGCTTCGCGTGGTTCGCGTTTCTCGACTACGACAACGGCACGCTCAACATGATCCTGCGCGGCCTCGGACTGCCGCCGGGCGACTTCCTGCTGCAGCAGCCATTCTGGGTGATCGTGATCTTCAACACCTGGCGCGGCGCCGCCTTCTCGATGATGCTCTTCAACTCGGCTTTCGCCTCGATCCCGCCAAGCTATTTCCAGGCCGCCGACGTCGCCGGCGCCTCGAGCTGGCAGAAATTCCGCGACATTGCGCTGCCGCTGATCCGCGGCCACGTGGTGACCGACCTCATCCTCATCACCATGTGGACGTTCAACGTCTTCACGCCGTTCCTGTTGACGCATGGCGGGCCGGCGTACCGCACCGAACTCCTCTCGATCTACAACTACCGCGTGGCGTTCAAGGACTTCGAGTTCGGCAAGGGCGCGGCCGTGGGCGTGATCATCATGCTGATCAACCTCGTCCTCGCGCTGATCTATCTGAGCATCGGACGGCGGAAGTCGAAGGCAGAGAAGGAGTCGACAGCATGAGCGGCGGCGCCTTCTTCTCCCGCATCGGCTTCTCGGCCCTCGCCGCATTGCTCGGCGTCGTCTTCGCTCTGCCGCTCATCTGGTTCTTCTTCGCTCCGTTCAACGGTCGCGCCGAAATGGGTCTCGCGCTCCCCGATCCGTGGACGCTGGGCAATTTTGCGGCCGTGTTCAACAACGGCTTCGCTGTTCGCGCGCTGCTCAACAGCCTGATCCAGAGTGTCGGCGGCGTGATCCTCATCGGCGCCGCCGCGACGCTCGCGGCCTATGCGCTGTCGCGTTCGACTATCCCCGGCAAGCGCGCCGTGACCTACGTGCTGCTGCTGTTCTCGTCGGTCGTTTCGGGCTCGGCGGCGATGGTGCCGATCTTCCTCATCGTCTCGGCCATGGGGTTGATCGACACCCAGCTCGCCGTGATCCTCGTCTTTTCCGGCGGCCTGCTGCCGACGGCGATGTTCATCCTCCGCGACTTCA
>JBKJTB010000178.1:0-8543 GCA_046594305.1 Devosia sp. | reverse complement strand
TGCCGCGTGTCGATCCACACTGCCCGTCCGGGCATCGTGATCGGCAAGAAGGGCGCTGACATCGACAAGATCCGCGCCAAGGTGAAGAGCTTTACCGACAGCGAAGTGCACATCAACATCGTCGAAGTGCGCAAGCCTGAAACCGATGCGACCCTCGTGGCCCAGGGCATTGCCCAGCAGCTCGAGCGTCGTGTTGCGTTCCGTCGTGCCATGAAGCGCGCCGTGCAGACGGCGATCCGCATGGGCGCCGGCGGGATCCGCGTCAACGTCGGCGGCCGCCTCGGCGGTGCCGATATCGCCCGCACCGAGTGGTACCGTGAAGGCCGCGTGCCGCTGCATACGCTGCGCGCCGACATCGACTACGGCGTTGCCGAAGCCGAGACGACGTACGGCATCATCGGCATCAAGGTGTGGATCTTTAAGGGCGAAGTGCTTGAGCACGACCCGTCGGCGCACGAGCGCCGCGCCACCGAAGGCGCCGGGGACGGGCAGGGCGCACCGCGCCGCGAACGCGACAACGACGACCGCCCGCGCGGCCGCCGTAGCGATCGCGACGGCGCTTCGGCGAACTGAGAAGGCATCGGATAAATGCTGCAACCGAAGAAGACTAAATTCCGCAAGGCGCACAAAGGCCGCATCCATGGCAATGCCAAGGGTGGTGCCGAGCTCGCTTTCGGCCAGTTCGGCCTCAAGTCCCAGGAGCCCGAGCGCGTTACTGCTCGCCAGATCGAAGCGGCCCGCCGCGCGATCACCCGCGAGATGAAGCGCGCCGGCCGCGTCTGGATCCGTGTGTTCCCCGACCTTCCGGTTTCGAAGAAGCCTGTCGAAGTCCGCATGGGTAAGGGCAAGGGTTCGGTCGAGTTCTGGGCCGCGCGCGTCAAGCCTGGCCGCATTCTGTTCGAGATCGACGGGGTTCCCGCCGATGTCGCCAAGGAAGCTCTGCGCCTCGGCGCGATGAAGCTGCCGATCATCACCCGCGTCGTCGAACGCATTCCGGACTAAGGACGAGACGAAATGGCGAATTCCGATCTCCGGGCCAAGACGCCCGACGAACTGAAGGACCAGCTGCTCGGCCTGAAGAAGGAGCAGTTTAACCTGCGCTTCCAGCGTGCCACGCAGCAGCTGGAGAAGCCCACGCGGGTCAAGGAAGTGCGTCGCGAAATCGCCCGGATCAAGACGATCCTGGGCGAGAAATCCGCGACCAAGTAAGGAGAAACCGATGCCCAAGCGCGTGTTGCAGGGGACTGTGGTCTCCGACGTGAATGAGAAGACGGTGGTTGTGCGCGTCGATCGCGCCTTCACCCACCCGGTGATGAAGAAGACGGTGCGCCGTTCGAAGAAGTACCACGCCCATGACGAGGCCAATGCGGCCAAGGTCGGCGACGTGGTGTGGATCGAAGAGACCGCGCCGATTTCCAAGAATAAGCGCTGGACCCTCGTCCAGCACGCTTAAGAACAAGGTTTTGGTCCGCCGTGAGGCCGGCCGTTTGAACGAGAAGGCACTAACGCCATGATCCAGATGCAGTCCAATCTCGAGGTCGCCGACAATTCCGGCGCCCGTCGTGTCATGTGCATCAAGGTGCTCGGCGGCTCGCACCGCAAGTACGCCTCGGTGGGCGACATCATCGTCGTCTCCGTCAAGGACGCGATCCCGCGCGGCCGCGTCAAGAAGGGCCAGGTCATGAAGGCCGTGGTCGTTCGCACCGCATTCCCGGTTCGTCGTGCCGACGGCACCGTCATCCGCTTCGACACCAATGCCGCGGTTCTGATCAACAATCAGTCGGAGCCGATCGGCACGCGTATCTTCGGACCGGTGCCGCGCGAGCTGCGCAGCAAGAACCACATGAAGATCATCTCGCTCGCGCCGGAGGTGTTGTAATGGCCGCCAAGATCAAGAAGGGCGACAAGGTCGTCATCCTGACGGGCAAGGATAAGGGCAAGACCGGCAGCGTCAGCGCCGTGTTCCCCGATGTGACCAAGGCCACCGTGTCGGGCCTCAACCTCGTGCGCCGCCACACCAAGCAGTCGGCGTCGCAGGATGCCGGCATCTTCACCAAGGAAGCGCCGATCCACCTGAGCAATCTGGCTTTGGCGGATGCCAAGGGCAAGCCGACCCGCGTCGGCTTCAAGATCAACGACGACGGCAAGAAAGTGCGCGTCGCCAAGACCACCGGAGATGTGATCGATGGCTGAGACCGCTTACATTCCGCGTCTTCGCACGCAGTACGAAGACACCATCAAGGCCGCGCTCATGAAAGAGTTCGGCTACAAGAACGTCATGCAGTTGCCCAAGCTCGACAAGATCGTGCTGAACATGGGCGTTGGCGAAGCCGTGAACGACACCAAGAAGGTGAAGTCCGCGGCGGCCGATCTCGAGAAGATCGCGGGCCAGAAGCCGGTCATCACGCATGCCCGCAATTCGATCGCCGGCTTCAAGGTCCGCGAGAACATGCCGCTGGGCGTGAAGGTCACCCTTCGCAAGCAGCGCATGTACGAGTTCCTGGACCGCCTGGTGAACGTCGCGCTGCCCCGCGTTCGCGACTTCCGCGGCCTCAACCCCAATTCGTTCGATGGCCGCGGCAACTACGCCCTGGGCATCAAGGAACACATCATTTTCCCGGAAATCGCCTACGAAGACATCGATCAGGTCTGGGGTATGGACGTCGTGGTGTGCACGACGGCGAAAAATGACGACGAGGCCCGGGCGCTGCTCAAGGCCTTCAATTTCCCCTTCCGGCAGTAACCGAAGGGCAGAGGACGAGATATGGCAAAGACCAGCTCAATCGAGAAGAACAACCGCCGCAAGGCGCTCGCCAAGCAGTTCGCCGGCAAGCGCGCCAAGCTGAAGCAGATTACCCAGGACCAGAAACTGTCCCCGGAAGACCGCTTCGCCGCCCAGCTCAAGCTGGCCGAACTGCCGCGCAATTCTTCTCCGGGCCGTGTGCGTAACCGGTGCGAGTTCTCGGGGCGTCCCCGGGGCTACTACCGCAAGCTGAAGTTGAGCCGCATTGCCTTGCGCGAGCTTGGCAATTTCGGGCAGGTGCCCGGCATGGTCAAGTCGAGCTGGTAAGGAGAGACAAGTATGAGCCTTACTGATCCGATCGGCGATATGCTGACCCGCATCCGCAACGCGCAGATGCGCCGCCGCGACACTGTCGTGACGCCGGCGTCGACGCTGCGCGGCCGTGTACTCGACGTGCTGAAGTCGGAAGGCTTCATCCGCGGCTACAGCGAGCAGAAAACCGACAATGGTCTCAACGAGTATGAGATCGAACTGAAGTACTCGGACAACACTCCGGTGATCCGGACGATCGAGCGCGTCTCGCGTCCCGGCCGCCGCGTGTATGTCTCGGTCAAGAATATCCCCTCGGTCGCGAATGGCCTTGGCGTGTCGATCCTGTCGACCCCCAAGGGCGTGATGGCCGATCATGAAGCGAAGTCCCAGAACTTGGGTGGCGAGGTAGTCTGCCGAGTTTTCTAAGGTTTCTTAGAAGGCTTCGGTTCAGATGATGACTCCGAAGGAAAAGTAGAATGTCCCGTACTGGCAAAAAGCCAATTCCAGCGATCAGCGGCGTCACCGTCGCGATCAACGATCGCGTGGTCACCGCAAAGGGTCCCAAGGGTGAGCAGTCGCTGACCCTGATGGATATCGTGAACGCCAAGCAGACCGATCAAGGGATCGTCATCGAGCCGGCGAACGATAGTCAGGATGCCCGCGCTGCCTGGGGCACCACCCGCGCGCTGATCGCCAACATGGTCAAAGGCGTCAAGGATGGCTTCGAAAAGAAGCTGCTGATCCAGGGCGTCGGTTTCCGTGCCGCGATGCAGGGCAAGGATCTGAAGCTCTCGCTGGGTTTCAGCCACGAGGTCGTCTACCACACGCCCGCCGGCATAACGATCGCGGCGCCGACGGCGACCGAGGTTACGGTCACGGGCGCAGACAAGCAGCAGGTCGGCCAGGTCGCCGCCAATATCCGTGCCTACCGCAAGCCGGAGCCCTACAAGGGCAAGGGCGTTCGGTATGTGGGCGAGTACATCGCCCGCAAAGAAGGCAAGAAGAAGTAAGGGAGCGCCAGCAGATGCCCATCAGCCTCAAGGGTTCGGAACGCCGCAAGCAGCGCGTCCGCAAGGCCATCAAGGCTCGCGCCTATGGTCGTCCGCGTCTGAGCGTGTTCCGCTCCGACAAGAACATCTATGCCCAGATCATCGACGACGTGTCCGGACGCACTCTCGCTTCCGCTTCGTCGCTCGACAAGGATATCAAGGCGACGAACGGCGGCTCTTCCGAGGGCGCAGCCGCGGTCGGCAAGCTCGTGGCGGAACGTGCCAAGGCGGCCAACGTGTCGGAAGTGATCTTCGATCGCGGTGCCTATCTCTACCACGGCCGCGTCAAAGCGCTGGCCGATGCGGCTCGCGAAGCCGGCCTGCAGTTCTGATCGCGCAAAGGAAAAGATAATGAGAGACGTTCAAGAGCGCGATAGTGAGTTCATCGATCGCCTGGTCCACATCAATCGTGTGGCCAAGGTGGTCAAGGGCGGCAAGCGCTTCGGTTTTGCGGCGCTGGTCGTCGTTGGTGATCAAAAGGGCCGGGTCGGTTTCGGCCATGGCAAGGCGCGCGAAGTTCCCGAGGCGATCCGCAAGGCGACCGAGGCCGCCAAGCGTTCACTGATCCGCGTGCCGCTGCGTGAGGCCCGCACGCTCCATCACGACGTCGTCGGCCGCCACGGCGCCGGCAAGGTCATTCTCCGCGCTGCGGTTCCCGGCACCGGCATCATCGCCGGCGGTCCGATGCGCGCCGTGTTCGAAACCCTGGGCATCAACGACATCGTTGCCAAGTCGCAGGGCACCTCGAACCCCTACAACATGGTGCGTGCCACGTTCGACGCGCTCAAGCATTGCGACAGCCCGCGTTCCGTTGCGGCCCGTCGCGGTCTCAAGGTTTCCGATCTCCAGGCCCGTCGCGGCCAGGAATCGGTTGAGGCCTAAGGAGGGTTAGATGGCTAACAGCAAAACCGTAACCGTCGAGCAGATCGCCTCGCCCATCCGCCGCCAGGCGGACCAGCGCGCGACCCTGATCGGGCTCGGACTCAACAAGATCCGCAAGCAGAGCACCCTCGTCGACACGCCGGAAGTGCGCGGCATGATCAACAAGCTCCCGCACCTCGTCCGCGTCGTCGGCGAGTAAGAAGTTAGGATAGCGAAATGGCGCGTTTGAACGAACTCCGCGACAATCCGGGTGCCAACAAGCTGCGCATGCGCGTCGGCCGTGGTATCGGCTCGGGCAAGGGCAAGACCGGCGGCCGCGGCGGCAAGGGCCAGAAGGGCCGTACCGGCGTTGCCATCAACGGCTTCGAGGGTGGCCAGATGCCGCTCCACATGCGTATGCCGAAGCGCGGCTTCAACGTGCCGAACGTCAAGCACTACAACGCTGTGCGCCTCGATCGCATCCAGGACTACATCAACAGCGGCAAGCTGGACCACAAGGGCGTCATCGACGCCGCGGCCCTGGTTGCGTCCGGCGTCATCCGCCGTCCGCTCGATGGTGTGCGTCTCGTGCTCGGCCAGAAGGCTTTTGAAGCCAAGAAGGTCACCTTCAACGTCTACCACGCGAGCGCTGGCGTCGTGGCGGCTATTGAAGGTCTGGGCGGCAAGGTCGACATGACCAAGGCGACCAAAGAAACCAAGGCCGACGCTTAAGCGACGGCTCTAACAGCATCGCTGGAGCTTGAAGCTTCGGCGGTGCGTTAAAAGGGACAGCGACTAATGGCGTCCGCAGCCGAGCAGCTTGCCAGGAATCTGAACTTTTCGACCTTCGCCAAGGCGAAGGCCCTGCAGCAGCGTATCTGGTTCACCCTGGGCGCGCTGCTCGTCTACCGCCTTGGCACGTACATTCCGGTTCCCGGCATCGACCCCGATGCTTACGCCGCGAGCTTCCAGCAGGCGCAGCAGGGCATCGCCGGCATGTTCGACATGTTCGCCGGCGGCGCCGTGCAGCGCATGGCGATCTTCGCGCTCAACCTCATTCCCTACATCACGGCGTCGATCGTCGTGCAGGTCATCTCGACCGCTTCGCCGCGCCTTGAGGCGCTGAAGAAGGAAGGCGAGTCCGGCCGCCGCAAGATCAACCAGTACACCCGCTATCTCGCGGTCGTGTTCTGCGCCATCCAGGCCTATGGCATCGCCATCGGTCTCGAAGGCAGCCAGGGCGTCGTGCTCAATCCGGGCTGGTTCTTCCGCATCTCGACCGTCGTCACGTTGGTCGGTGGCACCATGTTCCTGATGTGGCTGGGCGAGCAGATCACCTCGCGCGGCGTCGGCAACGGCATCTCGTTGATCATCTTTGCGGGCATCGTGGCCAACCTTCCGGCGACGATCGTCCAGACCCTCGAGCTCAGCCGCACTGGCGCGCTTTCGACCGCCTGGCTGTTCGGCATCCTGATCATCGCCATCGTCGTCATCGGCATCATCGTCTTCTTTGAACGCGCCCAGCGGCGGCTTTTGATCCAGTATCCAAAGCGCCAGGTCGGCAACAAGATGTTCCAGGGCGACACCTCGCATTTGCCGCTCAAGCTCAACACCTCGGGCGTTATCCCGGTGATCTTCGGCTCGTCGCTCCTGCTGCTGCCGGCGACCATCGCGTCGTTCGCTTCGCGTGGCGACTCCCCGCAGTGGCTGTCGGTCGTGGCGGCGCTGCTCGGCCGCGGTCAGCCGCTCTACCTGATCCTGTTCGCCGTCCTGATCGTGTTCTTTGCCTTCTTCTACACCTCGATCGTCTTCAACCCGACCGACACGGCCGACAATCTGAAGCGTTCGGGCGGCTTTATTCCGGGTATCCGGCCGGGCGAGCGCACGGCCCAGCACATCGACTACGTGCTGACCCGCATCACTCTGGTCGGCGCTGGCTACCTCATGGTCGTTGCGCTCATCCCCGAACTGATCCACAGCCAGCTCAACGTCAGCCAGTTCATCGGCGGCACCTCGCTGCTGATCATGGTCACCGTGACGCTCGACACCATTAGCCAGGTCCAGTCGCACCTCATCGCCCAGCAATATGAGGGCCTTGTGAAGCGCTCGCGTCTCGGAGGACGCAAGAAGTGAGGTTGATCCTTCTGGGACCACCGGGCGTCGGCAAGGGCACGCAGGCCAAGATCCTCGTCGAGCAGCTCGGCATCCCGCAGCTCTCGACCGGCGACATCCTGCGCTCGGCCATCGCGAACAAGACGCCGCTCGGCATTCAGGCCAAGGCGGTTATGGACCGCGGCGATCTGGTCTCCGACGATATCGTCAACGGCATCGTCGCCGAACGGATCGATACGCCCGATTGCGCCAGGGGCTTCATCCTCGATGGCTTCCCGCGCACCATCGCGCAGGCTGACGCGCTCGGGGCCATGCTCACGCAGAAGGGCCTCAAGCTCGACGCCGTGGTCGAGATCACCGCCGATCCCGAAACGCTCGTGGCGCGCGTCGCCAACCGGGCCAGGGAGACTGGTGGGGCAAGGGCGGACGACAGCGCCGAAGTCATCCGCAAACGCCTTGAAGTATATCGCGAATTGACCGAACCGCTGGTCTCCTACTACCGCGGCAAGGGCTTACTGAAGACCGTGGACGGAATGGCCCCGGTCGATGAGGTCACGGCGGCGATCCGCCGTGCGCTCAACGCATAGAAAAACAGGCTGGCTGGCGGTTGACTCCGCCAGAATCGGCCACTAGAACCGCGCCAGTCTCAAAGACCTTAGGGCTGGATTCGGTTCCTCGAATGAGTGAGGGCTCGGAACCGGTCCCTTGTTGTTACAAAAACGGCTCCTAAATAAGCGGGCCGGCATGAAGGAGAGTCGACTGTGGCTCGTATCGCTGGCGTCAATATCCCGACGAACAAGCGTGTGGTTATTGCGCTGCAATACATCCACGGCATCGGCGACAAGTTCGCCGAGGACATCTGCAAGAAAGTCGGTATTCCGGCCGAGCGTCGCGTCAACGAGTTGACGGACGCCGAAACGATCCAGATCCGCGAGACGATCGATCGTGACTACGTGGTTGAGGGTGACCTCCGCCGCAACGTCGCGATGAACATCAAGCGGCTCATGGACCTCGGCAACTATCGTGGCCTGCGCCACCGCCGTGGTCTGCCGGTTCGCGGCCAGCGCACGCATACCAATGCGCGCACCCGCAAGGGTCCCGCGAAGCCCATCGCCGGCAAGAAGAAGTAATCTGGGCGGCGAGGCACCTCCTCGCTTTGCCCGATGTAGCTGCTGGAATTACGGCAGCGCTGATATCGAACTGAAGGAAGAAAATTGGCCAAAGCTGAAGGCGCGCGCGTCAAGCGCAAAGAGCGCAAGAACATCACGTCCGGCGTTGCACACGTCAACGCCAGCTTCAACAACACCATGGTGACCATTACCGACGTCCAGGGCAATACAATTTCCTGGTCGTCGTCGGGCGTCATGGGGTTCAAGGGGTCGCGCAAGTCGACCCCGTACGCCGCGCAGGTTGCGGCGGAAGATGCGGCCAAGAAGGCCCAGGAACACGGCATGAAGACCCTTGAG
>JBKJTB010000385.1:0-8487 GCA_046594305.1 Devosia sp. | reverse complement strand
GGCGACACCTTCATCTTCGGCTCCGAAGTTGTGGCTTATGAAGGCATGTTCGAGACCGAGGCTTACGTCTCGCGCTCCAACTCCAGCGATCCCAAAATACCGTCCTATATGGGCGGCAAATTCCCGCTCTCGACCTATCTCGCCGAGGGCGTGCGCAAGCTGCTGTCGAAACCCGACGAGTGGCACAAGCTGCCCGATCAGGTGGCCGACTGGCTGCGGTTGCAGCACGATGTGTCGCTGCTGCCGCCACCCGACTCGATGCTGGTCGAAACCTTCCCTCGCGGCACGCAGAACTTCATGGTCTGCTACCCGTTCGAGGGCCGCCTCGCGCACCAGACGCTCGGCATGCTCCTGACGCGCCGGCTTGAACGCGCCCGGGCGCGGCCGCTTGGGTTCGTTGCCTCGGACTATTCGCTGGCCATCTGGGGGCTGGGCGATTTCGGCGGTCTTATCCGCACCGGCCGCCTGTCGCTGGCGGAGCTGTTCGACGAGGACATGCTGGGCGACGACCTCGAAGACTGGCTGCATGAGAGCCAACTGATGCGCCGCACCTTCCGCAATGCCGCGATCATCTCCGGCCTCATCGAGCGCCGCCACCCCGGTAAGGAGAAGACCGGCCGGCAGGTCACCGTGTCGTCGGATGTGATCTACGACGTGCTCTACGAGCATGAGCCCGACCACATCCTGATCCAGGCGACACGGCGAGACGCAGCCCGCGGGTTGCTCGATATCGAGCGGCTCGGCAACATGCTGGCGCGCATCCGCGATCACATTGTCCATAAGCCCCTCGACCGAATCTCGCCTCTCGCGGTACCGGTGCTGCTCGACATCGGCAAAACTGCCATCTTCGGCGAGGCGCGCGAAAGCGCCATGGCCGACGCCGCCGACGAATTGATGCGAGAGGCGCTGGGGCAAAGCGTGTCCCCGAAAAAGCCTGTCCCCGGCGAAAGCGGGGATGGAAGCCGGTTTTCGGACAAGGCCACGCTGAAGGGAAAGACCAATGTGGAGCAACGCGGCACGCACCGCGCCGGAAAGTGAGGAGACCATCGTGCTCCTGAACTTCGCCGGCCACACTTTCGAGCCGCTGCTGTCGGGCGCGCTGTTCTGGCGCGCCGAGTCGATGCTGCTGGTTGCCGATCTCCATTTCGAGAAATTCTCGTCCTTCGCCCGGCGCGGTTACATGCTCCCGCCCTACGACACCGGGCTGACGCTGAAGCGCCTCGAGCAAGACATCGAGCAGACGAAGGCCGAACGCGTCGTCGCGCTGGGCGACTCATTCCATCGCGACGAGGGCACGACCACGCTGCTCGATGCCGATCGCCTGCGGCTGATGGCGCTGCTCGGCAAGTCGCACTGGACCTGGATCGGCGGCAATCACGATCCGTCGCCGCATGCACTGGGCGGCGTGTGCGTGGCGACGCTCGAGCATCGCGGGCTGACGCTGACGCATGAGCCTCGGCGCGGGGCGTTGGGCATGGTGGCCGGACATCTGCACCCGGCCGCGACGGTTTACTCGAACGGTAGCGCCACGCGCCGCCCGTGCTTCGTCCACGACAGCAAGATTTTGCTGTTGCCGGCCTATGGGGCCGGGGCGGGATCGATGAATATTCTAGGCCCGAATTTCGCCGGGCTGTTCGATCACCGCACGCTTGAGGTGACGATGCTCGGGCGGAACAAATTGTATCAGGTGAGCACGAAGCGGTTGGTGGCGGGGGTTTGAACTGCGCAATCGCGTCGGTCGACTACCGCTTGAACACCACCCCTGCCAGCCACCCTGTACCCAGCGCCAGCAGCACGCACACGATCCCGTACAGCAATGGCTGTTGCCGGCTTGCGACGAACACGTAGTTCTCAAACCCGCTCTTCCTGACCGAGAAACTCTCGGTGCGTTCGGCGACCAATACTCTGTTCTTGAACACCAGCGTGTGGACGAGGAACGGACCGTTAGCGACGTCGCTGGGGAGCGGCAGGTTCACGGCGTAGGCGTTCGTCGAGAGGAAACGGATGCCGTCGTCGCGGTTCACGAAGTGGCCCTCTTCCGTCATCAGCCGGACGAGTTCGAGGCTGAACAGCTCCGCTTTGGCGCCGGTCGAGAGCGCCGTGGCCCGCGCCTGGTCCTCGGGCCGGATGTCGTAAGCGCCCAGCACCGCTTCGTCCGCGATGGTGTCGAGCTTACCGCTCGAGATCACGGCATAAAACGACGGAAAGTGCTGGAAGGTGACGCTGTCGGTGTTGCTCCAGATGCCAAGACTGCTGGTCTTGAGCCGGGTCACGCGATCCTGCAGCGGGCCGGTGACCGCGACTATGACGTTGTAGGGACCGCTCGCATCGCCGCCGGCCATGTCGGGCTCGATGCTGCCGAAGAGGCTGAGCGCTGCGCCATCAAAACTGGATGTGATCAGCACCTGCGTGCTCGACACCGTCGAGATAAGCTTTTCGGCGGCCACCGGACCAAGTGTCGCAACCAGCACCGTAATTGCGAGCAGGAGCCGCCTCACAGGAGCCCTCCTGCGATGACGGCCATCGAGAACGGATCGGTGGGCGGCAGCACCAGCGTCAGGCCGAAGCGGATCGCGACCGCGAGCACTAGTAGCGCCAGCAGCGCGCGCAGCTGATCGCCACGCAGATATTTGCCTGCCGACGCGCCGAACTGCGCGCCCACCGTGCCGCCCAGCATCAGGCAGAAGGCGAGGATGATGTCGACGCTCTGGCTGGTGAGCGCCTGGAGGATTGTCGTCACGCACATCATGGCGACGACCTGCAGCAGCGAGGTGCCGATCACCACATTGCCCGGCACGCGCAGCAGATAGACCAGCGCTGGCACGAGGATGAAGCCGCCGCCGACGCCCAGCAGCGCGCCGACCCAGCCGATGAACACGCCGATCGCGAGCACCGGCAGCACGGAGATATAGAGCCGTGATTTCTTGAACCGGACACGCATCGGGAGGCCGTGCATCCAGGTGTGCTGGCTCGGCAGCTTGTCCGGTATGACGATGCCCCGGCGGCGCCGCATCAGCGTGCGCACCGCCTCGATCATCATCAGCGTGCCGACAAAGCCGAGCAGCAGCAGGTAGGCGACTGAAATGAAGAGATCGAGCTGGCCGGCGCTGCGCAGTGCCGAGAACGTCGCGACGCCCGCCATCGCCCCAATGGTGGAGGCGAGGATCAAATACATCGCGAGGTGGAGGTCGATGCCGCCGCGCCGGTAGTAGCTGAGCGCGCCTGAGGTCGAAGCGGCTGCGACCTGCCCGGTCACCGAGGCCACCGCAACCGGGGCGGGGACGCCCGAAAAGATCAGCAGCGGCGTCAGCAGGAACCCGCCGCCCACGCCGAACAGCCCCGACAGGAAACCCACTGCCCCTCCTATTCCGATCAGGAAGAAGAGGTTCATCGAGAGCTCGGCGATTGGCAGGTAGATCTGCAAGGGAGCGCCAAATAGTTCGAAGGGGCGCGGCCTCTCCGCGCCCCTTCCAATTCCGTCAGCTCACCATCGTTCGACTCTGCGACGACAATGAGACGACTTCCATTCCTACACCGGCTGGCTGCCGAGCACCGCGAGCAGTCGCGGATTGATCAGCCCGACCTCGCTCATGCCGGTGGCTTGTTCGAATTGCTTGATCGCTGAGGCAGTCTTGGACCCGGCGATGCCGTCGGGCGTGCCCACGTCGTAGCCCAGCCGGACCAGTGCCTTCTGCACCGAGGCAACGATGTCGCGCGCGGCGATCGTCTCACCCGGATCGAAGGTCTTGGACCAGGTGCCGATCGGCGCGAAGTTCGCCGCAAGCTCGATGGGCACCGGCTTGAAGTTGTTCACGATGTCGGTGAGCCGCGTCATTGTCTCGGCATCGAGCGAGCGGGCGATGTCGTCGCGCGCCTTGGTCGCATCGGCGTCGCCGCTGCGCGCCGCGATACCGAACCACTTGAACGAGTCCTCGAGGCTTTGCGGCACACCGAGGCCACGGGCATAGAGCATGCCGAGGTTGAACTGGCTGTCGGTCATGCCGCGGGAGGCGGCTTCCTCGAACCATTTTGCGGCCGATTCGAACTCCTGCTTGCCCAGCTGTCCGCCGGCATAGATCGCGGCGAGGTTGTGCATCGACATGCGGTTGCCCGCTTCGGCGGCGCGCTCGTACCAGAGTTTGGCGGTCTCGAGGTTTTTCTCGACGCCATTGCCGTTCTCGTAGAGCGAGCCCAGCCGATATTGCGCCGGCGCGAAGCCGGCGGCGCCGGCGCGCTCGTACCAGACGGCGGCGGCCTTGTAGTCCTGCGGCACCGCGCGGCCCTCGGTGAGGATCGCGGCCACTTCGAACTGCGCCCGCACATCGCCATTTGCAGCCGCTTCACGCAGCTCCAGCGGACCGATGCCGTCGGGCGGCAGTTCGACCTTGATCGGGCTCTGCGGCGCCAGCGGCGTAACGCCGTTGGGATCGGCGGCCGCAAGGTCGGTCGCAGCCGTGAAGGCGCTCGGCATCGTCTGCAACGGGGTGGTGGTGAAGCCCTGCGCTGCGGCCGGATCGATCGCGCCCGTGCTGGTGGGGTCGATAATGCGCGGACCGGGGGCCGCCGCAACCTCCAGTTCTTCCATCGGCACACCGCTCGCCAACGGCACCTCGTCGGCGATGTCGCCGGTGGTGATCGGTGCTTCGGCGGCGGGCTGCGGATCCTGCTCTAGCATGTAGTCGATCGCGAACTTGGCGATCATCGAGCCGACGATCACGAAGCCGACGACGAGCACGATCATGCGCATCCGCGGCGAGAGCATCGGCTTACCCGTCTCGGCTTTCGCCATCGTCGCCGGGGCCTCGCCCAACAGTGTCGGCTCGGTCGACGCCTCGGCGACCACCGGCTCAGGCTTGTATTCGGTGCGCGCCGGCTTGTCGCCAGCGAGTGGACGCGGCGCCTTCTCCGGTTTCACCTTGACCGGCTTCTCGGCCTTGACGGGCTTTTCGCCATTCGTCTGGAACCGCGACATGGCGCGTCCGATCAGCGAATTCGATTGTCCAGCGGGTGCCGGAATCGGGGCGGCAGTCGTTGCCGGCCGCTGCGCCGCACGACGCGCCGCTTCGATGAACGTGTTGCGGCTCGCGGGCGACACGGTCGCTGCCTGTTCCACGTCCGGCGCGGCCTCGACGATCCTCGCCACGGGCTCCATAGCCCTTGGCGCGGGCTCATAGAATCCGAGACCGGGGGTCGGCGGCGGGGGCGGCTCGAAGACGCCGCTCGGCGTTGAGGCCGGGGGGATGCTGTCGTGACGGGCTGCCAGCGACACATCCTCGTCGAGACCCGGATGGCGCTTGCGTGCGACCGGCATGCTGTCGACAAAGGGTACCGGGTCGGGGAAGGCCGGCGCATTGAGTGGCGCCTCGTCGGACGGGCTGCGCGGCATGCTATCGCGCGGACGCGGGGCGACCGGCTGCACATACGTGTCGGCTTCGGCGATGATCGCGGCGATGTCGGATGTCCGCACCATTTCCGGGGTGGTCGACGCCGTACGCTCGAGCAGCGACGCCTCGAGCCGCTTCAACCGGTCGTTGACCTCGTTGATGCCGGACTGCATGCCGCCGAAATCGCCGATCTCGGGATCGTGCTGCTGTTGCTGCATGCCCTGCAGCATCGTGGTGATGCGCTGTTCGAGGCCGGAGATGGTGTCGGCGAGGCCGCTATCCTGCTGCGGCTGGCGCGACCAGGCTTCGGCGGCACGCGAGGCGACCATGTCGGCCATCGCGTCATAGTCGATCTCGGGGAGTTGCACCTGCGGCGCCGGCTCGGCGTAGAGTTTGGCGAGGCCGGAGAGCTGCTCGCCGGTCTGGTCCATGCGGGCCACGAGCTGGCGCACCTGCGCCTCGAGCTGGCTGATGCCCGGATCGATCGGCCGTTCGCCGATGCGGTCGCCCAGCATGCCGATCTGCCGGCCGATCTCGGCCATGTCGGCTCGCGTGCCGACTTCCGCGCTGAGGCTGGTGAGGCGCTGGTCGATCGCGTCGAAGCGCGGCGTGATCGAGACCACCACCGCGTCGCGCAACGCGCTCAGATCCTTGCGCAGCGCATGCAGCAGACGGTCGCCGCTTTCGATATCGGAGATGCGGCTGTTGAGGGCATCGACGAGTTCGACGAGGTTTTGCGGCCCCTGGCTGGTGTCCTGCATCGCCGCGGTGAACCGCGCCATTTCGCGCGTCACGATTTCGAGGTCGGCGGGCGTCAGGCTCTCGTGCCGCTCAAGCGCATCGATGCGGTCATAGACGTTGCGCACACTCTCTTCGATGGTGCGCATGCCGTCCTTGAAGGCGCTGGTCTCGACCGGGTTCTGCACCTTCTCGGTGAAATGCACCTGCAACTCGGCAAGCCTGCCCACGGTCGACGCGACGTCGTCGAGCCGGCGCGTCAGGGTGTTGATATCCATCTCGCGGCCTTGCGACATGATCTTGCCGAGGCTCGCGATCTGGCCTTCGAGGCGCTTGACCTGACCGGTCTCGCCCACCGCACCCGCGAGCAGCTCGACCACATGGGCGAGTTGCGCCACCTGGTCGGCGACGTCCTTCACATCGCCGCCGCCCTTGAGCTGCGTCTTGATCTCGACTTCGAGCCGCTCGAGCCGGCCGGAGAGCCCGGTCACCGACTGCGCCAGCTTCTCGATCACCGCGAGTTCCTGCACGCGCTGCTGCTGCGGCGCAGGCGCCGGCGGTGGCGCATAATTCTGCTGCCGCGCCGCGCTTTGGCTGGACCGGATCTGATTGATCGCGGCCTGCAGGCTGTCGCGCGGATTGGGCGGCATCGGCTGCGGCATCGGCTCCTCGAAGCGCGAAATCTGCCGCTGCACCGAGCGCAATGCATCGCGGTGGCGCATGCTCGGGTCCTGTTCGACCTCTGTCACCTGGTGACGCAGGTAGCGCACCCTTTCGCTTAGTGACGGGTCACGTGATCGCGCCACCTGACCGTCGACCTGGTCGAGCAGGGCGACGAGTTCATTGCGCAGCGATTGCCACTCGGCCGGACCTTGCTGGTCGTAGTCGGCGGGCTGGGATTGCGGATACGCGCGGGCCATGGAGGTACCCCAAGCACCAAGAAACTGTGCCCGGCACAGGGCGAAAGAGAGCCGGGTTCAGTGCGCACTGTTCCAAGAACATGGTAAAGAACGGGTTAAGCGTTGATGCAATTTGCAACGAAGAGCTTCCCTTTTCCGTCCTAAGTGCAATTGGTGACCTGTGGTCGCCCTTGCTAGAAGGCTCACATGACCCGCATCATCATCGTCGACGATCATCCCCTGTTCCGCGCCGCGCTCCGCCAGACCCTGTCGGGCGGCAAGGACGACATAGCTGTCGAGGAGGCCGGCGATTTGCTCGCGCTGACGGCTGCGCTCGAAGTCGACCGCGACTGCGATCTCGTGCTGCTCGACCTCAACATGCCCGGCGGCCACGGGATTTCGGGGCTCCTGCTGCTGCGCGCGCAATATCCCGAAGTGCCGGTGATGATCATTTCAGCGGTCGAGGACCACAAGGTGATCCGCCGCACCTTCGAGCTCGGCGCCGCCGGCTATCTCTCCAAATCCGTCGGTCCCGCCGAAATCCGGCGCGCCATAGACACTGTGCTGAGTGGCGAGATTTCCGTGCCTCAGGGCGTCAATCTTTCGGGCGACGACGAGCAGTCTGCCTTCGTGCGCCGCCTCTCGACGCTCACGCCGCAGCAGGTTCGCGTGCTGATGATGCTGAGCGACGGCCTCATGAACAAGCAGATCGCCTACGAACTCTCGATCTCGGAGGCGACGGTCAAGGCGCACGTCTCTTCTATCTTGCAGAAGCTCGACGTCGACAGCCGCACCCAGGCCGTCATCGCCGCCAGCAAGATCGAGCAGGGCCAGTTCGAGACGCTGCTCGAAGGTTAACGAACGGTATCCGGCCGGGCGGGGGGCCCTGCCTCACCCCACCGGACAATCATCCTACCGCCGCGGCTGGCGCTGGGTCGCGAGTCCGCTGATAGCGGCACGGAGGGCCGCGGGCTTGACCGGCTTGGTCACCACGGCGATGCCGCGCTCTTCTGCCAGTGCCCGCACCTGCGGTGTGCGGTCGGCGGTCACGAGTGCGGCCGGCAGATGGCCGCCCACATTGTGCCGCAGCCACTCCACCGCATCGAGCCCCGACGTCTGGTCGAGGTGGTAGTCCATCAGCACCAGATCGGGCAGCCAGCCGAGCAGCACACCGTCCTTGTCGATGTCCTTGAGCGAGCGCGCCGAGCGCACGTCGCAGCCCCAGCCGCGCAGCAATCCCTCCATCGCATCGAGCACCGCGCGCTCGTTGTCGACGCAGAGGATCCGCAGGCCTGCGAGGCTCGCGGCCGGTTCGGTGCGCTCACCTTCGACCGGCACCACCGTCTCCATCTTGCCCTTGGGCAGATAGAGCGAGAAGCGCGAGCCTTTGCCTTCGATGCTGGCGAGCTCGAGCGTCAGGCCCATCCCGCTCACCAGCCGGTCGACGATCTACAGCCCGAGCCCGA
>JBKJTB010000341.1:0-2645 GCA_046594305.1 Devosia sp. | reverse complement strand
GCCGTCGAGCGGCTTGCCCTCGTTGCGCAGGTCGCAGGCGATGTGACTGGCCTCAATAATAGTGCCGCCAGCGTCGATGATGCCCATGCCCGAAAAGCTGTCGCTCACCACCTGGGCGAGCGTCGCGCCGGCCTCGGGGCCGCCGCGCCATACCCTGAGCCCCGCCGCAACCGCCGACACGAAATTTCCGAAGCCCATGAGCCGTTTCCCGGCAACCAAACCGGTTCGGATCATGCACCCGGCTTCGTTAAGAAGTGTTAAGAAGCCGGGCGGAGCAGGGCTTACCTGTTCTGCCGGTTGTCGATCAGGTCGGTCACAACCGTCGGATCGGCGAGCGTCGTGGTATCGACCAGCGCACCATAATCGTTCTCGGCGATCTTGCGGAGGATGCGGCGCATGATCTTGCCCGAGCGGGTCTTGGGCAGACCTGGAGCGAACTGGATGAGGTCGGGCGAGGCGATGGCGCCGATTTCCTTGCGCACCCAGTTGCGCAACTCGGTCTTCAGCGCATCGTCGCCAATCTCGCCATTCATCAGGGTGACATAGCAATAGATGCCCTGCCCCTTGATATCGTGCGGGTACCCCACGACCGCAGCTTCCGCGACCTTGGGGTGGGCAACCAGCGCGCTCTCGACCTCGGCGGTGCCGATGCGGTGGCCCGAGACGTTGAGCACGTCGTCGACCCGTCCGGTGATCCAGTAATAGCCGTCCTCATCGCGCCGGCAGCCGTCGCCGGGGAAGTAATAGCCCTTGTACTGGGTGAAGTAGGTGGCGACGAACCGCTCATGGTCGCCGTAGCCGCTGCGCATCTGGCCCGGCCAGCTATCCTTGATGGCGAGCACGCCCTCGGCCTTGGTCTGCTCCTGGAGCTTACCCTCGGGCGACAGCACCACCGGCTGCACCCCGAAGAACGGGAACGTCGCCGAACCCGGCTTGGTCGCGATGGCGCCGGGGAACGGCGCGATCATGTGACCACCGGTCTCGGTCTGCCACCACGCATCGACGATGGAACAGCGTTCCTTGCCGACATGCTTGTGATACCAGAGCCAGGCTTCGGGATTGATCGGCTCACCGACCGTGCCGAGGGTGCGCAGGCTCGGCATCGGGTGCGCGTCCGGATACTGCGGCCCCGCCCCCATCAGCGCGCGGATCGCCGTCGGCGCCGTGTGGAAGATGTTGACCTTGTGCTTTTCGACCACCTGCCAGAAGCGGCTGGGATCGGGATAGCTCGGGATGCCCTCGAACATCAGCGTCGTCGCGCCGTTGGCGAGCGGCCCGTAGACGATGTAGGTGTGCCCGGTGACCCAGCCGACGTCCGCCGTGCACCAGAAGACGTCGCCGTCGCGATAGTCGAAATTGAGTTCATGAGTCATCGACCCCCAGACCAGGTAGCCGCCCGTTGTGTGCAGCACGCCCTTGGGCTTACCGGTCGAGCCCGAGGTGTAGAGGATGAACAGCGGGTCCTCCGCATTCATCGGCTCCGGCGCACAATCGGCCGACACCTTCGCCGCCTCGTCGCCATACCAGACATCGCGCCCGGCTTGCATGGGCACGTTACCGCCGGTGACTTTGGTGACGATCACGGTTCGCACGTCCGGCGCCTTGAGCAGCGCCTCGTCGACGTTCTTCTTGAGCGGGATGGTCTTGCCGCCGCGGCGGCCTTCGTCGGCGGTGAGGATGATGTGCGAGCCGCAATCATTGACGCGGCCGGCGATCGAGTCGGGCGAGAAGCCGCCGAAGATCACCGAATGCACCGCGCCGATGCGCGAGCAGGCGAGCATGGCGACGGCGGTATCGATCACCATCGGCATGTAGATGGTGACGCGGTCGCCCTTTTTGACGCCATTGGCCTTGAGCACGTTGGCGTAGCGGCAGACCCGCTCGTGCAGTTCGCGATAGGTCACCTTGCCGTCGGTGCCGGGGATGTCCCCTTCCCACAGGATCGCCACCTGGTCGCCACGCGTCGCAAGATGCCGGTCGATGCAATTGGCCGAGACGTTGAGGACGCCGTCTTCGTACCATTTGATCGAGATATCGGGGTAAGCGAAGCTGGTGTTCTTGATCTTGGTGGGCGCCTTGATCCAGTCGAGGCGTTTCGCCTGCTCGGCCCAGAATCCGTCGGGATCGCTGATCGAGCGCGCGTACATCTCGTCGTACTGCGCTTTCGTGGTCAGCGTGCGCGCCTTGGCGGCTTCGCTTGGCTGAAACACAAGATTCTCGCTCATCGGCCCCTCCCAGAACTCATTGCAAGCCCTTCTAGCCACTGCGTTTGCGGGCGGCAAGAAGACCAATTATCAACTTCTCTTCCGCTCTGTCCGAGCGAGCCCGAGAAGGCTCGTTCGGCCAACCGCCGCTTTCTTGCTGCTCTGTCCGAGCGAGCCCCGAGTGGGCTCGTTCGGCCAACCGTAGCTTTCTTGCTGCTCTGTCCGAGCGAGCCCGAGTGGGCTCGCTCGGCCAACCGCGGTGTAGGCGAGCGAACACCCCGGACCGCCTGATGGCTCCCGGTTTGGCTGGGTGCTCTTTCCCCTTTCGGGCAAGAGCGATGCGAGGCGGGACCATTGGTCCAGCCGGTCGTTCCGGCGAGTAATGGGACCTCTGGTCCCGCCTCGCGATCCGGGGTTTTGGGCTCGATCGCTCCTGCCAGC
>JBKJTB010000336.1:0-4233 GCA_046594305.1 Devosia sp. | reverse complement strand
ACGCTCGCCCAGGTGGTGAGCGACAGCTTTTCGGGCATGGTCATCATCGACGCTGGCGGCACTATTATTGCCGCCAGTCACATCGCCTGCGACCTGCTCAACGAGGGCAAGCCGCTCGACGGCCAGCGCGCCCAGCGCATTCTGCCGCGTGACATCCAACTCGCCGTCGACCAGGTCTTTTCGGAGACCACCCCCGCCAAGGAAACGCCGCTTGCCCTGTCGGTCCTCCGCCACGGCAGCGAGAACGACGACCGGCTGGTGCTGCAGTTCGCGGTGACCGCGAGTATCGTCGCCGGCGGGGTACGCGTCGCCTGCCTCAATTTCTGGGACGTCACCGAACGCCGCCGCGCCGAGGAGCGCCTGTCGTTCCTCGCCACGCACGACCCGCTTACGGGCTCGCTGTCGCGCACCGGCCTTTGCAACGCCATCAACGAACGGTTCGAGACCGAGCGCGGCCGTGCCGAAGGTCTTGCGATCTTCGCCATCGATCTCGCCCGCTTCAAGCCGGTCAACGACGCGTTGGGTCACGCGCATGGCGACATGCTGCTGAAGCAGGTGGTGAGCCGCCTGCGGGCCACCGGCGCCCACCTCGTCGCCCGGCTCGGCGGCCACGCCTTCGCCGTGGCGCATCCGGGACTGTCGCAGGCCGAAGCCGCGCAGTTCTGCGAGATCGTGCAGGAGCGGCTTATCGCGCCGTATCAACTCGGCCCGCATCGCGCGATTGTGGGGGCCGACATCGGCACGAGCCATTCCGCGGTGTCGGGCTTCGACCCCGATCAACTGCTGAGCCACGCCGACATGGCGCTCAACGTCGTCCGCACTATGGCGGGCAAGGGCTATGCGGCGTTCTCGCCGGAGATGGACGAGAATCTTCGCGCGCGCCAGGAACTCGAGACCGAGATGCAGCAGGCGATGGAGCGCGGCGAGATTTCGCTGATGTTCCAGCCGCAGGCCTCGCTCGATGATGGCCGCACCATCGGCGTCGAGGCGCTGATGCGCTGGATGCATCCCGAACTCGGCGCCGTCTCGCCCGAGCGCTTCATTCCGATCGCCGAGGAGACCGGCAAAATCGTCGAACTCGGGCGCTGGATTCTCGAGGCGGCCTGTCGCGAGGTGGCGACCTGGCCGGGCGAATTGCGGCTCTCGGTCAACATCTCACCGATCCAGTTCGAACTCATCGACGTCGTCGCCGAGGTCAAGGAAGCACTGACCAAGTCGGGCCTGCCGGCGCACCGGCTCGATGTCGAGATCACCGAAGGCATCTTCGTGTCCAATGTGCGCGCCACGATCGAGGCGCTGCAGAAGCTGCGCAACCTCGGCGTCGGGATCGCGCTCGACGATTTCGGCACGGGCTATTCGTCGCTCGGCTATCTCGGCCGGCTGCCCATCGACAAGATCAAGATCGACCAGAGCTTTGTGAAGAAGCTTCCCGGCGACCAGCAGTCCGGCGTCATCATCCGTGCAGTCATGATGCTCAGCGAAGCGCTCAACAAGGTCGTCATCGCCGAGGGCATCGAGACCGCCGACCAGGCGTGGATGCTCAAGATGATGGGCTGCAAGGTCGGGCAGGGCTATCATTTCGGCCGCCCCAGGACCGCTATCGAGATGCGTGCGAGTTTTGCGGAACAGGGTTCAAGCGACGCGGTATCGGTAACCGCCTAGCCGAATTTCCGCCGCGCATCGAGCGCGAGGCCAACTCCGACGCTGCCGAAGGCATCGGTGTCGACGAACCGCGCGGCTGGAAACAAGGTCCGCAGCCGCTTGAGGATCGCCGGGATCTGCGTCGAGCCGCCCGTCAGGATCAGCGTCTCGATGCGGTCAGCCGGCAGGCCCGCCATTGCCAGCGTCAGCCCGATGGTGTCCTCGATCCGGTGGATAGATACCTCGAGAACCGCATCCAGCTCGTCGCGAGCGATCGGCGTCGCCAGCGTCACCTCTTCGGTCTTAAAGGCCAGCTTTGCTGCTTCGTCATGAGTGAGCGCGATCTTCGCGTCCTCGACCGCGCCCGCCAGTCGATGTCCTTCGCGATGCGCGACGATCGAGATCATGTCGGCGACACGTCCGGGATCGCGGGCCTCGCGTTCGGTGTGGCGCAGTTCGCGCAGCATCTCGGGCGTGTAGAGCCGGTTGATCCGGTGCCAGGTGGCGAGATCGACATAGGGGCCGGAGGGCAGGGGGCGTTTCCCATCGGCGGTGGGTGTTTGATAGCCGAGCGCCGGCATCGCCTTCTTGAGCGACAGCAGACGGTCGAAGTCGGTGCCGCCGATATGGACGCCGCCGGTCGCCAGAATATCGCCGCTGCGGTCGCTCGCCCGCGAGCGTTCGGGCGAGACGCGGACAATCGAGAAGTCCGACGTACCGCCACCGAGGTCGATGACGAGCCCGATCTCCTCGCGGGTCACCGACTGCTCGTAGTCGAGCGCGGCGGCGATGGGCTCGAACTGGAACTCGATGTGGCGAAAGCCCTCCGCGCGAACGGCGCTCTCCATCTGCGACTGCGCCTCGCGGTCGGCGAGCGGATCGTCGTCGACGTAGTGGGCCGGCCGGCCGATTACGACGGAGTCGAGAGTGTAGTCAACGTCCAGTTCCGCCCGCCGCTTCAACTCCCCGACAAAGCCGCCGATCAGTTCGAGGAAGGGCAGGATCCGGCGCTTGATGCGCACCGATTCATCGGCCAGCGACGAGCCGAGTACACTTTTGAGCGAGCGCATCATCCGCCCGTCTGTTCCGCTGACATAGGCCTCCGTGGCTTCGCGGCCATAGAGCGTGCGGTCGGCCTCGAAGTCGAAGAACAGCGTGCTCGGGATCGTCGGTTTGCCGTCCTCGAGCGGCACGAGGCGTGCGCCAGCCGCGTCCGCGACACCCAGCGTCGTGTTGGACGTGCCGAAATCGAGGCCGCAATGGCGCAGGGGCGTGGACATGGCGGCGGCTCAGGCGTGGCGGGACGCGGGGTATAGCCGCGTTTACGATTTCGCCGCAATAGCGTGGCAAGCATCGCTCCGATTCTTCTCGAGGTGATTTGCTTGTTCCGCCCGACCGTCGCCGCCGCGCTCCTCGCGCTCGTGTTTGTAGCGCCAGCCGGAGCCCAGACGCTCGAGCAGATGGCAGGCCAGATGATCATCGTCGGCTTTCAGGGCGACGATGCCGACGACAATTCAGTGAAAGCCGTCGCGGCCGAAATCGCCGCCGGTGACCTCGGTGGGGTCATGTATCTCAAGCCGAACGTCCAGAGCCTCAAGGCCGTGAAGGCGATGAACGAGCTTTTCCGTGCAGTATCGCCGGATCTGCCCCCGTTCATCACGCTCGATCAGGAGGGCGGCGCTGTCGAGCGGCTGACCAAGGCCGTGGGGTTCGAGGAACTTCCCAACGCGGCGACGGTCGCGGCTAACGACTCCCCCGCCGAGGCGGAAAAGCTCTACGCCGGCATGGCGCGCAAAGTCGCCGATCTCGGATTCAGCGTGAATTTTGGTCCGGTCGCAGATCTCAACGTCAATCCGAACAATCAAGTGATCGCCAAGTTCGGCCGCGCCTATGGCAAGTCGGCGGACACGGTTGCGGCCTATGACGAGGCTTTCATCGCAGCCCATCATGCGGCCGGGCTCATCACCTCGCTCAAGCATTTCCCCGGGCATGGGTCGAGCACTGCCGACAGCCATGAAGGGTTCGTCGACATTACGAAGACCTGGAGCCCGACCGAGCTCGAGCCGTACCGCATCATGTTCGCGGACGGCTATGCCGACATGGTGATGGTCGGGCACCTCTATCACAAGGACTATGCCGGGACGGGCGGCGGCAAGCTGCCGGCGAGCCTCTCATCGGACTGGATCGAGGGGGTGCTGCGGGGGCAACTCGGCTTTGCGGGTGTTGTCGTCAGCGATGACCTCGAGATGGGGGCGATCCGCAAGATCTACGACCTGCACGACACCGTGGTGCAGGCGGTCAACGCCGGCATCGACGTGTTGCTGTTCTCAAACACCGCCGCCGCGTCGGGTGGCCTCGCCGACAAAGTCCGCGGCATTCTGGTCACCGAGGCCGAATCCGATCCCGCCTTTCAGGCCCGGATCGAGGCCAGTTATGCCCGGATCGTGGCCCTCAAAGCCCGGATCGGCGGGTAGTTTTGGCTCTGACGCAGTTTTGATGATGTGTGCATCAGGTTGCGCCGATTAATCGAGCCTGCAGCAGGTCGAGTTTTCCGCGACCGTACATCTGCCGTTTGACCAGCTTGAGCTTGGT
>JBKJTB010000040.1:0-12700 GCA_046594305.1 Devosia sp. | reverse complement strand
TTGCGCGACAACATTCCCATGGCCAAGAAAAGCGCTCAACTCCCGGCCCTTGTCGCCGACCCGTCCTCCCACATGGCGGCCCTCGTCGCCGTCATGCTGCGCAGCATCGGCATCCGGTCGGTGGAAGCCACGATCGACCTGCCGCACACCGCCGCTGAGCTCGCCCGGCAGGCTTACGGCCTGATCCTGATCGACGAGCAATTGGGCGGCCGCGCCGGGTTCGACATGATCCGGAAACTTCGCCAGATCGGCGCGCATCCCAACCGCGAAACCCCGATCATCATGATGGCCGCTGCGCCCGACGCGAAAATGATCGCGATGGCACGCGATGCCGGCGTCAGCGAATTCCTGCGCAAGCCCTTCTCCGCCGAGCATATCAAGCTCAGGCTCGATGGCCTCAGCCAGGCGCCGCGGCCGTTCGTCGAAGCCGAGAGCTACGCCGGTCGCGACCGCCGCCGCCGCACCGTCGCCGGTGCCGCCGCCCGCCGCGCCGCCGACAAGGCATCCGCCAGCAGCTAGGCTGCGCTAGACGACGCTTCCATTCCGGCCATGCCGTCGATCTCGCGCCAGCGGATGCACGCCACCTGCCGCCCATCGCTCACCGTCTCGAGCGGCGGCCGGATCTCGGCACAGCGCTCCGTCGCATAGCGGCACCGCGTCCTGAATGTACAGCCTGAAGGCGGGTTGATCGGCGACGGAATCTCGCCGCTCAGCGCATCGATGTTGCGTTGTCGCGCCCGCTTGGGGTCGGCGATCGGCACCGCCGTGAGCAGCGCCTTGGTGTAGGGGTGCTTGGCATCGAGATAGAGCTCGTCGCCCGTCGCCAGTTCCACCATCCGGCCCAGATACAGCACCAGGATGCGGTCCGACACGTGCCGCACCACCGACAGATTGTGCGAGATGAAGATCAGCGTCAGCCCGAACTGATCCTTGAGCTCGCTCAACAGATTGAGAATCTGCGCCTGGATCGACACGTCGAGCGCCGACACCGGCTCATCGCAGACGATCAGCTTGGGCTCGGTGATCAGCGCCCGCGCAATGCCGATGCGCTGCGCCTGCCCGCCCGAAAATTCGTGCGGATAGCGGTTGATCATCTCGGGCTGCAGCCCCACCGCCTCCATGATCTCCATCACCCGCTGCCGCCGCTGCTCGCGATTGAGCTCGGGCATCAGCGTCTTCAGCGGATCGGCCACGATCTCGCCCACGGTCATGCGCGGATTGAGCGACGCCTGCGGGTCCTGGAAGATGATCTGCAGATCCTTGCGGCGCTTCCGCATCTCTTCGGCCGGCAGCGAATTGAGGTCGGTCCCCATCCACACGACACGGCCCGAGTCCGGCTTCAGCAATTGCAGGATACAGCGGCCGAGCGTCGACTTCCCGCAGCCGCTCTCGCCCACGATGCCCAACGTCTCGCCGCGCTCGACGGTGAACGAGATATCCTGCAGCGCCCGCAGCTTCAGCGGCTTACTGAAGAACCCGCCCGCATTGATCGAGAAGGTCTTGGACAAATTGTCGATGCGGAGCAGTTCGCCGCGATTGGTCGTCATGCGACGTTCTCCTCCTCGAATACGAGCTTGCCCTCGAAATGACAGGCCTTGCTGCGGCCCGGTTCGAACTCCCGCAGCGCCGGGGTTTCCGCGAAGCACCGCTCGAAGCGGAAGGCGCAGCGCGGGTGGAAACTGCAGCCGCGCGGCAGCTCCTCGATATTGGGTGGCGACCCGGTGATCGGGTTGAGCCGGCGCGCCCGCTGCTCGATATGCGGCGTCGAGGTCAGCAGCCCGAGCGTATAGGGATGGCGCGGATCGTAGAACAGCTCGTCGACCGAGCCCTGCTCCACCGCGCGCCCGGCGTACATCACCATCATCTTGTCGGCGAGGCCGGCCACCACGCCGAGATCGTGGGTGATGATGATGAGCGCCGTGCCGAACTCGGCCGTCAGCGACTGGAACAGTTCCAGCATCTGCGCCTGCACCGTCACGTCGAGCGCCGTCGTCGGCTCGTCCGCGATCAGCAGTTTTGGCCGGCAGAGCAGCGCCATCGCGATCATGATGCGCTGGCGCATGCCGCCCGAGCACTCATGCGGAAAGCGCCGCGCGATATTCTTGCCGTCGGGGAGCTTGACCGCTTCGAGCATACGGATCGATTCCGCCTCGGCAGCCTGCCGCGTCATGCCCTTGTGCTGCACCAGCACTTCGACCAGTTGATCGATCACCCTGATGTAAGGGTTGAGCGAGGTCATCGGGTCCTGGAAGATCATCGCGATCTGCTCGGCCCGCACCTTGTTGAGCTCGCTTTCGCGCAGGCCCAGCAACTGCTTGCCCTCGAACTTCACGCTGCCCGACGAATAGCCATTGTCGGCCAGGAGCCCGACGATCGAGAACGCCGTCTGCGTCTTGCCGGAGCCGCTCTCGCCCACGATGGCGAGCGTCTTGCCCTGCTCGAGCGAAAAACTGACTTTGTCGACGACCTGCACATCGCGGCCGGGCATGTGAAAACCGACGGAAAGGTCGGTGACTTCAAGAAGAGACATTAGCGGTCCTTGGGATCGAGCGCGTCACGCAGCCCGTCGCCCACAAAGAAGAAACTGAACAGGATGACCACGAAGAAGGCCAGCGGGAAGCCGAGTTGCCAGAACGTGCCGTACTGCATCGTCTGGGCGCCTTCGCTGATGAGCGCGCCGAGCGACGTGTTGGGCTCCTGGATACCGAGGCCGAGGAACGAGATGAAGCTCTCGAGCAGGATCATTTCGGGGATCAGCAGCGTCGCATAGACCACCACGATGCCGAGCAGATTGGGGACGATGTGGCGGACCACGATCGACAGCGGCCTGACGCCCGTCGCCACCGCCGCCTCGACGAACTCGCGGTTCTTCAGCGTCAGCGTCTGCCCGCGCACGACGCGCGCCATGCCCAGCCACGACACCAGCCCGATGCCCATGAACAAGAGCGTGAACGAGCGGCCGAAAATGATCAGCAGCAGGATCAGGATGAACATGAAGGGGATCGAGTAGAGGATATCGACGAAGCGCATCATGGCGCTGTCGAGCCGCCCGCCGAAATAGCCGGCAATGGCGCCGTAGAGCGTCCCGAGCACAACCGCGACGGCCGAGCCGAGCACGCCCACGATCAGCGAAATCTGCGTGCCCTGGATGACGCGTGCGAACAGGTCGCGCGCCTGCTGGTCGGTGCCGAAATAGTGCCCGTTCTCGATCGAGGGCGCGCCCTTCTGCAAGATCTTGCCAAGGATGCCCCAGTCCACCTTCTCGAGCGTCCAGCGCGCGATGTAGGGCCCGATCAGCGTGAACAGCACGATGCCGGCCAGCAGCACCAAGAAGAACAGCGCCGCGCGATTGCGCATGAACCGGCGTCCAGCATCCTGCCACAGCGAGCGGCCCTGCAGGGTTTTGACCGCAGACCCTTCCTGCGTTGCGACGACATCGGTGCGAGCTTCAACAGCCATGACGCGCTCCTAGTAACGGATCTTCGGGTCGATCCAGGCGTAGAGGATGTCGACCACGAGGTTGGCGGCGATGGTGAGGGCGCCGAGGAGAATGGTGATCCCGAGGATCGTCGAATAGTCGCGGCTGAGCGCCGAGTTCACGAACCACTGCCCGATGCCGCCGGTCGAGAAGTAGAGATCGACGACCACCGAGCCGGTAATCATGCCCACGAACACCGGGCCAAGATAAGAAACGACCGGCAGCAGCGTTGGTTTCAGCGCGTGCCTGACGATCACCTGCCAGCCGGGCATGCCCTTGGCTCGCGCCGTCCGGATAAAGTTGGAATGCAGCACTTCCAGCATCGACGAGCGCGTGATGCGCGCGATGTTGGCGAGATAGCTCGTCGCCAGTGCAATCACCGGCAGCACGACATAGTTCCACTGTCCGTCGTTCCAGCCGCCACCCGGCAGCCAGCGCAGCCACAGCGTGAACACCAGCACCAGCAGCGGCGCGATCACGAAGTTCGGCACAACCTGCGCGCCGATGGTGATGCCGACGGCGAGATAGTCGGCCCACGAATTGTGGCGGATGGCCGCGACGATCCCCAGCGATACGCCGATCACCGTCGCCAGGATGAAGGCGAAGAAGCCGTACTTCACCGTCACCGGGAAACCCTGCGCGATGATGTCGTTCACCGTGCGGTCGCGATACACGAACGAGGGACCGAAATCGAAGCGGAAGACGATGTTGTAGATGTACTCGAGCAGTTGCTGCCACTCGGGCTTGTCCAGCCCGTAGCGCGCCAGAATGTTGTTCATCACCGTTTGTGGAATGGCCTTCTCACCCGAAAACGGGGAGCCGGGCGCAACCTTCATCAGGATGAAGGAGATGATGATCAAGACGAGCAGCGTCGGAATGGCGACGGCCAGACGCTTGAGGATGAATGCAATCATGTCGGGCTGTCCGATTGGCCCAAAGCCGGGCCGCAATGGCTGAAGCCCCGCGCTGAGCGCGGGGCTTCTATCTTTGACATCACGCGCTTACTCGGCGGCGATGTACATGTCCTTGGCGTACCAGATCTGCTCGACGTTGTCGTACGGCCAGCCCTTTACGGTCGGCTTCTGCAGAAACACCTTCGAGTAGAAGTAGATCGGCATGATCGCGACTTCTTCAGCGTTGATCGCTTCGATTTCCTTGTACATCGGATTCGGATCGGCCGAGACCTTGGCCTCAGCGAGGAGCTTGTCGACTTCCGGGTTCGACCAGCCGGAGTCGTTCTGCTCAGACTTGGAGTCGAACAGCGACAGGAAGGTCGAGGCTTCGTTGTAGTCGCCGCACCAGGCGTTGCGGGCGAGCTGGTAGTCCTGCGTATGGCGGCGATCCGAGAGGACAGCGAATTCCATATCGGACATGGCAACATCGACGCCCAGCTTCTCTTTCCACATCTGGCTCACGACGGTGATGATCGCCTTGTGGGCTTCCGACGTGTTGTAGATGTAGTCGAGGGCCAGCGGCTTGCCGCCCGGGCCGTAACCGGCAGCGGTCAGCAGTTCGACGGCCTTCTTGTCACGCTCTTCCTGCGTCATGCTGGCGGCAGCGATGGTCGGCATCTCGAAGCCCGACGTGTTCGGGTTGGTGAACGAGTAGGCCGGCGTCTGGCCGCCCTGCAGCACGGCATTGACGATCACGTCGCGGTCGATCGCGAGGTTGAGTGCCTGGCGCACTTCCTTGATCTTCAGCGCTTCGGGAGCCGATGCGGTCATGTTGACCGAGAAGTAGTACGTGCAGAACTGCGGCACCGAGTAGACCTGGTCCGGCATCTCGGCTTCGAGCGCCGGATACTGGCCGGCGGGAACGTCGGTCTGGTCGACTTCGCCGGCGCGCCAGCGGGTCAGGCCCTGGTTCTCGTCGTTGATGGTAAGGAACTGCACTTCGTTGATAACGGTCGCAGCATCGTTCCAGTAGTTCGGGTTGCGCTTGAGCACAACGCGCTCGCCGGGCGAATTCTCGGCCAGGATGTAGGAGCCGTTGCTGACCAGGTTTTCAGGCTTGGTCCAGTCGGCGCCGAACTTTTCGATCGTCGCCTTGGGCGCTGCAAACAGCGTCGAGTGCGCCAGCGTCTTGACGAACCACGGGGTCGACGCCTTGAGCGTCACTTCGAGGGTCTTGTCGTCGATGGCCTTCACGCCGAGATCGGCGGCGGTCTTCGTACCGGCGACCACTTCGTCGGCGTTGAGGACGTTCACGAGGCCGAGGTAATAGGCATAGGTCGAGGCCAGTGCCGGATCGACGGCGCGCTGCCAGCCATAGACGAAGTCACCGGCGGTGACCGGATCGCCGTTCGACCACTTCGCGTCGCGCAGCTTGAATGTGTAAACGGTAAAATCGGCGTTCGCGGTGTAGCTCTCGGCGGCGCCGGGAACCGGGTTGCCAAGCGCGTCCTCGTTGTAGAGGCCCTCGAAAAGCTGGTTGACCACATACGCAGTCTCGACGTCTTCGGCCAGCTGCGGGTCAAGCGCGCGGATATTGTCCAGCACGCGGTACTTGAAGACCTGCTCGGCGGCGAGTTTCGTGCCCGAGGGCACCTCGGCGGCAAAGGTCATGGCGGTGCTGCTCAGCAGGGCAGCGGCAATCGCGACCCCCAGAACGTTACGGAGTTTCATTATCGTCCCATCTCCTTGTAAAAGGCGTTTCCCAACAGCCCCGGATTCTAAGCCCAGGGCACTTCTTTTGCGCCGGCGGATTTTTACCCGCCGGTCAAGATTGTCCGAACCGTATATGGCAAATACGTCCACTGACAAGTAAAAGCATGACGTAAGCGTCAAGCAACCGATGGCTCTGACCAACCCATTGTTAAGACTGACATTTTAGCGGCCCGCGCGGTACGCCTTTGCGGCCTGAACGCGACAAAACCCTGCCACTGCGGCCGTGCGCCACAGTTAGGATGCTCACGTTTTCGGCCTCACGCCGCCCGCTCGACAATGGCCGCAACCCCCTGCCCGCCCGCCGTGCACACCGAGATCAGCGCCCGCTGTTTCATCTCCGTCGACACCTGCTTGGCGGTCAGCCCCAGAATGCGCGCCCCCGTCGCCGCGAACGGATGTCCGTAGGCGAGGCTCGAGCCCTTGGGGTTGAGTTTGCTCCGGTCGATCGATCCCATCGGCGCGTCCCGGCCGAGCATAGTCCTGCAATAGTCCGGGTCTTCCCACGCCTTGAGTGTCGACAGCACCTGCGCCGCGAACGCCTCGTGGATTTCGTAGAGATCGAAATCCTGCAACGTCAGCCCGGCCCGCTTCAGCATCTCGCTCACCGCAATCGTCGGCGCCATCAGCAGCCCCTCGCCATGCGCGAAATCGTTGGCCGCCACCTGCCCGAAGCTGAGATAAGCGAGGATCGGTAGATCATGCGCCTTCGCCCACTCCTCGCTGGCGAGCAGCACCGCCGCCGCGCCGTCGGTGAGCGGCGTCGAATTGGCCGCCGTCAGCGTGCCCTTGCCCGAACTCTTGTCGAACGCCGGCTTCATACTCGCCATCTTCTCGAGGCTCGTATCGGCGCGGACGTTGTTATCCCTCAGCACCCCAGCAAACGGCACGATCAGATCGTCGTGGAAGCCCTGCTCATACGCCTTGGCCGCATTGTGGTGCGACTTCAGCGCCAGGTCGTCCTGCTCGGCGCGGGTGATCCCCCACTGCCGCGCCATCAATTCGCAGTGCTCGCCCATCGACAGGCCAGTGCGCGGCTCCTGCGTCGATGGCGCCACCGGCGCCAGCTCGCCGAACGAGAAGCCGGAGAACACCGCGAGCTTCTCCTGCGGCGTCCGCGCCCGGTTGAGCTCCACCAGCCGATGCTGAAACTTCGTTCCAAACACGATCGGCGAGTCCGACACCGTATCGGTGCCGCACGCAATGCCGCTCTCGATCTCCCCCGTCGCGATCTTGGCGCCAAGGTTCAGCGCCGCCTGCAAACTCGTGCCGCAGGCAATCTGCAAATTCGTCCCCGGCGTCCGCGGTGAATATCCGGCATCCAGCGCCGCCTCGCGCGCCACGTTGAAGTCGCGGCTGTGCGAGATCACCGCCCCGCCCATGATTTCGTTGACGGCCTGGCCCTTCAGCCCGAACTTCTCCGCCAGCCCGGCCAGCGTCGCCGCCAGCATCGTGAGGTTGCTCTCATTGGCATAGCCCGTATACGCCCGCGTAAACGGGATGCGCGCCGAGCCGACGATGGCGATCTTTCTCAGTTCCGCCATCTCAGGCTTTCCCTTCCTTGCGTGCAGTCATCGGGCCGCCGAGGAACGGCGCGAACCCTGTCCCGAGGATCACCCCGATATCGGCGAGATCGGCGCTGGCGACGACGCCCTCACCCACCACGATCTCCGTCGTATCGACCAGCGGCTTCACCAGCTCACGGCCGAGCCGCACCAGATCGGTGTTCTCGGGCGTCGGCCCCTTCTGCGCCTTGCCGTCCACCCATTTGTAGAACCCCTCGCCAGTCTTGCGGCCGAGCTTCTTGTCCGCCACCAGCCGCGCAAATTTGCTGTCCACCGGCACCGCGTGCCCCAGCTCGTGCGCCACCGATTGCCCGACATCGAGGCCCACCGTATCCATCAGCTCGATCGGTCCCATCGGCATGCCGAACGCCACCGCCGCCGCATCGAGCAACTCCTTGCTCTCGCCCTTTTCCACCCGCTCCACCGCGCCCAGCATGTAGGGCATCAGCACCCGGTTGACGAGGAACCCCGGCGCCGACTTCACCAGAACGGGACTCTTGCCGATGGCCAGCGCAAAGCTCGCGCCGAGCGCCACATCGCGGTCGGTGTTGAATTTCGATCGGATCACCTCGACCAGCGGCAACTGCGCCACCGGGTTGAAGAAATGCAGGCCAATCAGCCGCGACGGCTCGCTGAGCGCACTGGCAATGCGCTCCAGTTCGATCGACGACGTATTGGTCGCAAGGATCGCGTCGTACTTCGCCTTCTGCACGACATCGGCGAAAATCTTCTGCTTGATCTCGAGATTCTCGACCACCGCCTCGATGATCACATCGGCCCGCGCAATGCCGCTACCCGCCGGATCCGCCTCGAGCCGCGCCATTGCGGAGGCCACTTCCGTGCGCCCCTTGAGCCGCTTCTTGAACAGCGACTTCGCCCGGTCGAGCGCCGGCTGGATGCGGGCCATGTCGAGGTCCTGCAGCGTCACCGCCATGCCGCGATAGGCGCACCAGGCCGCGATATCGCCGCCCATCACGCCCGCGCCGATCACATGCACGCGCCTGAACTCCGGCTTCTCCTTGCCGCGCACCCCGAGTTTCTTCAACGACTCCGACAGGAAGAACACCCGCCGCAGATTGCGCGCCGTATCCGACGCCATCAGCGGCACGAACCCCGCCGCCTCGCCGTCCACCATCGCCCGCCAATTGTCGCCGTGCTGCTCGAACAGATCGATCAGCGCATGCGGCGCCGGATAGTGCTCGCGCCGCGCCTTCTTCGAGGTCTCGGCCCGCATGGTCTTGGCGATCTGCGCCCGGATTGGTCCCCACGCCATAATCCGCTGCCCGAGTGGCGCCGGCGTCGAGCGCCGTTTGCCCAGCACGGCCTTGCGCGCTTCCCAATGCAGGCTATCACGATGCCGCACCAGCTTGTCGACCAGCCCCATGCCGCGCGCCGCGCCGGCCTTGATCATCCGGCCCGTCAGCATCGCCTGCATCGCCGGCACCGGCCCGGCCTGCCGGATCGATCGGCCCGTGCCGCCAAAGCCCGGGAAGATGCCGAGGTTCACTTCGGGGAAGCCGATGCGGGTCTTGTCGTCATTGACCGCAATGCGATAGTGGCAGGCGAGCGCCAGCTCCAGCCCGCCGCCCAGACAGAAGCCATGGATCGCCGCAATGGTCGGCGCCTTCATGCGCTCGATCCGGTCCATCACCGCATGCGCCCGCTTCAGCGCTTCCGGCAACACCGCCGGGTCCGACATCTGGTCGAACTCGGTCACATCCGCGCCCGCGATGAAGCCCGACTCCTTGCCCGACTGGATCACGAGTCCAACCACCTCACCCGAGGCAATCAAATCCTCGACCCGCACCAGCGCCGCGTCGAGTTCGGTGATCGACAGCCGGCTCAGCGTATTGACAGGCGAATTGGGCGTATCGATCGTCAGCCATCCGATCGCTTCGAAATCGACCTCGAAGCGCCAGTTGGTCATGGCGGGCATCTGGGGTTGGGGCATTTGCTGTCCTCTTACTCCGCGGCCTGTCCGCTCGCGGGCGCGTCGCGCCGCATCGAACCAGGCTCGTCATCCTCACGTCGCGACAATTGCTTGGCCGCCAGTTCGTCGAACTCGAAATCGTCGACCTTGATCACCCGGTCCGTCGCCAGATCCGCCAGCCTCAGGATCGCCGCCTCCGGTTCCGTGATCACGCCCGCCGCAACCGCATCGGTGATCGCATCGCGATCCAGCCGCCGCTCGACAATCCCCTTCTTGATCGAGCGCACGAATTTCGCTTCGATCTCCTCGGCGTTGGTCACCTTGATCATCGCGTCCTCGATAACGCCAGTGACATCCTTGGGGTCCATCGACACATAGGTGCCCGCCGTCAGCCGGTCGCGAAACGCGCCCGGCCGCAGCACCGCACGCACCAGGCGATAGGTCTCGCGATCCGACGCAGGCTTGCGGTGCCGCCCCAGCGGAAACACCAGCACCCGCATCGCCCAGCGCAACACCGGGTTGGGGAAATTCTGGAACACCGCCGCAAAGCTCTGCTCGATGGCGAACAGATGGTCGCGCATGATCGCATCGACCAGCGGCCTGTCCTCAGCGATCCGGCCTTCGTCCTCATAGCGCTTCAACACCGCCGAGATCAGGTAGAGGTCCGACAGGATGTCCGCCATCCGCCCCGATAGCCGCTGCTTGCGCTTCAAATCGCCGCCGAGGAACGCCACCGTCCAGTCGCCCACCAGCGCAAAGCTCTGCGAGTAGCGCGCCAGCTGCCGGTACCATTTCGCCATCTCGTTGCTGGTTGGCGTCGACGCGAACCGCCCAAAGCTGATTGCATGGAGGAACGAACCCACCATGTTGCGCAGCATGAAGCTGATATGCCCGCTGAACGCCGCGTCGAACGAAACCAGCCCGGCCTTCTTGTCCGGATTCTGCGCCGACTCGATCTCTGTGTAGAGGTACGGATGCGCCCTGAGCGCGCCCTGCGCGAAGGTGATCAGCGTGCGCGTCAGGATGTTCGCACCCTCGACCGTGATCGCCACCGGCGTCGTCATATAGCCCGAGAACAGATAGTTCGATGGCCCGTCCTGCACCGCACGGCCGCCATGGATATCGAGCGCGTCGTTCACCCGGTCGCGCATTGCCTCGGTCGTGCGGTACTTGAGCAGCGCCGAAATCACCGCCGGCTTCTGCCCTTCGTCGACCATGGACGCGGTCAGCCCCCGCGCCGCCTCGAACGTATAAGCCGAGCGCACCATGCGGCTCAGCGGTTCCGCCACGCCTTCCATGATGCCTACGGCAATACCGAACTGCCGCCGGATGCGCGCATAGGCCGAGGTCACCCGCAGCGCGTGCTTGATCGACACCGTGCCGATCGCCGGCAGCGAAATCGCGCGCCCGGTAGAAAGGCATTCCATCAGCATCCGCCAGCCCTGCCCGGCATATTCGGTACCGCCGATCAGCATATCCATCGGAATGAAGACGTTCTTGCCCTTGACCGGTCCGTTCATGAAGGCCGAGCGCGCCGGATAATGCCGCCGCCCGATCTCGACCCCCGGATAATCCGCCGGGATCAGCGCCAGCGTGATGCCGATATTGGTCACCTCGCCGAGGAGATGATCCGGATCGCGCAGATTGAAGGCGAGCCCCACCAGCGTCGCCACCGGCGCCAGCGTAATGTAGCGCTTGTCCCAGCTCAGCCTGACGCCCAGCGTCTTCTTGCCGTTGACGATCTCGTGGACAACCACGCCCACGTCGCGCATCCCCGCCGCGTCCGATCCGGCATGCGGCCCGGTCAGCGCGAAGCACGGCACCTCGAGCCCCTTGGCCAGCCGGCCGAGATATTTCGCCTTCTGTTCGGCGGTTCCATACTTCTCCAGCAGCTCGCCCGGCCCGAGCGAATTGGGCACCATCACAGTGATCCCGGCGGCGACCGAGCGCGACGCGACCTTGCTCACTACCTGGCTCTGCGCCTGCGCCGAAAACCCGAGCCCGCCATGCTCCTTGCCGATCAGCATGCCGAGAAAACCCTTCTCCTTGAGAAAGGCCCACACCTCCGGCGGCAGGTCGGCGCGATTGTGCCGGATATCCCAGTCGTCCATCATCGCGCAGACGGTATTGACCGGCCCGTCGAGGAACGCCCGCTCCTCGGCCGTCAGCGTCACCTTGCGAATGTTCAGCAGTTTCTCCCAGCGCGGCTTTCCGGAAAACAGTTCGGCATCCCAGCCGACTGTCCCCGCATCGAGCGCTTCCTGCTCGGTGCGCGACACGCGCGGCAGGATGGACTTGACCAGCCCGTAAGCCGGCCCCGTGATCACCGCGCGCCGGATCGGCGTAATGGAAAGCAGTGCAAAGACGATCGCCGGGATCAGGGCAATCAGCGTGCCCCAGCTCATCAGATCGATCGCCAGCTCCGGCATCGTCACGACCCGGGCCAGCAGCCCGACAATCGCGGCCACCACCGCCCACTGCCAAAGCGGCGCCCGCCGCATCGCCAGCGTCAGAAAGCCGGCGATTCCGATCAAAACCACGACCAGTGTCATCAATCCCGTCCTCCGCCGAGAGCGAGTCGAGGTACTCTATCCCCGCCGCATGTCGTTCGAAACAATTTAGGTCAGCTTGACGTATACGTCAACCAGCAGCCCTTAACGGCAGTTGGGCCGCCGGGTTCCCTTGGGCGGGGAGGGGTAGCGGATGGGCGGCGACACGCGCCCTGTAGTGCCCCCCACCGCCCTACGGCGTATCCCTCCGCAGCGCGGCGCGCCGAGGTGGGATACGCCAGATTACTCCGCTCGAGTGGAGCCCATCCCTCCCATCGGGGAGGGGGGACCGGCAAGCCGGTGGGTGGGGGCTGGCCAAGTCCACCGGATCATCCCTCCCCCGCGTGGGAGGGCGGCCGCACTTGGCTTTCGCGATCAGCGAAAGACTAGAGAAAGCCGGGGTGGGGGGAGTCACCGGATCAGACCCGTTGAAGGCGTTCGGAGGAGACTCCCCCCACCCAGCTCCGCTAGGCCTGCGGCCAAGCTGCGCTGCCCTCCCCACGCGGGGAGGGATG
>JBKJTB010000378.1:0-10964 GCA_046594305.1 Devosia sp. | reverse complement strand
GTAAAATCCTTGGGCTTGAAGGTCGACACCTGGCTCAGCCGCGACAGGCTGGTGGCGCGGAAGATGGTGACGAGGTTCTGCGACAGATTGGAGGTGAAGTCGCCCGCGTCGGTCTCGCCCAGATCCATCGCGGCCGAGCGCTTTTGCGGCTTCAGCGAAATGTCACCGCTGGGCGGCAGCAGCCAGAGCAGCGGGGTCGCTTCATCGAGATCGGCGACATCGACCGAGGCGCTCACCGGCGTGATCGCACCGGCGGCCCGGTCGGCCTCGACCTCCATGTCGAAGACCTGCTTTTCGGTGAAAACTGCGAGGCGCACATCGGCGGGCTCGCCGGCTTCGACCACCTTGATGGCCAGCGGCTTGTCGCTGTTGCCGAGGATCGCCGCCAATGCGTCGTCGACGGCTGCAAGCTGCGCCGCGTCGGCCCCCGTCGGGTCGGGCCTGGCCACAACGAGCTCGAACGGATAGGCCGTCTCCGCGAGGCGCACATAGGCGCCCACCGGCACATCCGCGAGTTCGATCCTCGCGTGGTCCTTGTCGCTCGAGGCGATGAGTTTGGAGCGCAGTTGATCGTTGCTGGCCACTTCCACCACGCCGATCGCTTCTTCGTTGCCGGCGGCGGGGTTGGGCAGCACCAGCAGCTTGGTGCCCTTGGCAAGACCATGCAACTGGCCGGCCGAAATCGTCAGCCCCTTGTCGCCGCCGACCACCGTCGGCCACTGCGCCACATCGGCGACGTCCTCGTTGCCGAAGATCGGCATGTCGAGCGAGCCTTCGAACAGCGGCGTCGGCTTCAGCATGTTGCCGGCGGCGTAGCTCGCGAGCACCGACTGCGCCAGCTGGCGGTAGGTCATCGCTGGGTTCTTGGCCATTGCCGAGAAGATCGTGTGGGTGAACACGCCGTAGTTCTGCTTGGTGGTCGTGCCGTCCTCGAGCGTCACCTCATAACCCTTCTCGGGCGTCGTCTCAGTCGATTGCGCGGCGAAGAAGGCGACCATGTTGCCCAGATCCGCCGTCTCTTCATACACATCCGCACTCAGCGGCACGGCGCGCGTCGCGTCATCTCCCGAGTCGGCTTCGACCTCGGCGAACGCACTTTCCGGGATGCCCAGGTCGGTCGGCTTGATCTCGCGCATCACCAGATCGTCCTCGCCGGGCGCACCGCGGGTGATGGTGCCCGAATGGCAGGAGTCGAAGACCAGCCACAGCGTTGCGCCGGTCTTGCGGATCGCCGTGAAGGCATCCGCGAACTCGTTGTCGGTGACGACGTTGGGCATGTTCGATCCGCCCTCGGCCATTTTGGTGTCGGCTGCGAGGAAGATCTCGTCGCGCCCATCCTGCTCGGCCGCATCGGTCAAAGCCGGCTGGTAAGAGCCGTGTCCCGAAAACTGCAGGAAGACGAAGTCTCCCTTCCTGGCCTTGGCGGCGATCTCGCCAAGTTCGCGCAGGATCGCGTCGTGCGTTGCAAGCTCGAGGCCCTCGCCCGACCCGAGCGTCGTGACGTTCTGGGTCTCGAACTTCACCGGCGAGCTGGTCAGCAGATAGTCGCGCACCAGCTCGGCGTCGTTCTTGGGGCCTTTCAGCCAATATTTCTCGTCGAGATTGGGATAGTCGCTCACCGCCGCGATCAGCGCGTAATTGTCGCGCGCCTCGGCCGGCGATGCGACCATCGCGCCGAGGAAACAGATCGGCGCCAGCGCCAGAACGGCCTTCATCCACGACGATGATCGATGACGATTCCCGGCCATGCCGATCCCCCAAAACTTCAATTGATCTCGACAGTTAGACGAATGGATAATGGCTGCTTGGTGGCGGAAGGCAAGCGGCGGCGGGGTGATTTATGGTCCGGCTTAACCACCCGAGCGGCTCAACCGGGTAAACTCCTTGCGAGGGCGCGGGGCACACGATTAGTGTCCGCGCAATCTGAGAGGAGGGCCACTTGGCTCAGCTTATTGTTCCAGTGATCCTTGCCGGCGGCCAGGGCACGCGTCTCTGGCCCCTGTCGCGGTCAGCCCGTCCCAAGCAGTTCCTCCCGCTCACCGGAGCGCTCAGTCTGTTCCAGGAGACGCTGAAGCGCGTCTCCGATCCGTCGCGCTATTCTGCGCCGATCATCATCACCAATGCCGAGTACCGCTTCGTGGTGGCCGAGCAGGCGCAGGAGATCGGCATCGACCTCGCCGGCATCCTGCTCGAGCCGGTCGCCCGTAACACCACGGCGGCGATCGCGGCAGGAGCGATCTTTGCCGAGCGCGACAGCGGCGCCGATGCGGTGATCCATATTCTCGCCTCGGACGCAGCGATCGACGCCGACGCTGGCTACTGGCGCTCGGTCGATGTCGCGGCCGCCGCCGCGGCAGGCGGCAGCCTCGTGACGTTCGGCATTTCGCCGACCAGCCCCGAGACCGGCTATGGCTACATCGAAGCCGGAGCCGAGCGTGCCGACGGGACGCGCGACGTGGCGCGCTTCGTCGAAAAGCCCGATCACGACAAGGCCGTGGCCATGCTCGCGCAGGGTGGCTTTTACTGGAACTCCGGCATGTTCATGCTGGGCGCCGGCACCTTCCTCGCCGAATGCCGCGCGCTCTCGCCCGAGAGTTTCGAGGCGTCACAGGGCGCCGTCGCGAACGCCAAGGCCGATCTCGATTTCGTCCGGCTCGATGAGGAGAGCTTTGCCAAGGCGCCCAACATTTCGGTCGACTACGCCATCTTCGAGAAATCCAAGCTCGTCGCCGTCGTGCCCGTCAGCTTCTCGTGGTCGGACCTCGGAAGCTGGGACGCCGTGTGGAAGGTCTCGCCCAAGGATGCGGCCCAGAACGCCATCGTCGGCGCGGCAACGCTGAACGACACCACCAATTCGTTTGTCCTCACCGACAAGGCGCATGTCGCCGTCGATGGCCTCGACGACGTCGCGGTGATCGCGACGGAGGACGCGGTCTATGTCGGTCGCCTGTCGCAGTCGCAGAAGGTCGGCGCGATGGTCAAGGCGCTGCGGGCGCAGCCGGAGACGCAGGCGATCACCGAGATCCACAAGACCGCCTACCGGCCGTGGGGCGGCTATTCGTCGATCCTCAACGGCGCGCGCTTCCAGGTGAAGAAGCTGTTCGTCAAGCCCGGCAAGAAGCTGAGCCTCCAAAAGCACCATCACCGGGCCGAGCACTGGATCGTCGTCTCCGGCACGGCCGAGGTGACGATCGACGGCAAGGTGACGATGCTCAGCGAGAACGAGTCGATCTACCTGCCGCTCGGCTGCGTGCATCGCCTCGCCAACCCCGGCAAAATTCTGCTTGAACTGATCGAAGTGCAGACCGGCTCGTATCTGGGCGAAGACGACATTATCCGCATCGAGGACGAGTTCGGGCGCGTCTGACGCGGCTCTGGCGACTGGCCAAAGGAAAGGGGTTGACGCTCCGGATTAGTGTGTTAGATATGTAGCACACTAGAACGGACGCAGTGATGACATCTTTCAACGAAACCCAGCCGATCTTCGTCCAGATCCGCCAGAGGATAGCCGCCATGATTCTGAGTGAATCCGCCAAGGAAGGCGAAGCGTTGCCGTCGGTGCGCTCGATCGCCGCCGATCTCAGCGTAAACCCGCTCACCGTCACCCGCGCCTACGAATCCCTGGTCAATCTCGGCGTGGTCGAAAGCCGCCGCGGCATGGGCATGTTCGTGGCCAGCGGTGGCCGCGACAAGCTCCTAGCCCATGAACGCGAGACCTTCCTCAATGTGGAATGGCCGCGCATCCGCACCCAGATCGAGGCCCTTGGCCTCACCCTCGACGCCCTGCTGAAGGGAGAGCAGAAGTGACCAATTCCATCGTTTCCGTCCGCGCGCTCAAGAAGCAGTTCGGCAAGACCGAAATCCTGCACGGGCTCGACTTCGACATCCCACCCGGCCGCATCTACGGCCTCGTCGGCCACAATGGCGCCGGCAAGACGACGACGCTCAACGCCATGCTGGGCCTGACCTCCTACGAGGGCTCGGTGCAGGTGCTTGGGCAAGACCCCTACCAACACCGCGCCCGGCTGATGAAGGATGTCGCCTTCATCTCCGACGTCGCCAGCCTGCCGCGCTTTCTCAAGGTGCGCGAGCTGTTCCGGATGCTCACCGACATCCACCCGAACTTTTCGGGCGAGAAGGCCGTGTCGTTCCTCGAGGGCACCGACGTCAAGCTCGGCGCGCTGATCGGCAATCTGTCGAAGGGCATGCTGGCGCAGCTGCACCTCGCGGTGGTGCTGGCGATCGACGCGAAGCTCCTGGTGCTCGACGAGCCGACGCTCGGCCTCGACATCACCTACCGCAAGCGGTTCTACCGCCGCCTGCTCGAGGATTACATGACGGCCGAGCGCACGCTGCTCATCACCACCCACCAGGTGGATGAGATCGAGTTCATGCTGTCGGACATCATGTTCATCAAGGATGGCGATTTGATCCTCCACATGCCGATGGAGGACGTGCCGGCCCGCTTCTCGCAGCTCGTAGTGTCACCCGACAAGGCGGACGCGGCGCGGGCGCTGAAGCCGGTGTTCGCGGAGACGCGCTTTGGGCAGACGGTGATGGTCTATGATGGTGCCGATCAAGCGGCCCTCCAGGGGCTCGGCAGCTTGAACACCCCTACCCTTTCCGACCTTTTCGTCGCGCTGATGAGCCGCGACACCGGAGTCAATTGATGACCGCTTTTACCTCCTGGCGGGCGCTCTTCGTCCGCGAATATCTCGAGCACCGAATGGCGTTCCAATGGGCTCCCATCGGCATCCTGACGCTGCTCGCCATTTCGGGTCTGTCGGCCATCGGGCTCAACCGCATCAAGGGGTTCGACGAGTTCCCGTTCCTCAGCGCGCTCAAGATCTATGAGCTGGGCTATCTGGTCCTCCTCGCGCTGTGGCTCGCCTATCTGGCGGTCGCCCTGTTCTTCTTCTTCGGCGACGCCTTCAGCGCCGACCGGCGGAACAATGCGATGCTGTTCTGGAAGTCGATGCCGCTGACCGATGCGAAAATTCTGACCAGCAAGACGCTCGCGGGCCTAGTGCTGTTTCCCGCCATCATCCTGCTCGTCGGCATGGTGACGGGGCTGCTGTTCTACCTCTTGGTCAACATCGGGGCTTACGTCGTCCCGGTGCTGGGTTTCCTCGGCCCGCTCGAGGGGCTCCAGAGTTTTGCGCAGGTGACGCTGTTCGGCGGCGTGTTCTTCCTCTTGGTGATGGCGTGGTACGCGCCGTTCTTCGCCTGGGTCGGCGGCCTGTCGACGGTCTTCGGACGCTGGAGCCTGCCGCTGGCCTTCGTGATCCCGGGCCTCTTGGCGGTGATCGAGAACGTCTCGTTCTTCGGCCAGGGTCCGCGCGGCGGCTACATCTGGCAATACATCGCCTACCGCTGGAACTACACCGCCCTCAACGAAGCCGACTTCACGGTGATGGCCATGGACGGCCGGCCGTTCAGTGCGTCGTTCTTCATCGGCCGGATGGTCCAGGGGACCAACTGGACCCAGATGGGTGTCGGTCTCGCCTTCGCCGTGATCGTGATCTGGCTGGCGAGTGAGTATCGCCGCCGCCGTATCGCCTGATGCGGATTAGCGAACGAAGCCTTCGCTTCTGACGAACCTAGCGGCATGGCCCCTGCGGCCATGCCGCACTATATGGGGCACAGTTCCCAGATGGAGGCGAAGATGATCTTCCCCGTCGAATCCCAAGCCGGTGTTCGCACCAAACCCGCCCTGCCGCTGAGCACCCGGCTCGGCCCCGTCCATATCGCGGTGACCGACCGCGACAAGGCGCTGCTCATCTGGCGTGACGTCGTTGGACTTGAGCTGATCGCCGAGGACGGTAACGAACTGCGCCTCGGCGCCGGTGGCAAGATCCTCATCGTGCTCGAGACCGGCGCGACGCGGCCGGTCGTGCAAAAGACGACCGGGCTCTACCACGTCGCCATCCACGTCCCGAAGCGCACGGACATGGCACAGTTCGCCGTACGCGCGCTGCAGCGCGGGGTGCGCATCGCACCTACGGATCACCTCGTGTCCGAAGCGATCTATGCGTGGGACCCCGACGGCAACGGCATCGAGATCACCTTCGAGACGCCCTGGCGCGGCTCGCTCGGGGATCCCGACAGCGGGGACTACACCTACGCCAAGACTGTCGACGGCAAGCCGCATTCCGGGCGCGAGCCGATCGACATGGACGATCTGCTGGGCGAACTCGGTGAGACCCCCGTGCTCGAAGCCCTCATGCCGGCTGGAACGCGGATCGGCCACGTGCATGTGCATGTGAACGACCTGCATTCGTCGATGGACTTTTACCGTGACGGCATCGGCTTCGGCGGCCTCTTTATCATCAAGTCGTTCGGCATGGGTGATGTCGGGCTCGACTACACGCCACACACGATCGCCTTCAACATCTGGGCCGGTCCGAACGCCACACAGGCGCCCGCGGGGTCTGCGGGCCTACGCTGGTTTACCATCGTCGTGCCGGACACGACGACGCTCGACGACATCCGTGCCCGGCTGACCGGCCACCACTACGCCTTCCGCGGGATCGAGGGCGGGATCGAAGCGCGCGATCCCTCGGGCAACCTGGTCAAAATCGTCGCCGCGAACTGAGCTTGCCTTCCTCGCGGCGGGACCTATGGTCCTGCCGCGGAGGTCTCCATGCGCGCCATTTCCTGCCCCGAACCGGGCAAGCTGACATTCGTCGAGATCGAAAAACCGGCGCTGCAACCGGGATGGGTGCGCGTCGGTATCCGGCACATCGGCATCTGTGGCACGGACTACCACATCTTCGAAGGGACGCACCCATTCCTGCAGTACCCCCGCATCATGGGGCATGAGCTTTCGGGCGTAGTGCTGGATGCGAATGGGTCGGGCTTCGCAGCCGGAGATCCGGTGGTCATCAACCCCTATCTCAATTGCGGCCACTGCCCCGCCTGCCTCGAAGGCAAGCCCAATTGCTGCGAAACGCTGAGCGTCATCGGCGTGCATTCGGACGGCGGCATGACCGAAGAGATCGTGATGCCCGCGGGCAATCTTTATCCGGCCGACGGGCTGACGCTCGAGCAGGCGGCGATGGTCGAGTTCCTCGCCATCGGCGCGCATGCAGTGCGCCGGACTGAGATCAGGCCCGGCTGGCGCGTGCTGGTGGTCGGGGCTGGTCCGATTGGCCTCGGAGCTGCGGTGTTCGCGAAGATTGCAGGCGGCTCCGTCTCGGTCGTCGACGCGGCGCCCGATAAGATCGAGGCGACGCGCGCCATGGGGTTCGAAACCTTTCATGTGAGTGAGTTCGAGAGCCAGAGATTTAGTGACGCACGCAAGTCCGGCTTTGACGCGGTGCTGGACGCGACCGGTTCGATCAAGGTGATGAACAGTTCGATCTTCCACACGCGCAATGGCGGCAACTACACACTGGTCGGGGTCATCAAGGGCGACCTTGTCTGGCCCGACGCCGAAGTGCATCGGCGCGAGCTGACCATCCGCGCCTCGCGCAATGCGACGAAGGAAGATTTCGACCATGTGATGGAGTCGATCCGCCGCGGCTTGGTGCCGACGGACAGGCTCAGGACCCACAGCATGGGGTTCGATCAGGTGCTGACGGAGTTGCCACGCCTCACGCATGAGCGCGACGGGCTGATCAAGGCGATCATCAGTCTCTAGAGGCGCTCTCTCTTTTTGGTCGCGTTTCGCTACGCGGACCTACGGTTCCGAACCGGAAAGCCGGGCGCCACCTTTCCTGGAAACGCTCCTAGAGATCGATGGACTTGGTCAGCATCGGCGTGATGTCGCGGGCGACCTCTTCGGCGCCGAGCAGGCGGATGACGATCTCGACGCTTTCCTTGACGGTGTAGCTCAGCGCCGTGGTCAGGATCGCGGTATCCTTCATGCCCTTCTTCACCGACACGACGTATTCGGGATTGATGAAGACCGGATTCTCGTCGGTGGTGAACTTCACCAGCTTCATGGCGGGCGCTCCTCGCTAGGGCCATGACTCCTGCGCCGAATCCGTTAACATCACCTCTCATGAAAACCGCTGACGACGTGCTGAAATTCTGGTTCGTGGAGCACGGCCAGCCCGACTGGTTTGGGGCCAAGCCCGAGTTTGATACGCTGATCGCGGAGAAGTTTGCCGAGACGCATGCGGCAGCGGCACGCGGCGAGACCTGGCGCTGGCGCAGCACGCCCGAGGGCCGGCTGGCGGAGATCATCGTGCTCGACCAGTTCTCGCGGCAATTGTTCCGCGGCCGGGCGGGGGCCTTTGCCACCGACAGCATGTCGCTGGTTCTGGCGCAGGAGGCCGTCGCCGGCGGGCATCATCTGTTCGTGCCCATGCCGCAGCGCATGTTCGTGCTGTTGCCCTACATGCACGCCGAGTCCGTCGATATCCAGGCGGAATCGATGCGGCTGCACAAGGCCATCGACGCCCCCGACCTTCTCAAATTCGCGCAGGGCCATGCCGATTGCATTGCGCGCTTCGGCCGCTTCCCCAAGCGCAACGCGGCGCTCGGGCGGACCAGTACGCCGGATGAGGCTGCGTACATCGCCGGCACTGAAGGCATGTTTTGAGGGGCAAATCATGAGTGAGCGAAAGGTCGCGCTCGTCACCGGCGGCGCGTCCGGTATTGGCGAAGCGAGCGCGCTGGAACTGGCGCGCAATGGATCGGACGTGGTCATCACCGATCTGCGGCAGGAGGAACTCGACCGCGTGGCCGGCGAAATCCGCGCCATGGGCCGCGAAGCGATGCCGGTGATCTGCGACGTCGGCGACGAGGTCGCGATGGCGGCGCTGTTCGCCGATGTGAAGCAGCGTTTCGGGCGGCTCGATCAGGTGCTGGTCAATGCCGGGATCAACGGCATGTGGACGCCGATCGAGGAGATGACGCCGGACGAGTGGGACAAGACCATCCGGATTAATCTGCGCGGCAGCTACCTCACGGTGCATCACGCGGTGCCGCTGATGAAGGCGCACGGCGGCTCGATAGTCATCATTTCGTCGATCAACGGCACGCGGACATTTACCACGGCAGGGGCGACGGCCTATTCGGTGACCAAGGCGGGACAGTTCGCGATGGGGCAGATGCTGGCGCTGGAACTGGCGCGGCACAGGATCCGGGTGAACGTGATCTGCCCCGGCTCGATCAAGACGCGGCTGGGGGAGAATACCTGGCGGCGCAACCAGGAGGCGGCGCGGGTGCCGGCGGAGTTTCCGGAGGGGACGATTCCGCTGACCAAGGGTGAGCCGGGGACCGTGGAGGACATCGCCCGCACCGTGGCATTTCTCTGCTCCGACGCGGCCCGGCACATCACCGGAACGCCGGTCTATGTGGATGGCGGGCAGTCGCTGCTGATCTAGTCTCCCAGTTTGTCGTGCGGGACCAATGCGCCCTTATGGCCGATGACGATGGCGGCGAGGGAATGCGCTTCCGCGGCGGCTTCCAGCGGGCTAGCGCCCTGGGCGCGAGCGGCGAGGTAGGCGCCGTTGAAACTATCGCCGGCGCCGGTGGGGTCGACGCTTTTGGCGCCGGGTTTTGGGGCGACCCAACCCTGTGATTCCTTCGACGCGACGAAGGCGGGTTCGGCGCCGTTCTTGACCACGACTTCTTCGGCGCCCCAGCTCAGATAGCGTTCGGCTACGGCTTCGGGTGACACATCGCCAAACAGGGCCTGCTCGTCGGGGAAGGTGGGCAGCACGACGTCGGCGAGGATGGCGGCGGCAGTGATGGTCGAGCCCATCACGGCGGGTGAGGTCCAGAGCGCGGGGCGCTCGTTCGGATCGAAGGCGATGCGGGCGCCGCCTTCCTTGGCCAGATGGATGGCCTTCATCAGTTTGCCGCGGGCACGAGGGGCTAAAATCGCGAGGCTGATGCCGGAGAAGTAGGCGATGTCGGCGCCCTCGAAGGCTTCGTAGAGCGCCTCGGGGTCTTCGGTCATGAGTTTTGCGGCGGACTGGCCGCGCCAGTAGGTGAAGTGGCGGTCGCCGTCCTGCTGGTGGATCATGTAGAGGCCGGGGCGGCGGTTCTCGACCTGCTGGATGTAGTCGATGCCGATGCCGTTGCTGTCGAAGAAGTCGGCCATCTGCTCGGAGTACATGTCGTCGCCGAGCGCGGTGACGTAGTCGACGTCCCAGTCCTCGGGGAGGCGGGCGCGGGCGTACCAGGCGGTGTTGAGCGTGTCGCCGGCGTAGCCGAGGCGGTAGAGGCCGTCCTCGCCGCCGGACATTTCGATCATGCACTCGCCGACACTGACGAACCGGGGCATCGATACTCCTCAAAGCGAAGGGCGGCCGAAGCCGCCCTCCTAACCCGTGACGCTGGTGGCGTCTACTTCTTGATGACGATCCGGCCCTCGACCGCCGGAGCGACGGTCTTCAGGCCGGTGATGTAGTCGATGACGTCGGAGGCCATCAGGCTCGCCGCCGACTTGTCGATCAGCACGGTGCCGTTCTTGAGCGCGGTGTAGCCGTCGCCGCCCGCCATCATGAAGTCGTTGGTCGCGACCTTGTACTTGATGGCCGGATCGAGCGCATTGCCACCGACGAGCACCGAAGTGACGCGGCTGCCCGCGGGCTTGGTGGCATCGACTTCGACGACAAGGCCCGAGACCTGCGGGAAGCGGCCCGCGCCGGCTTCGATCTGGCTAAAACCGTTCTCGAGCGCGGCGAGGAGGTCGGCACCCGTGATCTCGGTGACGGTGGTGACGTTACCGAAGGGCAGCTCGGTGAAGATGTCCTTGCGGGTAAAGACGTGGCCCGCCGGATATTCCGTGTCGCCACGGATGCCGCCGCCATTGGTGATCGAGACGTCGGCGCCGTTCTTGGCCCGCGTCGCGTCGGCGATGAGGTTGCCCATCGCCGATTCCTCGCCACGCACGACGGCGCGCTTGGAGCTGATGGCGACGCTGGTGGTGCCGATCTCGACGTTGAGTTCGCTATCGAGTTGGGTGGCCAGTTCAGCGACCTTGGCCGAAGTGTCCGGGTCGGGGG
>JBKJTB010000313.1:0-5844 GCA_046594305.1 Devosia sp. | reverse complement strand
GCCATCCGATCGCCAAGGGCCTGCCCGCCTATTTCGAGCTCGAGACCGAAGAGATGTACGGCGAGCCCTTCAGCGTGCCCGAGCCGCTCGAAATAGGCGGGCAGGCCCTTGGCGATCGGATGGCCGGGGTTGACCACCCACAGCCGCTCGCGCTCGCCGGCTTCGCGCCAGTGGAGGTTGGCGGGAGCGCCCATCAGGCGCTTGAAGATTTTTGAATGGTGGCCAGAGTGGAGGACGATCAGCCCCATGCCCTGCCAGACGCGCGCAGCGATGCGCTCGACCACGGCATCGGCAACGTCGTTGTGCGCGGCATGACCCCACCAGAGGAGGACGTCGGTTTCATCGAGCTTTTTCTCGGTCATGCCGTGCTCGGCATCCTGCAGCGTCACGGTGGTGGCGACGATATTCTTGTCTTCCGAGAGCAGCGCCGCGATCTGGCCATGCATGCCCTTGGGATAGTTTTCGGCCACGGCTTTGTTCTTCTGCTCGTGGACATTCTCGCCCCAAACTGTGGCTCGGATCGGCATGCTGGTCTCCTCTGGGCAATTTGCAGCCAAAGCGCTGTGGCCCGGCTGCCAAAACGTTTTCATTCGGGCGGCGCTTCCTGCACCGGACAGCGAGGAAACGCAAGATGTCGGGCACCTTTCACCCCTGCGGCGTGATTCCACCCGCCGGACGGCTCGGCAGGCATGCCGGCCCTGGGCCCGCCGGCCCGAATTCGCAATCGCTTTGGAAACCCGCCGGGAGCGGCTGTGAAAGGCTCCCGCCTTGGCGTAAGCAGGGCTTTGGGGACTGGGCGGGACAGCATGAACCTCAAGGAACTGGCCAGCAATCTGGGGCTTTCGCAGACCACGGTCAGCCGCGCGCTGAACGGCTATCCGGAGGTCAACGAGGCGACGCGCACCCGGGTGGCGGAGGCCGCGACGCGGCTGGGCTATCGCCCCAATGCCAGTGCCCGGCGCCTCGCCACCGGCCGCGTGGGCGCGGTGGGCATCGTGTACTCGACCAGCGACGGCTACGGCCCGCACACCAGCGAATTCCTTGGCGGACTGGGGTCGCGGCTGGGGCTCGACGAGATCGACATCCTGGTGTCGACCGCCGACGACCCGGCCGACGAAATCGCCACCTATCGCCGCGCCATCGTCAGCAAGAAGGTCGACGCCATCGTGCTGCACGCGCCGCGCCCCGATGATCCGCGGGTGGCGCTGCTGCAGGATCTGGACTTTCCGTTCGTGCTGCACGGCCGCACCGACAGCAACCGGCCGCTGGCCTGGCTCGATATCGACAACGAGGCCGCGACGGCGCGCTCGACCGAACATCTGATCCAGACCGGCCATCGCGACATTGCGCTGCTCAACGGGCCGCGCGGACTGAGCTTTGCGATCCACCGCGAGACGGGCTACCGGCAGGCGTTGGCCAAACACGGGATGACACCCAACGCCGCGCTGATGGCCAACGGGCTGTTCACCGACGAGACCGGCTTCCGGCTGGCGCAGGCGATGCTGGAACGCCAGCCGCGGCCGACGGCGTTCCTCGCGGGCTCGATGATGACGGCACTGGGGGTGTTCCGCGCCATCCGCTCGGCCGGGCTGGTGCTGGGCCAGGACGTATCGATGATCGCCCATGACGACGTGTTCCCGTATTTGAACGCCGACACGATGGTGCCCTCGGTGTCAACGACGCGCTCATCGATCCGTGCCGCGGGCGGGCGAGTGGCCGAGCTGCTGAGCCAGATTTTGGCGGGGAAGCCGGCGGAGGAGATCCACGAATTGTGGCCGGTGGAGATGGTGCTGCGGCAATCGACGGGGCCGGGGCCGTACTGACGTCCCGCGTGTGTGGCCTCCCCCTCATCCGCCCTTCGGGCACCTTCTCCCACGAGGGGAGAAGGGAAGGTTTGCCACATAGGGCGCAGCCTCTTCCTTCTCCCCTTGTGGGAGAAGGTGGCGCGCAGCGCCGGATGAGGGGGAGGCCGCTTGCGCGGACCTGCGGCTGTGACTCCTGGATCCCCGCCTGCCACCGGCCTTCCCCAGCGAAAGCTGGGGCCCATCGCAACGCTGGCTCATGCTGCGAGTTGGGTCCCAGCTTTCGCTGGGAAGGCACCGGGGTTGCGGCGCCCTCCGCGCAGCACGCGAGTGTCGATAGCGATAGATTCGTGTTCTATAAGTCCAGCCGCCGCAGATGATTGTCGAAGCCGAACTCGAACTTCTGCGGCGTGGCGGGTGAGCCGCCCAGACCGGTCACATCGCCGAGGCCGGTGGACACGAGGAAGCCGGTGCTGTCCGGGGCGATGCCGCAGCCGTCCTTGAGTGGGGCGGTGAACACCGGGCGGGCGGTGGCTGTGTCGATGGCGAGGATGGTGTCGCCTTCGGGGGACGAGACGGCGATGAGGTCGCCGGAGGCCGAGCGGGCGACGGAGCCGACATAGTTGCGAAGATTGCGCAGCGCGTCGTCGGGCAGCTCGATGAGGCGGATGTCGCCACTGAGCGTGGCGTAGCCGACGAGTTGCGGGCTGCCGTCAGCGCCGCGGAACTGGCAGCCGAACCAGACACGATTGCTGATATCGACGGCCATGTGGCGGATCGAGAGCTGGTGCAGGTCGGTACTTAGCGCCAGCTTGCCGATCAGCTTGCCGTCGCGGCGATCGACGAAGCAGAGCGAGGGCTCCATGGTGTCGATGTTGAGCTCGGCGCGCCCATAGTCGGGGTGGGTTTCGATGCCGCCATTGGCGACGGCGAAGGTAATGCCATCAGGCATCAGCAGGATTTCGTGCGGACCGGTGCCAAAAGTGTCGAACTCACCGATGCGCGTGTAGCCGCCGGCGACATCGTAGATGCCGATGACGCCGCGGGCGTTGTCAAAATCGTTCTCGGTCGCATAGAGCAGCGCGCCATCGGGCGAGAACACGCCGTGGCCGAAGAAGTGGCGGCCCTCGATGCTGGGGATGGTGAGCGGCGGCGTGCTGCCCGCCGGATCGAAGACGATCGCAAAGGTGCCGGGCTGGCGCGCGAAGACCACCGCGCGGCCGGTGGCGGGCGAATAGGTGACGTCATGGCCGCGATCGGGCAGCGCGACATTGGCGATGAGCTTGCCGGTCTCGGTGATGAGGGCGGCGCCGAAGCTGCCGGAGGGCAGCATGGTCGACGACGCGAACACCAGTTCGGCGGTCGCCAGCGCCGCGGCGCGCTGCGGCAGCAACGAGGCGAGGAAGCCCGCGCCAGCGGCTTTGAGGAAAGCGCGCCGCTGCCACATCTCAGTCGCCATCCAAGGCGGAGAAGCCGACCGACAGACCAAGCGCCGCCGCGAGGTTCTCGCCCAGCAGATGGTCGAGCGAGCCGGTGATGATCGCCATGTATTTGAACGCCTGCAGCTGTTCGTGGTCGGCGACCGCCTGCTCCATCGGAGCTGTGATCGTCGCCGCGGCGCGTGCGGCGTTCTCGAATTCGAAGATCGCGCCCTTGGCCACCCAGGCATTGGCGATGCCGATGGCCTCGGGGTACCTGGCGGCGAGGAAGAAATCGTGGATGCCGGAAAAATTGGCGGCGATTGAGGGGATCGTCATGTTGGAGCGCCAGAACAGGGCCGAACGCGGCTTGGGCGAGCCCGTCGCCACGCCCAGGATCGGCGTGATGCGCTGGTCGCGGATCGCCTCGGTGCCGTGGATCATCGTCGCCGCGAGCCGCTCCAGCACCTCGGTATGAGTGCGATAATCGTCGAAGGTCGGCTGCGGCGAAAGCATGTGGGCAACTGCACCATCGGGCGAGGTGTCGTGCCACTCGGCGTCGAGGGTGGTGGCGAGATCATCGACGAGGGTGACGATGGCTTGCGAATAAGCGCAGCGATAGCCGCTCGTCTTGGCGAGGTCGTCGCTGCCGGTGCCGAAGAGCAGGAACTCGAGGGCGCCGAGACCCTGCATGGCGATGCTCTTTTCACGCAGCGTCTCCGGGCTCGTGGCTGTGGGATCCTCGTCCGCCAGAGCGGCCTGCACCTGCCTGAGCGCGATACCCTTGCGGTCCGGCCAGAACAGCAGGCGCTCGAGCCGGTCGCCGAGGCCGAGCGGGCCGATGCGCACGAACTCGATGCGTGAGTAGGAGACGATTGCCGGCTTGAACGCGTCCCGCGCGACAGTCAGCGCTTCGGCGGAAGGCGCCTCGCAGAGGGCGGTGACCCCCAGCTTGAGCGCGGCGGCGTCTTCGGCGAAGCGGTGGAAGGATGGCTGGATGTAGCTTTCGATGGCGCCCTGGATGATCTGCTCATTGGGGATCGCCGACTGCGCGAACGCCGGGGCGGCGAGGGCTGCAAACGCGGCAGCGAGCAACAGGCGCATCAGAGGGACTCCAGGAAGGCGAGCAGATCGTTACGCGAGGACTCAGGCAGATTTGCGAAGGCGTCCCTGGAGGCTTCAGCTTCGCCGCCGTGCCAGAGGATGGCCTCGGTGAGGTTACGGGCGCGGCCGTCGTGGAGGAACAGCGTGTGGTCGGACACGGTCTTGGTGAGACCGATGCCCCACAGCGGCGGCGTGCGCCACTCGTAGCCGTCGGCGGCGCCTTCGGGACGATGGTCGGCAAGCCCCTCGCCCATGTCGTGCAGCAACAGGTCGGTGTAGGGCCAGATGAGCTGGAATTTTTGCGCGTCGCCTTCGGCGTTTCGCGAGGTGACATACTTCGGCGTGTGGCACGAAATGCAGCCGAGGTCGTAGAACTGCCGCTTGCCGCGCAGGACTGCGGGATCGTCGATGTCGCGGCGGCGGGGGACGGCGAGGTTCTGCGAGTAGAAAGTGACGAGATCGAGCACCGGCGGTGGCGCTTCGGACACGCCGCGCGCGGCCTGCTCGCCATTGGGCATGGCGAAGCATGGAGCCTGCGCCGGCGTGCAGTCGCCATAGGGGCGGTTGACCAGCGGCGTCGAGATGCCGATGTCGCCGGAGAAGGCGCTGGCGGATTGGACGCGGATCGTCGGCGCGCCCGCCTTCCAGCCGAAGCGGCCGAGCTTGAGCTGGCCGTCCTCGATATCGGTGACCCAATTGGGCTTGCCGGAAATGCCATCGCCGTTCGCGTCGTCGGGATCGGCGCGCGCGAGGATATCCTCCTGCGCAATGCTCTCGAGCAAGCCAAGCCCGATCATCGGCGGCGCGACGCGCGGCGACAGCATGACATGCTCGCTCAGCGGACCGTAGGCGAGATCGGCGATCGAGTAGGCCGGCGCGCGCAGATCGACCACGGTGCCGTCGCCCAGCGTCACCGGCTGCTCGGCGTAGTCGATCACCATGTTGCCCTCGGCTGGAAGGCCGGGGACGGCGAAGACCTGGAGCTGTTCGCCGTAGGTCGGCTCAGGGAACAGCAGTACGCCGCGGCTGTCGAGCAGCGTCTGCTGCGCCGCGTCCTGCGGCGGCACCGACAGGCGCAGGAACATTGAAACGGCGTTCTCCTCGGGCGCCGGAGGATGCCCGCGCCCGTCCTTCAAATGGCAGTTCTGACAGCCGCGCGCATTGAACAGCGGACCGAGGCCATCGGACGCAAGGGTGGAGGACGGCGACGACACCCATTGCTTGGTGAACAGCCCATTGCCGAGGTTGAACTGTTCCTGCTGGGCGAAGGTGAGATTGGCGGAGAAATGCGAGAACGAGTCGCGATTGACCAGCTTCTTGCTGGTCGCCGCGCCGGCGGGGGACGCCTCGAACGGCTCCGGCTTTGAAAAATCCGCGGTCGGCGCAGTGATGGCGCGCACGCGGGCGAGATCTTCGGGCGTGAGATCGGAGCGGACGGGCGCGTCGTCCGCAAAGCTCAGGCCAGCCAGGAGGGTGACGACCAGGAGTGCGGTGAAGTACTTGTGCATGTTCCGCACTTC
>JBKJTB010000296.1:0-9289 GCA_046594305.1 Devosia sp. | reverse complement strand
ATGAGCAGGGGTTGCTCGGGCTGGCGTTCGGTCCGCAATTTGCGGCGAACGGGCAGTTTTATGTCGACTACACCGACGCCGATGGCGACACGCAGATCGTCAGCTTCGTGGCGAACGGCGGCGTGGCCGATGCGGAATCGGGCCAGCTGCTGCTGTCGGTCAAGCAGCCTGAGTCCAACCACAATGGCGGCTGGATCGCCTTCGGGCCGGACGGGCTGCTCTACATCGGCATGGGGGATGGTGGCGGCGGCGGCGACGAGCACGGCGAGATCGGCAATGGGCAGAACAAGGATGTGCTGCTGGGCAAGATTCTCCGCATCGACCCCAAGGGCGAGCCGTATGCGATCCCGGCGGGCAATCCGTTCGCCAACGGCGGCGGGGCGCCGGAGATTTTCCTCTATGGCGTGCGCAATCCGTGGCGCAACGCGTTCGACGGCAATCTGCTCTATGTCGCCGATGTGGGGCAGAACGCGTGGGAAGAAATCAGCGTCGTCGATGTGACCAAGGATGCCGGCGCCAATCTCGGCTGGCGCACCATGGAGGGGCGCGAGTGCTACCCGGCGGGCAGCATGTGCGTCATGGGCGGCATGGTGATGCCGGTGCATGTGTATGGTCACGATGTGGGCTGCTCGATCACCGGCGGGATCGTCTATCGCGGAGCGGCGCTACCGGCGCTCGCCGGGCGGTATTTCTTCGCGGACTATTGCAGCGGCGTGGTCGAGGGGCTGCGCTATGAGAATGGCGAAGCGACGGGACTGGTGAACACCGGCGACAGCCTCGGCAATGTCACGGCGTTCGGCGCCGATGCAGAGGGCGAGATGCTGGTGCTGACTGACGACGGCCTGCTGTTCCGCATGGTGCCGGCGAGCTAGGCCGGGAGCTTGCGGATCCAGCTCGCGATCGCGTCGTCCGACGCGGGGAGGGTGGTGACGCTTGCGCCCCGCGCCGCGAGGGCGACACCGGTCGGCGACAGGTCCGCCTGACGCTCCGCCAGCAGGATCGGGAGGTCGGCGGCGGGTTCCAGCGTCAGGGGCATGCTGGCGGTGTTGGTCGCCAGCGGGCCATCGATCGACACCGTGCCGGCGATCAGTTCGCGCCAGAGCAGGCTGATCAGCAGCGCGACGCTGCCGCCTTCGCCGCTGCCGATCAGCGCGATGCGCTTGCCGGTCTCGCGGTTGAGCTCGAGCAGCAGGCGCTCAAGGTGGGAGAGGGCATCGCCCAGGGTCGACAGTTCGGGCTGGTCGAGCGGACCGAGGTGCCAGTAATAGCCCTTGATGAGGCCCATCTCCATCTGCGTGCGGGCCGAGCGGATCGAGGCGATGCGATGGGTCGGCGCCAGCAGCGCGCCGAGCGCGTCGTTGGCGTCGTGGTCGAGATAGCGGTCGTGGAGGAGCACGACGGGCCGCGCATCGCGGCTGCCCGTCGTCCAGGTGATGAGGGCGCCCTTGGTGCGGACGCTCATGAAGCCGGCTGTGACGAGGTGGCGTCCGGCGCCGGCTCGACGCAGGCGGTGATCCAGGCCTCGATGGCGCCGAGATCCTTGGCACTGAGTTTGCCGCCGAGCGGCATCTGCGCGCCGGAGCCGCCGACGGTCGCCTGCGTGCCGTTGAGCTTGTGCCAGAGGTAGCTCTTTGTCGGGTCGCCGGGCGTGACATAAGGCATGTCGGCCTCGCCGGCCTTGATCCAGATGAGATTGGCGGGCGCCGCGCCCTTCTGCAGGCTTAGTTTTCCGGCTGGAGCGGCGTTCTGGTGGCAGCCGACGCAGCGGTTGGCGATGGGCTGGATGTCCTTGGTCCAGGCGTCGGTGCAGGCCTGGTCGGCAAGAACGGGGGAGGCGAGCAGGGCGAAGCCGGCGCTCGCGAGGCGGAGGAGGAGGGAGGTGCGCATGGAGGTTTCCGTGAAAATGAGTGGCGGACGGCCAGGGGGAGACGGCCGTCCGCCGGAGCCGGGTACGCGGGTCAGGCGCGCGCCGCAGCGTCCTTGCCGGCCAGATAGCCGAAGGTGATGGCCGGGCCGAGCGTGCCACCGGCACCCCAATAGGCCTGGCCCGAGATCGAGGCGGAGCAATTGCCCGAGGCGTAGAGGCCCGGGATCACTTCGTCCTTGACGTTGACGACGCGGCCGAGCGCGTCGGTGACCGGCCCGCCCTTGGTGTCGAGCGTGCCCGGCGCGAGGATGATCGCGTAGTAGGGACCCGATGTGGTGATCGGGGCCATGTGGTTGTTGTCGCTCGGCCCATGGAAGTGGTTGTCGATGGGCTGTTCGCCGCGCCTGAAGTCGAGGTCCTTGCCCGCTGCCGCAAAGCCGTTGAAGCGCTCGATGGTGGCCGTCGTCTGGGTGACGAAGGTCGCGTCGAGGCGGAAGTGGGCGATGCGGTCTTCGAGCGATGCGAGCCGCTCGTCGATTGCGGTGGCGAGGGCTTCGAGGGTGTCGCCCTTGATGATGTAGGCCGGCATATCGGCACCGGCGGGGGGCATCATCATGCCGCCCTTGGCGATGGCGGCGTCGTCGAAGATCATGAACTGGAAGTAGTTCGAGTACTCCGACTTGACCGCGTCCCAGGTGAGGTGGGTACGGGTGCGCTCATTGTAGACGAACTTTTCGTCGTAGAGGCGATTGCCGTATTTGTTGACGGCGATCATCGAGTCGCCGCCGAGGAACCAGACGCCCGAGGGGACCGAGGAAAACTCGAGGACTTCCTCGAGGATTTCCTGCTGCAGCCAGGCTTCGTTCATGTTGCCGAGCTTGGCGCCGATCTCGATGGCGAGATTGACGAGGTCGCCCTGATTGGTCGGGACGGCGCAACCGCCGAGCACCGGCATGCGCAGATAGTTCTGCCGCATCTCGGCGTTCTGGGTGAAGCCGCCCGAACCGAAGATCACGCCCTTGGTGGCGCGGATCAGGCGCGAGCCATTGGCGTCGGTGATTTCGACGCCGACCACGGCGCGGTTTTCGTCGAGGACGATTCGGCTGACCTGCGTCTCGGTGATGACGGGCGAGCCCTTGGCCTCGGCGTAGGCGCTCAGCGCGACGATGATGTCGCCGCCATAGCCGGGCTTGCCCTCGCCGTTCAGCGGGTCCGTGGTGCGGCCGCGCTTGGGGACGTTCTCATCGAGGTGGGCGAAATAGTCCGGCGTGGCTTCGCCGCCATGGGTGTGGGCCATGGCGGACGGCAGGGCGCCTTCGTCGCTGAGGATTTTGATCACCGGGCCGGCGTTGTCGTAATAGGCCGACAGCATGTCATACTGGTGGTCGGAGAGCCCGAGCTTGGCGTCGCCGGCGCGGTAGAGCGTGGGGAAGCCGAGGCGCGCCATGTATTTGAGCGCGTCCGCCTTGGGGTCGGCAATGCCGGCTTCCTGCATGAACGGGCTGTTGGGAATCCAGTACTGACCACCGGACTTTGCGGTGGTGCCCCCAGCAACGACGCCCTTCTCATAGATATTGACCTTAGCCCCCGCATCGAGCGCGCCGGCTGCACCGGCGAGCGCTGCGCCGCCGGAGCCGACCACAACGACGTCGGTGGTCTCGGCCCATTCCTGGGCTTCGACGCTGCTGACATAGGTGACGCCGAGCGTCACGGCGGCGGCGCCGGCGCTGGCTTTGCGGAAGAAGTCGCGGCGCGACACGCGCGACGGCTGATCGGTCGTGGCAAGGCCCGCGCCGGGGGCGCGGTTGTCTTGATTGTCCATTGATAATCTCCCTCGGAGCCCTGTTTGGCGGGCCTCTCGAACGATTGTTTCCTAGCATATTGTTTACTAGCATACAATCGTCCGAGGCGCCGAGACCGGTCCCGGGTTTTGAGCGGCGCCGGTTCATTTCATGCTATTGCCATCACCGAATGGAGGCGGATCTTGCCCAAAGTTCAGACGATCGCGGAGTATCTTGGAGAGGTCGAAAACGCACCGACCGATCTTACCTATGCGCATGGGCGCATCCTCTACATCGTCCACGAATTGAGCCGGCTGATCGCCACCAATTTCGACCAGGCCATGGCGCGCCACAAGCTGACGCACGGGCAGTGGTGGGCGATCATGCATGTGTTCGAGAATCCCGGGGCATCGCAGAGCGATCTCGCCAATATCATGCAGATGACGCGGGCTTCGGCGGGCAAACTGCTCGAACGGATGGAGGCGAAGGGCTGGGTAGAACGGCGTCCCGACCCGAGCGACAACCGGGTGCGGCGCATCTATCTTGCCGACGGCGTGGTGCCGGTATTCAAACTCATGGGCGGCGAGGGCGTGGTGCTGTTCGAGAAGATGCTGGGCAATCTCGGACCGGAGACGGAGCTCAAGCTGCTCGAAGCACTGCGGCAGATCCGCAGCAACGCCCAGGCAGGACTGAAGGCGGGAGCGGATCGTTGAGCATCGGAATTGTGGGAGCCGGCGCAGTCGGGTCGGCGATCGGCACGGTGCTGGCGCGGGCGGGGATCGAGGCGAAAATCCTCAACCGGCGCGGGCCTCAGGCGATGGGACCGCTGGCGTCGATGCTGGCGCCGCATGTGGCGGCAGGGACGCGGGACGAGGTGCTGGCCTCTGACCTGGTGTTCGTCGCGGTGCCGTGGACGCGGCTCGGCGAGGCGCTGGGCGGGGTGGACTGGACCGGCAGGATCGTGGTCGATTGCACCAATGCGCTCGAGGGCCCGAGCTTCAAGCCGGTGAACCTCCACGGACGGACCTCGAGCGAGGCGTTCGCGACCTATGTGCCGGGCGCGCGGGTGGTGAAAGCATTCAACCATCTGCTGCCGCATCTGCTGGCGGGCGATCCGCGGGCCGAGGGAGGCAGGCGAGTGCTGTTCATGGCGGGCGACGATGCGGACGCGAAGGCGGAGCTTGGCGGCATCATCGATAGAATTGGGTTTTACCGGATCGACCTTGGCGGGTTGCGGGAGGGTGGCAGGATGATCGAGTTTCCGGGCGGGCCGTTTGCGGCGCTCAACCTCGTGATGTTCGACTGATGGCGGCGCGCGCGGACGAGGGGCCGCTGCTGGTGATCGACGGGGATTCGTTTGCGCACCGGGCCTATCACGGCGTGCCGAAGTCGGTGCGGCGGGCGGGCGACAAGGCGGGCAACGCGATTTTGGGGTTCACCAATTACGTCGTGCGGCTGATCGAGGCGGAGAAACCGCGCGCGGTGTTCGTGGGGTGGGACAAGCTCAGCGAGGCGAACTGGCGGGCGAAGGAACTCGACGGCTATCAGGGCGGCCGCGAGATGGACGACGAGATCGTCGAGCAGCTCGATGTGCTGCCGGAGTTCATCGCGTCGTTCGGCTTCCTCTATGGCAAGGGCAATGCGCTCGAGGCCGACGACTACGTCGCCTCGGCGGCGACGGCAGAGGAGAAACGGGGCGGCACGGCACTGGTCGCGAGCGGCGACCGCGATATGTACCAGCTTGTGTCGGACGCCATCACGGTCATCCAGCCGGTGAAGGCCGGCGAGATCGCGCGGATCGATGCAGCGGGCGTGGTCGAGCGCTACGGCGTGCTGCCCGAGCAGGTGCCCGACTTCATCGCGCTGCGCGGCGATCCGTCGGACAAGATTCCGGGCGCCAAGGGCGTCGGCGCCGTGACGGCGGCGAGCCTGCTCAAGAAGTATGGGACCCTCGAAGCGGCGCTGGCGGACGGCAAGTTTGCGAGCGAGGCGGAGGCGCTGCGGCTCTACCGCCGGATCGCGACGATGGTGCGCGATGTAAAACTGCCGGCGATCAAATCGGCGGCGCCGGACTGGGCGAGTGGCGCGGCGCTTGCACGCAAATGGGAGCTCAACGGGCTCGCCGACCGGCTGGAGAAGCTGGCGGCGGGCTGATCGCGGGTCAGCCGAACAGATCGTGCCGCGTGACCGTCGCCCCGTCGTCGGCCTGTAGCGTCAAGGCGGAGAGGATGCGGGCCAGGAGCCCCTGTTCGGTCTTGCCGGGGTGTTCCTTGGCGAGGTCGACGAGCAGGGCAGTGGTCGCGTCAAGCCGGGCGGCGACGAGCGATGCGAGCAGGAACGTCAGTTCCGGATCCTGCAGCAGATGGTTGCGGGCATCCTCGATGCTCCGCACGGTGACCGGCCCGATCGCCCGGACGGTTGCACTGTTGGGGGTGCCGAGCAAAACCGACATTTCGCCGACGAGTGCGTTGGGCGCCGAGATCGTGGTGACAGGAACGCCGTCGCGCTCAACGGCCAGTTCGCCCTGTTCGAGGATGAAAAGGTCGCCGCCGGGTCCGCCCTGCGAGATCAGCACTTCATCGGGCGCGAGGGAGCGAGTCGGACGCGAAGATGCGAGTGCTTGCAGGCTGGTCATTTGTGTATTCCCCGTGACGCTGCGTTTACCTTAGCCGGTCGTTCGCGAAATTGGAGAGACGAAATGTCCCTTGCAGGTTTTTCGCGACAGGAGTATCTGCGGCCTCAGGACACCTCACCCTAACGTGAGGCTTTCGACCTGGGAGGGTCGCCATGGCAGATCTGCTCACCGCACCGGCGGTTAAACCGGCCAATCCAAATTTTTCGTCGGGTCCCTGCGCCAAACGTCCTGGATGGACGGTTGATGCGCTGAAGGATGCCCTTGTCGGCCGCTCGCATCGGAGCAAGCCGGGCAAGGCGCGGATCCAGAAGGCGATCGATCTGACGCGGCAACTGCTCGAAGTGCCGGCGGACTATCTGATCGGCATCGTGCCGGCGTCTGACACCGGCGCGGTCGAGATGGCGCTGTGGTCGCTGCTCGGCGAACGGCCGGTCGACATGCTGGCCTGGGAGAGTTTCGGCGAAGGCTGGGTGACCGATGTCGCCAAGCAATTGAAGCTCGCCGACGCGCGCGTCATCAAGGCTGGGTACGGCGAGCTGCCGGATTTGAGACAGGTCAATTTCGACCATGACGTGGTGTTCACCTGGAACGGCACGACGTCGGGTGTGCGGGTGCCCAATGGCGACTGGATCGCGGCGGACCGCAAGGGTTTGACGATCTGCGACGCGACCTCGGCGGCATTTGCGCAGAAGCTCGATTTCGCGAAACTCGATGTCGTGACGTTCAGCTGGCAGAAGGCGCTGGGCGGCGAGGCGGCGCATGGCGTGCTGATCCTGTCGCCGCGCGCTGTGGCCCGGCTCGAGAGCTACAAGCCGAGCTGGCCGCTGCCGAAGATTTTCCGGCTGACCAAGGGCGGCAAGCTCCTGATGGAAGTGTTCGAGGCGGCGACGATCAACACGCCCTCGATGCTGGTGATCGAAGACGCGATCGACGCGATGGAATGGGGCGTGGCGCAGGGCGGCCTTGGGGCGTTGCAGGCGCGGGCCGACGCGAACTTCAAGGTGATTGCGGACTGGGTGGCGAAGACGCCGTGGATCGATTTCTTGGGCAAGGTGCCGGAACAGCGTTCCAACACCTCGGTGTGTTTGTCGGTGGTCGACCCGGCGTTCACGGCGCTCGATGGCGAGGCGCAGGCGGCGTTCACCAAGGCGATGGTGTCGCGCTTGGACAAGGCTGGTGCCGCTTACGACATTGGCGCCTACAAGGACGCGCCTCCAGGGCTGCGGATCTGGGCCGGCTCGACGATCGAGGCGGAGTCGCTCAAGGCGCTGCTGCCGTGGCTGGATTTTGCGTTCGAGGCCGAGAAGGCTGCGCTGAAGTAGAGCGAATAGCGAAGTAGCGAGTAGCCAATAGGGCTGCTCGCTGTGCTCGCAGGTCGCTCTTCCCCTATTCGCTATTCGCTACTCACAATTCGCTCACCCGGAGGGTGCAAATGCCCAAGGTTCTCGTTTCGGACAAGCTCAGCAAGACCGCTGTGCAGATCTTCAAGGATAATGGCGTCGAGGTCGACTATCTGCCGGACCTGGGCAAGGACAAGGACAAGTTCCTCGAGGCCATCGGCCAGTATGACGGGCTGGCCATTCGCTCGGCCAGCAAGGTGACCGAGAAGATCATCGCGGCGGCCAAGAATCTCAAGGTCATCGGCAGGGCCGGGATCGGCGTCGACAATGTCGACATTCCGGCGGCGACCAAGAAGGGCATCATCGTGATGAACACGCCCTTCGGCAATTCGATCACGACGGCCGAGCATGCTATCGCCATGATGTTCGCCCTCGCCCGCCAGTTGCCCGAGGCGGATCAATCGACCAAGGCGAGCAAGTGGGAAAAGAACCGCTTCATGGGCGTCGAGGTGACCAGCAAGGTGCTGGGCCTGATCGGCGCGGGCAATATCGGCTCGATCGTCGCGGACCGGGCGCAGGGCCTCAAGATGAAAGTCGTGGCGTACGATCCGTTCCTCACGGCGGAGCGGGCGCAGGCGATCGGTGTCGAGAAGGTAGAGCTGGACGAACTGTTCAAGCGTGCCGATTTCATCACGCTGCACACGCCGCTGATCGATGCGACGCGCAACATCATCAATGCCGAGGCCATCGCCGAGATGAAGGATGGCGTGCGCATCATCAACTGCGCGCGCGGCGGACTGATCGACGAGAAGGCGCTCTATGACGCGCTGAAATCGGGCAAGGTTGCCGGTGCGGCGCTCGACGTGTTCGAGACCGAGCCGGCGGAGCAGAATCCGCTGTTCGAACTCGCCAACGTGATCTGCACGCCGCACCTCGGGGCGTCGACCACGGAAGCGCAGGAAAATGTGGCGTTGCAGGTGGCCGAGCAGATATCGGCCTATCTGATGACGGGCGAGATCACCAACGCGCTCAACTTTCCCTCGATCTCGGCGGAAGAAGCGCCGCGGCTGACGCCGTGGGTGAAGCTCGCCGAGGCGCTCGGCTCGTTCGCGGGCCAGTTGACCGAAAACCCGATCACCGGCGTCAAGATCGAGTACGAGGGCAATGTCGCCCAGCTCAACACCAAGCCGATGACGGCGGCGGCGCTCAACGGCGTGCTGAAGCCGCAGATGGGCGACATCAACATGGTGTCGGCGCCGCAGATCGCCAAAGATCGCGGCATCAATGTCGAGGTGGCGACGCGCGACCAGCAGGGGGCGTATGAAGGCTATATCCGGCTGACGATCACGACCGAGAAGCAGGAACGGAGCATCGCTGGAACGGTGTTCGGCAATGGCAAGTCGCGTATCATCCAGGTGAAGGGTATCAGCATGGAGGCGGAGCTGACGCCGTCGATGCTGTACGTCACCAACGAGGACAAGCCGGGCCATATCGGCCGGCTGGGCACGCTGCTCGGCAACCTCGGCATCAACATCGCCAACTTCAACCTGGGCCGCGCCGATGTCGGCGGCGACGCCATCGCGCTGCTCTCGATCGATGGCGCGCTGACCGAGCCGCTGCTCACCCAGATCGCCGCGCTGGAAGGCGTCAAGCAGGCCAAAGCGTT
>JBKJTB010000290.1:0-3566 GCA_046594305.1 Devosia sp. | reverse complement strand
CAGTCGATTGCGATGACGGCCTTGATCAGCCCGGCCTTCTTGGTGACCCAGTTCGGCAGATCTGTCATCGCCCCCTCGAGCGAGGTGCGATGCGTGATCCATTTGGCTGCGGGCGCTTGGCCCGCCTTGATCGCACCGATCACCCGCTCGAAATCCTCCAGCGTCGCGTTGCGGCTGGCGATCAGTGTGAGCTCCTTCCGATGGAAGTCTGAATCCTCGAAACTGATCTGACCCTTTACGATGCTGACGAGCACGTAGCGGCCGCCATGGGCAACATAGGCAAAGGCGCTTTCGATGGACTGTCTGCTTCCGGTGGCATCGAACACGACATCGTATCCTTCGCCGCCACTCTCCTCGATGATCGTTTGGGTCGGGTCGTCGGTGGCCAAGATCGTGCTGCCAACTGCAAACAGCGAGCGAGCCGCATCTAGCCTCGCCTCGTCGCGATCCATCATCGTGACATTGGCTCCCGAGAGCGAGGCGAAGAGGCCCACTCCCAGGCCTATGGGACCGGCACCGATGACCAGCGCGCGCTCCTTTGGCGACACCATTCCGCGCCGCACGGCGTGTGCGCCGATGGCAAGAAATTCGACCATGGCGCACTCGTCCTTATAGAGATCGTTAGCGGCGACCAGATTCTTCGGTGGCAACGAGATCAGCCCGGTCATCCCGCCGTCGCGGTGAACGCCGAGCACGGCAATGGTGACACAGCAATTGGGCTTGCCCTGTCGGCAGGCGACGCAGTGACCGCAACTGAGATATGGGTTCACCACGCAGATCTGGCCGATCGCGAACCCACTTCCGGGCGGCGCCTCGACCACCTCGACGGCGAGCTCATGGCCCATCACGCGCGGGTAATTGAGGAAGGGCTGGTTGCCCTCATAGATATGATAGTCGGTCCCGCAGATGCCGATCCGCACCGGCTTCACCAGCACCTCGCCGGCGCCGCGCGCTGGTTTTGGCCGTTGCATCAGCTTCAATTCGCCGGGCTTAAGACAGACCAGCGCGTCCATGACGTCCATTCGCGATTGTTCCGTGTGGATGACAATGGGGCCGAGCGCGAGCCCGGCCCCGTCGTGCGTTACATGAAGTCCTTGACGTTCTCGGCAGTCACGAGGCCGGCGCCGGTATCGACGTTTGCCTCGATAGCTTCGCCGCGGATGGCCTTGACCAGCGTGTCGACCCCAAGCTCACCCATCTTGGCCGGGAACTGCGCGACGCTGGCGTCTTCCTGGCCCGAGACGATCTTGTCGAGTTCGCCGCAGCACGCGTCGAAGCCGACCATGATGATGGCATCATTGGCGATGCCGGCATTGGCAATCGCCTGCGTGGCGCCGACGGCCGGAGGACCGCAGGCGGCGTAGATCGCCTTGAGGTCGGGATGCGCCGTCAGCAGATCCTCAGCGACAGACACGCCGAGTTCCTGCGTGCAGTTGGTACCACCCTTGCCGACGATCTCGACCTTCACGGCGCCAAGACCTTCAAGCATGCCGTTGACACGATCATCGAGCGCCGGGACACCAGGCACGCCTTCGAGGATACCGAGCGTATCGCCATCCTTGAGCACCGAGGCGAGATATTCGCCCGCAATCTTGCCGGCATTGTAGTTGTTGGTCGTGGCGATGGCAGTCAGCCCGGTCCAGTTCGGAATCCCATTGTCCATCAGCACCACCTTGATGCCGGCGGCGACGGCGGCGTCGAGCGCCGGGGCGACCGTCGGATCCACCGGTGTGATCGCGATACCGGCCACGCCCTGCGTCACCATCGACTCGATGAGCGCGATCTGCCCCTCGATATCGGTGCCCGACTGTCCTTGGCCATAGACGATCTCGACCTCGGGATGTGCTGCGGCGTAGGCCTTGGCGGCGTCTTCCATGGTGGAATAGAACTCCACCGGGAACTTCGTGATGAAGCCGATCTTGACCGGATCGGCGGCGGTCACGGGGAGGGTGCTGGCGATCGCCAGTGCGAGCCCCCCGATCAATGCGCGTTTCAGTTGCATACTCTTCCTCCCATGAGCGAGCGGCCCGGAGGCTGCCCATTTCCGCCGCCCGGAGGGGCCGGCGAATTTTCGGATCACGCCCCGACGATCATCGAGACGAGCTCCTGTTGATTGGTTTTGCTGGGCACAATCTCGCCGACCTTGCGGCCCTGCCGCAGCACCACGGCGCGGCTCGCCAGCTCGGTGACGTGCTCCATGTTGTGAGTGATGAGGATCACCGCGTTGCCCTCGTCGCGGAGCTGCGCCACGAGGTCGAGCACCTTGCGCGCTTCGCGGAGGCCGAGCGCCGCTGTGGGCTCGTCGAGGATCACGACCTTGCGGGCGAAGACGCTGGCCCGCGCCACGGCAACGGCCTGCCGTTGTCCGCCGGACATGAGCGCGACAGTCGCGTCCTTTCGCGGCAGGATGACCTTGAGTCGGTCGAGCACTTCGCTGGTGCGCTGGTCCATCTCGCGCGAGCGGAGGAATCGCATTCCCACCGGAAGCCACGACGGACCAGCGAGCTCGCGGCCGGCGTAGAAGTTCTGCGCCGGCGTCAGATTGTCAAAGAGCGCGAGGTCTTGGTAGACGGTCTCGACACCGGCCGTGCGGGCCTCGGCGGGCGAGCGGATCGGCGCGCTGACGCCGTCGATCAGAAGGTCCCCAGTGTCGAACTGGTGCACGCCGCTGATGCATTTGATCAGCGTCGATTTGCCCGCGCCATTATCACCCAGCAGCGCCAGCACCTCGCCCCGGCGAGCCTCGAGGCTGATGTCGTTGAGCGCCAGCACCGGGCCGAACCGCTTGGTGGCATTGCGGACTTCGAGGACGATGGTGCCGGTCATTGCAGCCTCGCCGCCCGCAGGGCGCGCAGCCGTGCTTCGAGATGGTTGCGCAGCACGTCGGCCTCGACCGCCAGCACGATGACGACACCGATGGCGATCAATTGGAAAAAGATGTCGACGTTCAGCAGGTTGAGCGCGTTGCGGATCACGCCGATCATCAGCGCACCCACCAATGCGTGCCCGATATGGCCGCGACCGCCAAGGAAGCTGGCTCCGCCGATGACGACCGCGGCGATAGTGTCGAGCTCGAGCAGATTGCCGAAGAGTGGCGAGCCGGCGTCGGTGCGGCCGGCAAGGATCACCGCGCCGATACCGGCGCACAGCCCCGAGATGATGTAAGTCGAGATCAGCACGCCGTTGACCGGAATGCCCATGCGCATTGCGGCCTCCGGCTTGCCGCCGACGGCATAGATCCAGCGGCCCCACACCATCGTGCGCATCATCATCATGACGAGCGCCGCAACGCCGAAGACCACCAGCGTCGAGACCGGAATGCCGAGCATCGAACTGCCGCCGATAAAGCGGATGAGATCGGGCATACCGGGGAGGGCGCGGCCATCGGCCAGCTCCAGGGCAACACCCTTCGCGATGCTGAGGGTAGCGAGCGTGATGATGAACGGATGCGGCAGGCGGCCAAAGATGTAGACGCTGCCGTTGACGGCGCCGACCAAGGCGCCGCTCGCCATCATGGCGAGCACGGTCAGCTCGGCAGAACCGGTTGCTTTCCACACCAGGGCGCC
>JBKJTB010000194.1:0-5408 GCA_046594305.1 Devosia sp. | reverse complement strand
CGCACGTGATCCTGAAATCCCGCGCCCCGAGGCGAGTGCGTCTCTATTACAATTAAACATCGAGGCGTACGCGCCTCGGGGCTCCGTACACTAACTCAGCCAGGCGATCGCCAGAGCTGTACCGGGCCACCGGACGCCTTCGCTCGCCTACGAGCCGCGCTTGGCCGAACGACCCGTCTCCGGCTCGCTCGACAGAGCAGAGAGCTACATTGACTTGCCGCCCCCTCCCCAGCCACAACGAGGCATGAGCCTGAGCCAGATTTCCACCCCCCTCACCCGCGACCAGGCCTATGCCCTGGTGGACGCCGTGATGGAGCGCGACGACCTCGCCCTCACCGCCTCGGCGCATGAGGACGCGGACAACGGCGAATGGGTGTTCGAGGCCACCTGCGAGATGCTGCCCGACCTGATCGCCTTCGAGGATCTGGCGCGAACAACGCTGGGCGGTGACGTCGACTTCACCATCAGCCCCATCGACGCCGAGGTGAACTGGGTCGCTAAATCGCTCGAAGGCCTGCAGCCGGTCACTGCCGGCGGCTTCTACGTCTATGGCAGCCATAGCGCCGAGTACGTCCCGCCCGCCGGCCTCATCCCGTTGCGCATCGAAGCCGCGCTGGCTTTTGGCACCGGCCATCACGAGACCACCACCGGCTGCCTCGAAGCCATCGAGCTAACGCTCAAGCATCAGCGCCCGCGAAAAATCATCGATGTGGGCACCGGCACCGGCGTCCTCGCCATCGCGCTCGCCAAGCGCACGCATGCGCCCGTGCTCGCCAGCGATATCGATCCGATCGCCACGCAGACCACCATCGAGAACGCCCGCGACAATGGCGTCGGCAATCTGATCCGGGCCGTCACTGCCCCAGGCCTCGATCATTCCACCATCGCCCGCGGCGCGCCCTATGATCTGATCGTCGCCAACATTCTCGCCGCCCCGCTCGTCGCCATTGCCCCCGCCATCGGCCGGGCCGCATCGCCGGGCGCCACGATCATCCTGTCGGGCCTGCTGGCCACGCAGGCCGCCTTGGTCGCCAACGCCTATCGGCAGCAGCGCATCGTGTTGCGCCAGAAACTCATCCGCGGCGACTGGGCGACGCTGATCCTCGAGAAAACCTCGAGGCACGCGCCGCGATGATCAAAAACAAAATCCCCGGAAGTGATCCGGGGATTTGCGAGTCGCCTGCATGGGGCGGAGGTAAAGAACGGTTGGCCGAACTGGCCTCAGTTCGGCCGCTTGGTAATCGCGCCGATGAGCTGAAATTCATTGGCCCGGACAACCTGACGGGTCGCTTCGCGGTTACGCGCGCTGATCATGCCGTCGAGGGCCTTGCGGAAATCGGTGTTGCTGATGTTCATCGTAGTCACTTTCAAAATCTGGTCCGCCTTCGCGAACAGTGCGTAGATAGGCGCTCATCACCACCCCGGAAAGGCGGCATCCGGCAACCCAGCCATGCCAATGCCGCAACCCGGCTTAACAGGACATGAACCATGGCAAATACCGCCTTCGGCCCGGCAATCTTCCAGAAATTCGCCACCCGGACCACGCCCGCCACTGTCGCCGGCCGGCTCAAGGCGCTCCGCGGCGCCATCGCTGACGCCGGGCTCGACGGCTTCCTCGTCCCCCGGGCCGATGCGCATCGCGGTGAGTCGGTGCCCGACAGCGAAGCGCGGCTGGCCTATGTGACGAGCTTCACCGGCTCGGCCGGCATCGCCGTGGTCGGGCCGAAGAAGGCCGGGCTGTTCATCGACAGCCGCTACACGCTCCAGGCGCCGCTCGAGACCGACGTCAAGGCAGTGATCGTCATCGAAGCCGGCCAGGGCAGCCTCGACGCCCGCATCGGCGACTTCGTGCCCAAAGGCGGCAAGCTCGGCTTCGATCCGTGGCTGCACACGCCGGGCGAAATCAAGGACCTTGGCGAGAAGCTGGCGGGGCTCGTCACGCTCGTCCCGTCTGCCAATCTCGTCGACAAGGTCTGGACCGACCGCCCCGCCCCGCCGGTGACCCCGGTCGAGTTCCTCGGCCACAACCGCGCCGGCAAGACCGCTGAGGACAAGCTGGCGGACCTCCGCAAGACGCTCATCGCCGAGAACGCCGACGTCGTCGTCCTCACCCTGCCCGAATCGATCAACTGGCTGCTCAACATGCGCGGCCGCGACGTGCCGAACGTTCCCGTGGTACTCGGCTTCGCGCTGGTCCCCCAGAAGGGCCAGCCGACGCTCTTCGTCCACAAGGACAAGATCAGCGCCGACTTGAAGAAGGGCCTGAGTGGCATCGCGAAGGTTGCGGACGTTGCGAGCCTCATGGGCGAACTGCGCAAGCTCGGCGCCGCTGACAAGCGCGTCTGGATCGATCCCGCCACTGCTCCCCTCGCCCTCGTCTCGGCCGTCGGCGGCGTCAGCGATGCGGTGATCATCGAGAAGCGCGACCCAATCCTGCTGCCCAAGTCGAAGAAGAACGACGCCGAGATCGGCGGCATGAAGGAAGCGCACAAGCTCGACGGCATCGCGCTCGCAAAATTCCTCCACTGGTTCGACGGCGAGGCGCCCAGGGGCAAGCTTACCGAAATCGGCATCGTCGAGGCGCTGGAGCAGTTCCGCCGCGAGGAGGAGACCTGCGTCGATGCGAGTTTCGACACCATCTCGGGCGCCGGCCCCAACGGCGCCATCGTCCACTACCGCGTCGACGAACGCTCCAATCGGACGCTCAAGGCCGGCGAGATCATGCTGCTCGATTCGGGCGCGCAGTACCTCAGCGGCACCACCGACATCACGCGCACCATGTTCACCGGCAAGGCGACCGCCGAGCAGAAGGACCGGTTCACCCGCGTCCTCAAGGGCATGATGGCGCTGACGATGCAGAAATTTCCGCGCGGCACGTCAGGCGCCCAGCTCGACGTCCTCGCCCGCCAGTTCCTCTGGCAGGATGGCGCCACCTACAACCACGGCACCGGCCACGGCGTCGGCGCATTCCTCGGCGTGCACGAAGGGCCGATCGGCTTTTCGCCGCGCTACCCCATGCCGCTCGAAGCCGGCCAGATCATTTCCAACGAGCCCGGCTTCTATAAGACCGGCGCCTACGGCATCCGCATCGAGAATCTCGTTCTGGTCGTTGCCAGCAGCGTCGGCGACGGCAACTTCCTCGAGCTCGAGACAATGACCCTCTGCCCCATCGACCTCCGCCTCGTCGACGAAAAGCTGCTGCTCCCGCATGAGAAGGACTGGCTCAACGCCTACCACAAGCGCGTCTTCAAGGAGATCGGCCCGAGCCTCAGGGGCGAGGTCAAGCCATGGCTGAAGGAGGCGACGCGCGCTATCTGATGGCGAACGGGTCGTACTGCAGCAGCCAGCTCAAGAGCCAGTTCTCGCCTTGGCCGAGCGAGGCGATGTCGTCGACTTTCCAGCCATCGGCCTCTCGCACCAGCGACAGGGAGAGCAGGCTGATCTCGCCGAAATTGCCGAACGACACGGTGACGATGGCGCTCTCAGTGTTGCCGACGGGCGTCCCAACGGACAGGTCGCGGAGCAGTGCCTGCGTGGCGCCGATAAACGGGTTGAAGTCGAGCACCGGCGGAGCGTTCTCGCCCGACGCAGCGGCGTTCGCGGCAACCAGCCCCTTCAGCCGCTCCGAATAATATTGCGCCGGGTCCTGGCCGGTCGCGGTCCCCAGCGTCGTGTACGGCGCATAGATCGCATCCACCAGCGCCTTGGGATCGTCGTAAGCCCACGCCGGCGACGACATCGCCAGCATCAGGGCAAGCCCCGCCCAACCAAGTTTCATTCTGCCACTCCCCGGATCGATCGTGGCACGAGTAGCGGCGCGGTAAGGCACAATCGCGGCGAACTATTACGGCAGCGGGGCCTGCAGCAGCGCACGTAGCGAATAGGGATAGTTGGTGTCGTGCGACTCGACGTCATCCACCTTCCACCCATCAGCTTCCCTGACCATGCTGAAGGTCATGTGCTGCGGCAGGTCGAAATTCACGAATTTCACCTCCGCGGTGGCCGCATCGCCGTCGATCTCAGCCTCGCCGATATCGAGGTCCGTGAGATTGTAATCCTGGGCGTTGATGTAGGGATCGAAATCAATCCGCCCCACCATGTCGTCGGGCGTCTCCTCATCGTCCTTGGCGAACAGCGCGTTGAGGCTTTCCGACCGAACCGTGGCCGGCTCCCAGTCACCCCAGTCGAAGTCGATGCCCTCCGAGTATGGGGCGTAGATCGCCTCCAGCAATTCGTTCGGCGTATCGAACGCCCATGCCGGGATAATCGAGCCGGCGAAGATGAGAAGACTGACGAGCAATTTGCGCATGGTGTCTCTTTGGTTGAAGCAGAATGCAGAGCCCAGCCAGTCGGAGCCGAGGGGTAATGGACGGCTACTGCTTGACGAGATCAAGCCACCCATCTTCGTCCAAAACAAGGATACCGAGTTCGCTCGCCGCTTTGAGCTTCGAGCCGGCACCCGGCCCCGCCACGAGGATGTCGGTGTTCTTGGAAACACTGCCGGCCACCTTGGCGCCGAGCCGCTCGGCCATCGCCTTCGCCTCGCCGCGCGTCATCTTCTCGAGCGAGCCGGTGAACACCACTGTCTTGCCCGCCACCTGCGAGTTGGCCGATATCGTGACCACATAGGGCTTCGGCGTCACTTCGTTCAGCAGATCGTCGAACACCGTGACGTTGCGCGCGTTCGAGAAGAAGTCGGTCACCGCCTTGGTCGCGGTTTCGCCGATGCCGTCGATCGAGGGAAACTCGCCGCTGATCCCCGCGTCGCGGAAAGCTTCGACGGTCGAGAAGGTCTTGGAGAACACCGCCGCCGTGGTTTCGCCCACATGCCGGATGCCGAGCGCGAGGATGAACCGATCGAGTTCCGGCTCGCGTCGCGCATTGATGCTGGCAAAGAGCTTGTCGAGGCCCTCATAGGTGCGCTCGTCGGCGGACAGCACCTTCTTGCGCTTGGTGCCGCTCGCTTCCTCGCGCTGCCGCGCCTGCTCCTCGCGCCGGTCATGCAGCGCCCGCTGCACGTCCTCGCGCTTGCGTTCGAGCTTGAACACATCGGCCGAGGTCTTGAGTAACCCCTTGTCGAAGAACAGCTCGATGTTCTCGCCGCCCAGCCCCTCGATATCCATCGCGCCGCGCGCCACAAAATGCTTGAGATGCTCGACCGCCTGCGCCGAGCAGATCAGCTCGCCGGTACAGCGGCGTCGCGCGTCTTCCTTGCCGGTCTTCTCGTTGATTTCGCGCACGGCGGGCGAGCCGCAAACGGGACAGACTTCCGGGAACACATAGGGCGTGGCGTTCTTGGGCCGCTTGTCGATCAGCACCTGCACGATCTGCGGGATCACATTGGCGGCGCGCTGGATCACGACCGTGTCGACTATGCGGATGTCGATCACCTCGCTGATCGGCTCGCC
>JBKJTB010000081.1:0-8690 GCA_046594305.1 Devosia sp. | reverse complement strand
AGGTAGGCGGCCTCTGCGAGCTGCTGTTCGGTCACGCCGCCCAGCGGCATGAACGCGTCGGCCATGCGGTTGCCAAAGGTGATGGTGCCGGTCTTGTCGAGCAGCAGCACGTCGATATCGCCCGCCGCCTCCACGGCGCGGCCCGATTTGGCGATGACATTGGCCTTCACCAGCCGGTCCATGCCGGCAATGCCGATGGCCGATAGCAAGCCGCCGATAGTCGTCGGAATCAGCGTGATGAACAGTGCTGCGAGATAGATCACCGGGATCTGCGTGCCGCTCCACATCGCAAACACCGGCAGCGAAACCACGACGAACAGGAACACCAGCGTCAGCGATGCGAGGAGGATGTTGAGGGCGATCTCGTTGGGCGTCTTCTGGCGCTTGGCGCCTTCGACCAGCGCGATCATCTTGTCGAGGAAGGTTTCGCCGGGGCGAGCGGTGACTTTCACCACCAGCCAGTCGGAGACAAGCCGCGTCCCGCCGGTGACCGAAGAACGGTCGCCGCCCGATTCGCGGATCACCGGCGCGCTCTCGCCGGTGATGGCGCTTTCGTCCACCGAGGCGACGCCTTCGATCACTTCGCCATCGGTGGGGACAATGTCCCCGGCCTCGACCAGGATCACGTCGCCCTCATCGAGTTCGGCCGCGTCTTTGGGATGGTGGATATCGCGGCGGCGCGGGTCGGCCAGCACTTTTGCGCGCGTCGTCGAACGCGTGGCGCGGAACGCGTCGGCGCGCGCCTTGCCGCGGCCTTCGGCGATGGCTTCGGCGAAGTTCGCGAACAGCACCGTGAACCAGAGCCAGATCGCGACTTGCACGCCGATGCCGAAGGTCGGGGCACCGGCAAGACCATCGCGAATGACGAGGATCGTCACCAGCACCGAAGTGAGCCCGGTAACAAAGATCACCGGATTGCGGGCAAGACCGCGCGGATCGAGCTTGGCGAAGGCCTGCCCGGCCGCACGGCGCAGGATCGCGCCGTCGAACAGGCCGATCTCAGCCGTAGTGGATGTCTTACTCATGATGGACCTCAAAAGCTCTGGCCGGCGGCGATCGAAACCTGTTCGGCGATCGGGCCGAGGGCGAGCACGGGCAGGAAGGTAAGCGCGCCGACGATCAGGATGGTCGCGACGAGCAGGGTGACGAACACCGGCCCATGGGTCGGGAAGGTGCCGGCGGAGGCGGGCGCGGTTTTCTTCTGCGCAAGCGAGCCCGCGATGGCGAGGATCGGGATGATGTAGCCGAAGCGGCCGAGCAGCATCGCAAGCCCGAGCCAGGCATTGTGCCAGTCGACATTGGCGGTGAGGCCGGCGAAGGCCGATCCGTTGTTGCCGGTCGCCGAGCTGTAGGCATAGAGCAGTTCGGTGAGGCCGTGAGGTCCCTGGTTGAGCACCGCGGTCTGCCCCGCGCCGGTGACGATCGCTAGCGCCGAGAAGGCGAGGACCCCGATGGGCATCACCAGCAGGGTCAGCGCCGCGAGCTTGACCTCGCGCGCCTCGATCTTCTTGCCCAGATATTCGGGTGTGCGTCCGACCATCAGGCCCGCGAGGAACACCGTGAGGATGACCAGCAGCAGCATACCCGTGAGACCGACGCCGACACCGCCGAACACCACTTCGCCCAGCTCGATATTGAGCATGGCGATCATGCCGCCGAGTGGCGAGAAGCTGTCGTGCATGGCGTTGACCGAACCATTGGACGCAGCGGTCGTGGCTTCCGCCCAGAGCGCCGAATTGCCCACGCCGAAGCGGATCTCCTTGCCCTCCATATTGCCCACGTCGCTGACGACATTGGTGGGATAGAGCGGGTTGGGCTGCACCTCGGCGGCATAGATGCCGGCAAGGCCGATCGTGAACAGCACGCCCATCGCGGCGAACAACGCGATGCCCTGCCGCTTGTCACCGACCATCTTGCCGAAGGTGAAGCAGAAAGCGACTGAGATCACGAGGATCGACAGCACTTCGAGGAAGTTGGCGATCGCCGTCGGGTTCTCGAACGGATGCGCCGAGTTGACGTTGAAGAAGCCGCCGCCATTGGTGCCCAACTGCTTGATCGCAAGCTGCGATGCGACCGGCCCGATGGCGATGGTCTGCTGGCCGCCTTCGAGCGTGGTCGCCGTGAGGCTGGTGGCGAGCGTCTGTGGCACGCCCTGCCAGACGAGCAGAAGCGCGAGGGCGATCGACAGTGGGATGAGGATGTAGAGCGTCGCTCTCACCATATCGGCCCAGAAATTGCCGATGGTCCTGGTCTGTTTGCTGGCAAGACCGCGCGCTACGGCGGCGGCGACGGCCATGCCGGTCGAGGCCGACACGAAGTTCTGGGTCGTCAGCCCAGCCATCTGGCTCAGATAGCTCATGGTGGTCTCGCCGCCATAGCTCTGCCAGTTGGTATTGGTGACAAAGCTGATCGCGGTGTTGAACGCCAGATGCCCGCTGAGGCCAGGCAGCCCGAGCGGGTTCCACGGCAACACATCCTGGAATTTGAGGATCAGGAACAGCAGCACGAAGCCGGCCGCGTTGAACGCGATCAGCGCCAGCGCATAGGCACCCCAGTGTTGCCCCTGCTCCGGCTTGATGCCGGCGAGCACAAAGATCGGCCGTTCGACAAAGCGGAGGAACCCCGCATCGCCGGCAAACACCCGCGCCATGTAGGCACCGAGCGGGATCGCTAGCGCAACCAGCACCGCGCCATAGAGCGCGAATTGAATGATATCCTGCGTCATGGCCGCCTCAGAACTTTTCCGGGCGGATTAGCGCCACGAGGCAATAGACGAGCACGACGGCCGCAAACAGCAGCCCGAGGCTGACATCGAGACCCATCAGAGCCTCGCTGCCAGCGTGACGGTCACCCCGATCAGCCCGCAGGCTGCAAGGCCGCCCAGAAAATAGAGGACGTCGGCAAACATGGTACGCTCCATCGGTCATGTGGGTCGCAGCTCGCCAGCGTGCGGCCCTGACACTTGATGCCGGTCAAGTAGGAGCGTCGGCCGTAAAGACGCTAGGGCGATCCGCGCTGTTTGGCGTAAAGCGGGAGTAACGCGGGATGTTCCTCTTGGCGAGCGCGTCGTCGCCACGATGGCGGCTTCGTCAGCCGACTGCATCTTTGCGAGGGCCAACCCCTCGGGCTGCCGTGCTCCCAAATGGAGGTGTCGCGGCTCTTGCATGAACTCGGACTGGAGCTGCGGGCCGCCGTCTTCGAGATTTTTGCGGGTCGAGAGTTCCGTCGATGTGAGCGTGTGCCGCGTAGCTGCCACTCACAACTGAACGGTTTGGCTGGCTCCCGTCAAAGCACGCCGTCTGGTCCCGCGCCGCAGATGATCGCACAGACCACCGCTCCGGCTGCTGGCCTTACGCGGCCAGTTTGCAGCGCTGCGATCGCCGCGGCACCGCTGAGGTCGGCAGCAAGGCCGAGTTCGAACCACAGCCATTTCGCGGCGCCGCGCATCTCGTCGTCGCTCACCAGCACGATCTCGTCGACTCGCGCCCGCACCGCCTCGAAGATCGCATCGTCGGTCTTGGCGCAGGCCATCGTGGCAACACTGGTCGTCACCTGTTCGAGCGCCACATTGCGTCCCGCTTCCAGCGACCGCAGCAGCACGGGCGAGCCTTCGGCCTCGATGCCGATGACGCGCACCGACGGCTTCAGCGCCTTGAGCGCCGTAGCGACGCCGCTCACCAGCCCACCGCCGCCCATCGCGACGAGGATCGTATCGAGTCCCTCGATCTGTTCAAGACACTCGAGCCCTACTGTGCCCTGCCCCGCCACCACCAGAGGGTCGGCGAACGGATGGAAATAGGCCGCGCCGGTTTCTTTGTGGAACGCCAGTGCCGCTTCGTTGGACTCATGCCAGGCGCTGCCGATAATGCGCACATCGGCGCCCCAAGCCTTCAGCTTCTCGAGCTTGGACGGCGCCGCGTTGGTGGGCAGGAAGATCGTCGCCTTCACCCCAGCCATCTGGCCCGCCCGCGCCGTGGCGAGGCCATGATTGCCACCCGACGCCGTGACGACGCCGCGCGCCAGCGCCGCCCGGTCGAGCGACAACAACTTGTTGGTCGCGCCGCGTGCCTTGAACGAGCCGGTGGCCTGCAGGAGTTCGAGCTTCAGCCAGAGATCGTAGGTGTCGCCGAAGCCGGTCCGGAGTGCCGTCGCCTCCATGACCGGGGTGCGCCGTACAATGCCGGCGATCCGCTTCTGGGCAGCACGAATATCATCGATCTCGACGATCACGAGATATCCCCCTCATAGGGCGCGGCCACGGTGATGCAGCAATTGCCAACCACCACGCGCCCTGGCTGGCGCCGGCCATAGACGATGCCGCTTGCACCATAGCGCACGATCTCTGGCACCCGCGAGGGATCGACGAGATTGTGGATGCGTCCGGCTTCCTGTCCAGCTTCGACCCTCGCACCGAGCGGATGGAACGGCTCGAACACGCCGGCCGTCGTCGCCAGAACATAGCCATCGTGGCCGGGGATGCGCAGGATCGCATCGGGTCGTGCCGGCGGACTTGCCGTTGCTGCATCGAGCACACCGAAATGCGCCAGCACATTGCGCACGCCGCGCCGGCAGATCTCGAGCGCGTCGAGGGACACCGTGCCGGCGCCGGCCATCTCCGTGCCAATGGTGACGAGCCCGGCCCGCACCGCCGTCGCGGTCGACGTGCGCGGCTCGCCCAGATTGTCGATGACCACTGTGAGCGGCGCGCCGAAGGCCAGCACCGCGTCGATATTGCGCCGCCGCAATGCCGGATCGTCGGCCGGCTCGATGATGGCGCTGGGAAGGATGTTAAGTGAGGAGCCGCCCGAATGGAGATCCACGAAAGCATCGCCCAGCGGCATGATGACAGTGCTCACATAGGCCGAAATCTGCTGCGTGATCGTGCCGGCGGGATCGCCGGGGAAGGTCCGGTTGAGATTGAGCCCGTCGACCGGCGAGGTGCGGCGTCCGGCCTCAACAGCCGGCGCATTCACCGCCGGCAGAAAGATGATGCGCCCGTTCACGGCGCCCGGATCGAGCTCGCGGATCAGCTCGCCCAGTGTAATGGGCCCTTCATACTCGTCGCCGTGGTTGCCAGCTTCGAGGATCACGGTCGGACCGCGGCCATTGCTGATGACCGCCAGCGGGATGCGCGTCGCGCCCCAGGCGTCCTCGTGGGGCGAATGCGGGATGTCGACGAAGCCGATTTGCTTGCCGGCCTTGTCGAAATCGATGGTGGTATGAGCGGTGGTCATCGGAACCAACTAACTGGGCTGTGACGGGTAAGGGTGCGCGGCAGGAGGGCAGTCCTGCCGCGCGTCTGCGATCAGATCGCAGGCAGAGTGGGCAGCTTGGTGCCGATCCACTTTTCGGACAGCGCCGACAGCGTGCCGTCGAGCTGGCTCACATGGATGTAGGTATCGAGCCAGCGCAGCAGTTCCGGCGACCCCTGCTGGATGCCGATGTAGCAGGGCGAGAACTGCATCAGGAACTTGGGCTTGAGTTCAACACCCGGGTTCTTGTCCATCAGATCCTTGGCGACGATATCGGCGGTGGCGAGCAACTGCGCTTGCCCGGAGATGAAGGCCGCCGCAGCAGTCGCGTCGTCGTCATAGCGCTGGATCGTCGCATTGGGCGCCAGCTCGCTCAGCAGCAGATCCTGCGTCGTGCCGCGGGCCACGGCGATCGTCTCGCTGGTGATCTGGTCGGCACTGGTGATCGCGATGGCATCCGGCCCGAACACGCCGACCGACAGCGCCGCATAGGGCGACGTAAAGGCGATCGTCAGCGCCCGCTCCGGCGTTGCGCCCATCGCCGCGATGACGATATCGAGCTTGTCGGTCGCAAGGAACGGCACGCGGTTGGCGCCGGTGATCTGCTGCAGTTCGAGCTCAACGCCGAGCGCTTTGGCGATATTGTTGGCCATGTCGACGTCGAGGCCGACCGGCTGGTTGTTGGCGTCGTTGGAGCCGAACGGCGCGACGTCCACCGGCACGCCGATCCTCACCTTACCCGAGGCGATGATCTGCTGCAGATCGGCAGAATGCGCAGGACCGGCGGTCACGGCGCCGGCCAGGAGCACGGCTGAGACGATCCTGGAGAGATGCTTCAACATTGTAGTCCCCTTTGGTTGGATAGTTGGTCTAGGCTAGTGGAGAACCGCACTCAGGAAGCTCCTGAGTTCGGGAGTACGCGGCTCGAGCAGGGTGTCTCGTGCCGGGCCGTCCTCATGGACATTGCCCTGGTGCATGAAGACCACCCGGTCGGCGACGTTCTTGGCGAAGTTCATCTCGTGCGTGACGAGCATCATAGTCATGCCCTCGCGGGCGAGTTCCTCGAGTACCCGCAGCACTTCGCCCACCAGTTCGGGGTCGAGGGCCGAGGTGATCTCGTCGAACAGCATCATCGTCGGCTGCATGGCGAGCGAGCGGGCGATGGCGACGCGCTGCTGCTGGCCACCCGAGAGTTCATCGGGATAGGCGCTGAGCTTGTCGGCGAGCCCGACCTTAGCCACCATGGCGCGCGCGATCTCGCGCGCCGCATTCTCATTCATCCGGCGCACCTTCTTGAGGGCCAGCATCACATTGCGCTCGACCGACAGATGCGGGAACAGATTGTAGCTCTGAAACACCATTCCAACATGTTCGCGCAGCGTGTTGAGATTGGTGTCTGGCGCCGTGACCTCAAGGCCATCGACGATGATGCGCCCCGACTGCACCCGCTCCAGCCCGTTGATGCAGCGCAAGAGGGTCGATTTGCCCGAGCCCGAACGGCCGATCACGGCGACGATCTCGCCCTTTTCGACCTTGAGCGAAACACCCTTCAGCACTTCGACCTTGCCGAAGCTCTTGTGGATGTCGGTGATCTCAACGAGCGGCATGGGTCCTCTTTTCGAGATGCTCGCTCAGCCGCGACAGGCTGAAGCAGATGACGAAATACGCGATGGCGGCGAGGCCATAGACCTGCAGCGGCTTGAACGTGGCGGCGCTGAGGATCTGGCTGGCGCGGGTCAGCTCGATAAAGCCGATCAGCGCCGTCAGCGACGTGTCCTTCACCAGTTGCATCAGATATCCGACGGTCGGTGCGATCGAGATGCGCACCGCTTGCGGCAGGATCACGCTGGTCAGCCGCTGCCAGTAGGTGAGGCCGAGCGCCGCGCCCGCCTCCCACTGCCGCGGCGACACCGATTGCAGGCTGCCGCGCCAGATTTCACCGAGGAACGCCGACGCATTGATCGACAATGCCAGCGCCGCCGCCTCCCACGCGCCAACCTGGATGCCGAACAGCGGCAGCCCGAAAAAGAAGATGAAGAGCTGGCACAGCAGCGGCGTGCCCTGGATGAGATTGATGTAGCCGATGGCGAGCCAGTTGGCCGGCCGGAAGCTGACGATGCGCAACACCGCGACGATCAGCCCGAGGACCCCGCCCGCCACCATGGCGATCAGCGCCAGCGCGATCGTCCAGCGCGCCGCTTCCAGCAGATAGACGATGTCGTTGGGGCCGAGTTCGCGGATCATGCGCGCGGCCTCCGGACGAAGACCAGCCAGTAGACCAGCGAGAACAGCGCGCGAAAGCCCAGCGTCAGGACGAGGTAGGCGACCGTGATCAGCGCATAGGCTTCAAACGAGCGATAGGTGCGAGAATCGATGAATGTCGCCTGGTGGAACAGTTCGGCGACGCCCAGCGACGAGACCACGCTGGTCGCCAGCAGCAGCAGGACGAACTGGCTGGTCAGCGCCGGATAGACCGCCTTTACCGCGGGAAACAGCACGACGTTGCGGAACGTCTGGCTTGCCGTCATCCCCAGCGCCCGTCCCGCCTCGATCTGGCTCGGCCGGATCGACTGGATGCCCGCCCGCAGGATCTCGCTGGCATAGGCGCCGACATTGATCGAGAGGCCGATCATCGCGGCAACATAGGCATCGAGCCGGATGCCCAGGCTCGGCAGGCCGAAGAACACGATGAACAGTTGCACCAGCAGCGGCGTGTTGCGGATCGCCTCGACATAAACGCGCGCCACGCCGCTCAGCAGACGGTTGTCGCTCATCCGCGCCAGCGCCACGAACAGCCCGATCACCAGCGCAATCGCCATGGTCACGCAGGTCAATTGCAGGGTTGTGCCGATGCCGTGAACAATCTCCCCGGTGTAGGGGAGCAGCGCGTTAAATCTGAAATTATAGTTCATCCGTGCAGAGCCCCCTTCTGCAATCGGCCCGAATGGGCTAGCTCAGCTGCCCATCACAGTGCGACATCACGCTACAATCGCTTCATATTTGTCGTCAAGCGTCATTGGTGAAACAGTATGGCAGAGGACAAACTCAGTTACAGCGCCCCCGCGCTCGAGAAGGGACTCGATATCCTCGAGCTCCTGGCCCGCTCCGGCCAGCCGCTTGGCACGCGCCAGATCGCCGAGGAACTCGGGCGCTCCAAGAACGAGATTTTCCGCATGGTCCACGTGCTGGTGGGCCGCGGCTATCTGCAGCGCGAAGATGGTGGCGACGGCCTCGTGCTCTCCAACAAGCTGTTCGGCCTCGGCATGCAGACGGCGCGGGCGCGCGATCTGGTAAGTGTCGCGGCCCCCATCGTCGAGCGCTTCGCCGACGAAGTGCACCAGGCGGCCCACCTCGTGGTGGCGCATCGCGGCGAGACGGTGATCATCGCCGCCGCCTCGGGAGGCGCCGACATGAACTTCTCGCTCAAGCTCGGCTATC
>JBKJTB010000314.1:0-15808 GCA_046594305.1 Devosia sp. | reverse complement strand
ACGCCGGCGGCGACCTGGAGGCTGGTGGCGCTGTTGTATTCGACGAGATCGCGGGCTTCGTCGATGTCGAGGCGCGAGCCGTACCAGTAGGCGCCCTTCTTGTTGCCCATCAGCAGGATGCCGAGCTCGTCCATGCCCGAGCTGATCTCGTCGCGCATGATGCGGACGGATTTGGGCTGCTCCCAGTTCTTGCCGGCCATTTCGTGCAGCGACAGCACGGCGTCGTCGCAGGGGTGGTAGGCGTAGTAGACGGTTGGGCGATAGGCGACGCGGCCGCTCTCTTCCTTCATCGTCAGATATTCGGCGATCGAGATCGACTCGGCGTGGGTGATGAGGAAGCCGTGGTACGAGCCCTCGAGCGGCGTCCAGCTGCGCACCCGCGTTCCGGCGCCGGGCCGGTTGAGGAAGATGGCGGCATCGGAGCCGTAATTGTGCCGGCCGGCATCGCGCGGCCAGTGACGCTCATGCGTGCCCCAGCCGAGTTCCGCCGGCTGCAGCCCTTCGGTGATGAGGCCGCGCACCGACCAGGTGTTGACGAACTCGCCGCGCTTGCGGCGCTGCTGCGAGGTCTGCGTATCGCGCTCGGCGACGTGGATGGCCTTGATGTCGAGATCGCGCGCGAGGCGGGCCCAATCCTGCTGGCCGCCGGTCTTGTGGATGTCGACCTCGTTGTCCTCGGCCATGCTGGCGAGCGCGCTCTTGAGGAAGGCGGAGGCGAGGCCGGGATTGGCGCCCATGGTCACGACGGCGGTGGGCGTGCCGGGCTTATGCATGGCGAAGACTTCTTCGCGCAGGCCATAGTTCGAGCGTTCGGTCGCGCTGAGGTCGGCGGTGTCCTCGTCGGGCCAGGGGAGGATGCAGGTGTCGAGATAAAGTGCACCCGTCTCACGGCAAAGCTCGATCAGCGCTTTGCTCGATACGCCTACCGACAGATTGATGAGGAAGCAGCCGGAATTGAGTTCGAGCAACTGGCGATAGTTCTGTTTGTTGACCGGCTCGACGCGGAGGGTGAGGCCGTATTCCTCGGCGAACTGCTGACCCAATTCGTCGGCTGCGAAGATCTCAATTTGCTCGGGGCGCACATCGAGATGGCGCAGCAAGAGCGGCAGCACGGCCTGGCCGATGCTGCCCAGTCCGAGCATGACAATGCGATCGTCGATCCTGGCGTATTTGGTATGAACGGTCACTTGGAACCTCCGGTGACGCTGCGCCTGCCGCGCCGTCCCGCTACAGGTCCGATCAATTGAAACGCCATTCACGTGAGGTTGGTTGCCTACAGTTAGCAGGCAGGCAGCGTCACGCGGAAACAGGCGCCACGGCTGGTGCGCGGCACCAATTCGAGCGTGCCGCTCATCCGGGCGATGATCTTGCGCGAGATTGCAAGGCCGAGTCCAGCCCCCGGCGTGGCGTCGGAGCGGCCGCGTTCGCCGCGCGTGAACATGTCGAAAATGGTCTCGGCCTCCTGCGCGGCAATGCCCGGACCGTTGTCGGTGATCTCGACGATGAAGTTCTGATCAACTCGTTGTGTTCGCACTTCGACGATGGGCTTGTCGGCGTCGTTGTACTTTATCGCATTGACGATGAGGTTGATCAGCACCTGACAGAGGCGATCGGCATCGCCCTCGACGGTGGCAGCGCCGGCGCGCGGACCGACGACGATCTGCATGCTGCGGCGGTGGGCGAGCGGCGAGCAGACCTCGATGGCGCGATCGAGCGCCGCTTCGGCATCGACGCGCACCGTGTCCCACGGCCGCTCGCCGCGTTCGAGCGCGCTGAGGTCGAGGATCTCGTCGAGGAGTTTCGTCAGACGCAGGCTCTCCTGGTGGATGGTCGAGACGAACCGGCGGCGCTGCGCGTCGTTGAGATCGTCCTCGAGCAGGATTTCCGAGAACGAGCGGATCGAGGCCATGGGGGTGCGCACTTCGTGGCTCACCTGGCTCAGGAACTCGTCCTTCTGGCCGTCGAGTTCGCGCAGTTTGAGGTTGGCGCTTTCGAGTTGCGCTGCCGTGGAACGGAGTTCTTCCGAAGTGCGCTCCAGCACCTGCGAGTACTCGATGGCCTGCCGCGTTTCGCCGGCCATTTCGAAGACTTCCTCGATCGAGATGGCGTCGCCGGAGACGACCTTGCTCAGCATGACGTGGGCGGACGCGGCGCCGATCGAGCCGGCGAGTTCGCGCTCGAGGCGATCGATGAATTGCGGCGGCGGCACCGCCGGGACGCCAGCGAACAGGGCGTGCGCCCGCGCCGGGCCGAAGACGCGTTCGGCGACGAAGCGGAGGTCGCGCGCGGTCGCCGAGCCGCGGATCACCGAGGGGCTGCCGGAGGTCGAGGTGCGGAAGAGATCGATGAACAGCGCGGCCTGCACCCGCTCCAGCGCCGAGGGCGAGGTGACGAGCGAGACGACGACCAGCGTCGCGGTATTGAGGAAGAGGCTCCAGAACACGACGTTGACCAGCGGGTCGATGCCGGTGAGGCCGAACAGCGCTTCGGGACGCAGCCACGCCATGCCCCACGGGCCGTTTGCCATGATGCCGGCAACGAGTGTCGATGATCCGGCGAAGGACGGCATGAAGCTCGACCAGGCCCAGACGACGAAGCCGACGGCGACGGCGGCGGTGGCGGCCTTGAGCGTCGCCTCGCGCCAGAACAGGGCGGCGATGATCGAGGGGAGGAATTGCGCGACGCCGCAGAAGGAGATGAGGCCGATGGGCGCCAGCGCGTTGGAATCGCGCGTCAGGTAGAAGTAGAGGAAGCCGAGGCCGAGGATCACGGCGATCGAGAAGCGGCGCGAGTTGAGCAGCAGCTGGCTCACCCCCTGCCCGCCCACGGTGCCGCGCCCCTGCGTGAAGCGGAGGACCAGCGGCATGACGATGTGGTTGGACACCATGATCGAGAGCGCGATGGATTCAACGATGATCATCGACGTGGCCGACGAGAAGCCGCCGATGAAGCTGAACAGCGCGAGACCCTCCTGCCCGGCGGCCAGCGGCAGGGTCAGCACGAACATGTCGGGGTTGGAGCCCGCAGGCATCGAGGTCAGGCCGAACAGGGCGATGGGGAGGGTGAACAGGCTCATCAGCAGCAGATAGAAGGGGAAGGCCCAACTGGCGGTGCGGAGGTGGTTTTCGTCGGAGTTCTCGACCACGGTAATCTGGAACTGCCGGGGGAGGCAGAGGATGGCGGCGGCGGAGAGGACATTCATCGCGATCCAGCGGTCGTCGAAGGTGCCGATCGAGTAGATGTCGTGGCCTGCTGCTTCCGCGCGCGAGAAGATCGCTTCGAGCCCGCCGCCGGCATAGACGACGAAGATGCCGATGGCGAGGACCGCCGCGAGTTTGACGATGGCTTCGAAGGCGATGGCGGCGACGACGCCGAGGTGCTGCTCCTTGGCATCGACGTTGCGGGTGCCGAACAGGATGGTGAAGAGCGCCATTCCAGCGGCAACGGCGAGCGCGAGGCTCACTTCGTCGATGCCGCCGATGCTGCTGCCCGACACGCCGACGCCGGCGATGGCGTGGATGGACGAGGTCACGGCCTTGAGCTGCAGCGCGATGTAGGGCGCGATGCCGATGACGGCGATCACGGTGATGAGCACCGCCAGCCGGCTCGATTTGCCGAAGCGCGACGACAGCAGATCGGCGATCGAGGTGATGCGCTGGTTGTGGCTGATGCGGACCAGGCGGCGCAGAACAAACCACCAGCCGATGAAGACGATGGTGGGGCCAAGATAGATGGCGAGATATTCGAGGCCGTTGCGGGCGGCCGAACCGACGGCGCCGTAGAACGTCCAGCTGGTGCAATAGACCGAAATCGCCAGCGTGTAGACGAAGGGCGAGCGCAGGAAACCGGCCTTGCCGGCGCGCGAACGCCGGTCGCTGACATAGGCGATGAGGAACAGCAGCCCGACATAGCCGATGGCGATGGCGATGACGAATTCGGAGGACAGCATCAGCCGTCATCTCCGTTGCGCGGTTCGGCCTCGGGTTCGCGCGGCAGCTTGCGGCTGAGCCAGAACGCCGCGCCGATCAGCGCCACCCAGCAGACGAACAGATAGATCAGTTCGGCCGGCACGCCGAAGAACCGCCGCTGCAGCTGGAACACATTGGCGAGCGGCGGCAGCAGCATGAGACTGCCGAGGAGCGTCAGGAACAGCGCCGCGCTGATGAGCTTCCTGTCCATCGCACTCAGGCCGTGTGCGCCGCCCCGATCAGGCGGCGGACTTCGTCGATCACTTCGGCATTGGCGTAGGGCTTGGTGACGAAGCCGTCGGCGCCGAGCTCCTCGGCGGTGCGGCGATCCTTGGCCTGGCCCTTGGCGGTGAGGATCAGCACCGGCAGCTCGCGCAGCATTTCGTCGGCGCGGATCTGTTTGAGGACATCGAAACCCGAGCGCTTGGGCAGCATCACGTCGAGGACGATCAGCTTAGGCGGTGTACGGCGAAGCGTGGGCAGTACGGCGTCGCCATCGGTGACGGAATCGATCGACCAGCCCGCGCGGCGCAGGATGAAGTCGAGCGATTCGAGGATGCTCGGCTCATCCTCGGCAATCAGTATGTCGACCGCCACGTTCCCCCCTTTTGCCCGCCCTCCAGCAGACGGCACAGTTACGCACACTCACTCGGCTTCGCCAACATCGAATGCGCGGGCGACGAGCGGCGCCCGGATGGCGACCGGGCGGCCGCCGGCGGCCAGCGCCTCCTCCTGCCGCTCGGCACAGTCGCGGCGCGGACAGAGCCGGCAGCTTGGCCCCACGGGCACGTCGAGCGATGGATCGCCGAGCGCGAGGCCGGCACCATAGACAGTGCGGTCGGCCTGCAAGGCGTCGCAGGCGAGCATGATCGAGGTGTGGATGGCGCGGTCAGCGAAGTTCGCCGGGCGGCGCGACTGGGCGCGGGCGATGAAGAGATAGCGCGAGCCATCGGGGAACTGCACGAGCTGGCGCACGGCGCGTTCCGGGGTGCGGAAGGCGTCGTAGATGGCCCAGAGCGGACAGGCATGGCCGGCGCTCGGCAGCGGCAGGCCGGGCATCGGGAACAGCTTGGTGAGACGGCCGGCGGGGTCGGAGCGGAGGAAGCCGAAGGGCACGCCGCTCTCGCCCGGCTTGCGCAGCGTCACCAGCCGGTGGGCGACCTGCTCGAAGCTCGCGATGTAGGTCTGCTGCAGGGCCTCGATGTCGTAGCTCACGGCCTCGGTGGCGGCGAGAAACTGCGAATAGGGGAAGACGATGGCGCCGGCGAGATAGGAGCCGAGGGCGCGGTAGGCGAGACGGCGCGAGGTGGTGGAGGTGAGTTCGGGCGCCTCGACCACCTCGCGCTCGATATCGGCGGAGGCGACCAGTTCGGCGAACAGCCGGGTGAGCTGGAACTGCCTTGTGGCGGCGACGGCGCTGGTCTGGAACCACATCGTGCGCGACGTCGCATCATAGTGGTACTGGCCGGGGAAGCCCGCAGCATCGACCTCGCGATTGGCGCCGCGGCGCACGGTGATGCCGAAGCGGCGGGCGAGGACGGCGGTCAGCGTCGCCTCGCCGAACGGGCCTTCGGCTTCAATGGCCTGCCGCCGATCGGTGGCGACCTGTTCGAGGCTCGGGAAGTAGTTGTCGTTCTCGAAGATGAGATCGTCGAGTTCGCGCTGTGGCGACAGCCGACGCGCCTTGGAGTCGACCTCGAACTGCCCGACGAGGCCGCGCGCCACTTCGCTGAGGCCCTTGGTCTCGCGCGCGATGGCGCCAATGAACCGCTGGCGTTCGGTCTCGTCGAGATCGGCGACGTCGTCGAGGATTTCGGCGCTCGAGCGGATGGCGGTGATGCCCGACAGCACGCGGTGAAGGAGTTGCGCCAGCAAGGGGTCGGCGCGGAGCCGGTCGGCGTAATCGTCGGCGTTGGCCTGCGCCCCCTGATACGCGCGATGCAACCGCGCGATGGCGAGGGCCGCGGCGGGTTGTTGCGCGACGAGATCATGGGCGAACGGCGCGCCGATGCCGCCGAGCAGCGGGTCGGCAAGGGCTTCGTCGACTTCGGCGATCAGGCGGTGCTCGGCTTCGCCACTGAGCTCGCCGATGTCGAGTTCAAGGGCCTGCGCGAGCTTGATGAGGAGCGAGCCGCCGACGTGACGCTTATTGGCTTCGATGAGATTGAGGTAGCTCGCCGAGATGCCGGCGCGACGGGCAAGTGCCGCCTGCGAGATGCCGATGGCGCGGCGTTTCGAGCTGATCCTCAGGCCGATCGGTGCGCGCATCTGTCCTCCCGCTTGTCACCGTATTGACAAAAATGGTGGGTCGCAAGTCCAACGATTTACAAGATTGCGCAATGATATCAACGAGATATTGCGAAGCTTTTCAGACGCTCCGATAGTGCGCGGACGCGTTGAGGGGCAGGCAATGCACCGGCTCCCGCCGCTCAAGGAGGAGCTAATGACCTATTCACCCAAGGGCTTCAGCCGCCGCGGCGTGCTGAAGACCGGCCTGGCCGGCATTCTCGCCACCGGCGTTTCACCGCTGATTTTTACGCGCGGCGCCTACGCCCAGGAATTCTGCAACGCCCCGACCGGCGACACCGTCACCATCGGCTTCAACATGCCGCTCACCGGCGCCTATGCCGATGAAGGCGCCGACGAGGCGAAGGCTTACGAGCTCGCCGTCGAGCATCTCAACGGCGGCGGCGATGGCGGTATGATCCCGTTCTTTTCGTCGAAGACACTCAAGGGCAACGGCATTCTCGGCAAGAAGGTCGTCGGCGTCACCGGCGACGACCAGACCAAGGCCGACGCCGCCCGCGACTCGGCTCGCCGCATGATCGAACGCGATGGCGCGGTGATGATCACCGGCGGCTCATCCTCTGCCGTGGCGATCGCCGTGCAGGGTCTCTGCCAGGAGAAGGGCGTCATCTTCATGGCGGCGCTCACCCACTCCAACGACACCACCGGCAAGGACAAGAAGCGCTACGGTTTCCGTCACTTCTTCAACGCCTACCAGTCGGGTATTGCGCTCGGCCCGGTGCTCGGCGAAGCCTACGGCACCGACCGCGTCGCCTACCATCTGACCGCCGACTACACCTGGGGCTGGACCCAGGAAGAGTCGATGATCAACGCCACCGAAAAGCTCGGCTGGAAGACCCTCACGCCCGTCCGCACGCCGGTGGGCGCCGGCGACTTCAGCCAGTATCTCACGCCGGTGCTGAATTCGGGCGCCGACGTGCTGATCCTCAACCATTACGGCTTCGACATGGTGAACTCACTCACCCAGGCGGTGCAGTTCGGCATGAAGGACAAGCAGGTCAACGGCAAGAACTTCGAGATCGTCGTTCCACTGGTTTCCGATCTCATGGCCAAGGGCGCCGGCGATGCGATGAAGGGCATCTACGGCACGTCCAACTGGGACTGGCAGCTGCCCGACGACGCGTCGAAAGCGTTCACCAAATCGTTCGGCGCCAAGTTCGGCTCGCCGCCGAGCCAGGCCGCCCACACCTCCTACGTGCAGGCGCTGCTCTATGCCGACGCCGCGGAACGCGCCGGAACGTTCTATCCGCCGGAAGTCATCAAGGCCCTCGAGGGGTTTGAGTTCGACGGCATGGGCAACGGCCCGACGAGCTATCGCGCCGAAGACCACCAGTGCTTCAAGGAAGTCTATGTGGTCAGGGGCAAGGAAACGCCCGCCAACCCGTTCGACCTGCTCGAAGTGGTCGCCACGGCATCCAAGGAATCGGTGACCTACGATCCCGCCATCTTCGGCGGCGAACTCGGCCCGGATACCGCAGTCGCCTGCTGATCGTCGTTCTACCGGTCCCGGCTATTTCAGTAGCCGGGACCGGGATACCATCCAGCGGGCATAACAGGCGGGCGGCATCATGGACGCGATCCTTGCGCAACTTCTCAACGGCCTCGACAAGGGCGGTGCCTACGCACTCATCGCGCTGGGCCTGACGCTGGTCTTCGGCACGCTGGGTGTCGTCAATTTCGCGCATGGCGCGCTGTTCATGCTGGGCGCCTTCTGCGCCGTGACGTTCCGCTATCTCATCACGCTCGAGACGGTGACGGTCGACCCTTCGCAAATGACGGCCTGGGGCACGGCGCTCGAAATCCGCACGCCGCTGGCGCAGAGCTGGTTCGGCGAGTGGGGCGCGGTGCTGATCGACTGGTCGGTGCCGCTGTCGATCCTGTTTGCGATTCCCGTGATGCTGGCGATCGGCATCGCGATGGAGCGCGGGCTGATCAAGCATTTCTACAAGCGCCCGCATGCCGAGCAGATCCTCGTGACCTTCGGCCTCGCCATTGTGCTGCAGGAAATCGTCAAGGCCATCTACGGTCCCAACCCGATCTCGCAGGCGATGCCCACGGCGCTGCGCGGCGCTGCCGATGTCGGCGTCTGGATCGGCCTCGCGCAGGGCGCGGTGACGTACCCGCTGTGGCGGCTCGTCTACTTCCTGTTTTCGGCGAGCATCATTGCAGCCGTGTTCGCCTTCCTCCGCTTCACCACCTTCGGCATGGTGGTCCGCGCCGGCATGGCCGACCGCGAGACGATGGGGCTGCTCGGCATCGATATCGACCGACGGTTCACCATCATGTTCGGGCTTGCCGCGGTGGTGGCTGGACTTGCGGGCGTGATGTACACGCCGCTGCTGCCGCCCAATTATCACCAGGGCATGGACTTCTTGGTGCTGAGCTTCGTGGTGGTGGTGGTGGGCGGCATGGGCTCGCTGCCCGGCGCCGTGGCCGCGGGCTTCCTGCTCGGCATCCTCCAGAGTTTTGCGTCGATGACGCAGATCAAATCGATCTTTCCCGGCATCGACCAGATCATCATCTACCTCACCGCCGTGGTGATCCTCCTCGTTCTGCCGCGCGGCCTGTTCGGCCGCCGCGGCGTGATGGAGACCTGACGCGATGGTCCTGTTCCAGCTCTCCCGCCGCGACACGCTGACGTTCGTGCTCTTCGCGCTGGTGGTGGTCACCATGCCGATCTGGACCGCACCGTTCGGCGCCAACTATTCGGGCCTCCTGCAGAAGTTCGCGATCTACGCGATCTTCGCGGTGGGGTTCAACGTGCTGTTCGGGCTCACGGGTTATCTGAGTTTTGGCCACGCGGCCTTCCTCGGGGTCGGCTCCTACACCGCCGTGTGGTCGTTCAAGCTGCTCACCATGGACGTGCTGCCGGCAATCCTCTTCGCGATCATCGTCTCCGGTCTCTTCGCACTGGTGATCGGTTTCCTCAGCCTCAGGCGGTCGGGCATCTACTTCTCGATCCTGACGCTGGCTTTTGCGCAGATGAGCTACAATCTCGCCTATTCGGTGCTGACGCCGATCACCAATGGCGAGACGTCGCTGCAACTGACGCTGAAGGACCCGCGGATCATCGATCTGGCGTTCGGCGAACGCGGCGCGGGGCTGCCGACGGCGAGCCTGTTGGGCAACACGCTCACCGGGCTCGAAGGCTTCTATTTCTGTGCCGCGATCCTGCTGATCGCCTTCTTCGTCGCGCAGAAGATCTTCGCTTCGCCCTTCGGCATGATGCTGCGCGCCATCAAATCCAACCAGACGCGGATGAGCTACACCGGCTTCAACACGCGGCCGTACGCGCTCACCGCCTTCGTGATCTCGGGCATGTATGCGGGCCTTGCGGGCGCGCTGCTGGCGGTGACCGACCCGCTCGCAGGCGCCGAGCGCATGCAGTGGACGGCGTCGGGCGAGGTGGTGCTGATGACCATCCTCGGCGGTGTCGGCACGCTGATCGGGCCGGTGATCGGAGCGTGGCTGATCAAGTATTTCGAGAACATCTTCTCGTCGTTCAACGAGGGCATCCTGTCGCGCTTCTTCGGCTTCGTGCCGGAGCCGCTGCACGATACAGCGGTCGCCATCGCCAGCAAGTTCGTCGGCGAAGGCTGGCAGTTGACGCTGGGTCTGCTGTTCGTCCTCGTCGTGGTGTTCCTGCCCGGCGGCATCATGGAGGGGGTGCGGCGGATCATGGCGCTGTTCCGGCGACCCGGCACTCCCGCCACCCCCGGTGCCATGCGCACCCAGCCGGCGGAGTGAGGCGATGACCACGACCGAACGCAACGTCGTCCTCCACGTCGATGATGTCAGCAAGAATTTCGGCGGCCTCCACGCGCTGAGCGACATCGACCTGCAGGTGGCCGAGGGCGAGACGCACGCCATCATCGGGCCCAATGGCGCGGGCAAATCGACGCTGCTCAATGTTATCATCGGCCGCCTGATGCCGACCCGCGGCGCCGTGGTGTTCGACGGCGAGGTGCTGACCGGCAAGAAGCCGTACCAGATCAACCAGATGGGCGTGGCGCGCGTGTTCCAGACGCCGGAAATCTTCGCCGATCTGACGGTGCTGCAGAACGTCATGACGCCGGCCTTCGCGCGGCGCGATGGGGCGTTCCGGATCAACATTTTCAAGCCCGTGGAGCGGGAAGGCGAAATCCGCGACGAGGCGGAGGCGATCCTCGAAGATGTCGGACTGTCGAGCCGGCGCCTGTCGCATGCGGGGGCGCTGAGCCGCGGCGACAAGCGGCGGATGGAGCTGGCGATGTGCCTGATCCAGCATCCGCGGCTGCTGCTGCTCGACGAACCCACCGCGGGAATGAGCCGGCACGACACCAACACGACGATCGAGCTGCTGCAGAAGATCAAGGCGCGCGGTATGACCAAGGTCATCATTGAACACGACATGCATGTCGTGTTCTCCTTGGCCGACAAGATCTCGGTCCTGTCGGGTGGCAGGATCATCGCCGAGGGACTGCCGGACGAGATTCGCGGCAACGAAAAGGTGCAGGAAGCCTATCTGGGCGGCGCGCACCGGCTCGAGGCCCATTGATGAGTGCGATAGAGATGGATTCGAGCTTCGCTCCGACTGTTGATGCCGCGCCCGGTGCTGCCGCAGCGACGGCGACGCCGTTCTTTGCGGTCAAGGACATCCACGCCTATTACGGCGAGAGCTACATCGTGCAGGGCGTGACGCTCGACGTCCGCCAGGGCGAAATCCTGGCTCTCCTCGGCCGCAATGGCGCGGGCAAGACCTCGACCCTGCGGTCGATCGCACGGGTGGATAACCCGACGGTGAGGTCCGGCGAGATCTGGCTTGAAGGCCTCGCCCTCCACAAGATGAAGTCGTTCGAAGCCGCGCGCGCCGGCATCCAACTGGTGCCCGAAGACCGGCGCATCATCCAGGGGCTTACGGTCGAGGAGAACCTGACGCTAGCGCAGGTGGCGCCGGGGACCGGTTGGGAACTCGAGCGCATCTATTCGCACTTCCCCCGCCTCGCCGAACGCCGGCGGCAGGAGGGCGTGACGCTCTCAGGTGGTGAGCAGCAGATGCTGGCGATCGCCCGCGCGCTGGCTCGCAATCTAAAACTGCTGCTGCTCGATGAGCCCTATGAGGGGCTGGCGCCTGTCATCGTGCAGGAGATCGAAAAGATCCTCAACGAGATCAAGGCAATCGGCATCACCACTGTTATCGTCGAGCAGAACGCCATCGCGGCGCTGCGGCTGGCCGACCGCGCCGTGATCCTCGATACCGGTGAAGTCGCCTTCACCGGAGCCGCGGCGGATGTGCTGGCGGACCAGGATCTGCGCAAGCAGTATCTGGCGGTTTAGGGCTGCGAGCCGAGCGCCAGCTTGGCGAATTTGGCGAAGAGGCCCATGTCGATGCCGGCCTGCTCGACGGTGTTGACCACCTTCGCGCCGGTCGTGACCGCCGCATGCCAGGCTTTCAGCTCTTCGACGAAGGGCTCGGCGTAGGACGGGCGGTGGCGGATTTCCTCGAGCGCCATGCCGTTGGCGCGCCGCTCGATCAGTTCGGTCGGATGATGGTTGAGGTAGGGGGCGGGGAAGCGCAGCTCGAAATTGCGGTCGTCGAAGATCAGGCTGATGCGCTCGCAATAATAGGCGAGCTGCGGCGTCGCGACCCAGGTCATGGTGACGAGGCCATCGGTGGGATCGAGCTTGGCGCTGAGATAGCCGCCGGAGTTTCCGGCGATGAAGGCGGCGCCCACGGGCTTGCCGATGCGCGAGCCCGCGGCGTCGAGCAGGCCCTGTACGAGATTGAGGTCGTGGACGAGGCTCGATGAATAGGGGCCGGAGAAGCCTTTGGTGACGAGCGGATCGGCATCGGTGCCGAGCGCGATTTTCACCTGTGCGGCGCGGCGGGCGCCGCCCTCGGCGATGAGCGACTGCGGAATGTCGTCAGCCACCACCATGTCGTGATGGGCGACGAAGGGGTCGGCACCTGAATCGAGCACATCGACAGTGACGGCGCGGAGCGGGCTGCTCACTTTGCCGAGGAGGTCGCAGAGCATCAGATAGGCGGGGTCGAACCGCTTCATGTAGCCGACCTGCACGATGCGGCCGGCCTTGTCACGGGCAGCGGCGATGCGCGCGATATCGGCGGTGTTGTAGGAGAGCGGCTTCTCGGAGAAGACGTGGAGGCCGCGCTCGAGCGCCGCGACCGCGAGATCAGCGTGGTACGAGTCGGGGGTGGCAATGACGACGGCGTCGAGGCCGCTGTCCATCATCTCGGTTGCCGACGCGAAGGCTTGGATGCCGTGCCGCTGCGACAGCGCCGTCCGCACGGTCGCCGAGGGATCGGCGATGGCGACGACGTCGAATAGCTTTGGCAGGGCCAGCAAATTGGGAAGGTGTTCTACCTGCGTGACCAGACCGCACCCGGCGATCCCGACCTTCAGACGCGTCATCTCAACTTCTCCTTAGGCGACCGACTTCTTGTGCGCGTCGTTCTTCATCGGCGCATCCTTGAGCTGGTCGAGGAGATAGCTGTGCGTGGCCTTGTTGGCAACGATGACGCAGCCGGTCTTCTCATAGAATTCGGGGCCCCTGCCCCACCAGTCGGTGACGATGCCGCCGGCTTCCTCGACCAGCAGCACCCCGACCGCCCAGTCGATCAGGCCGGATTCCTCGAAATAGCCGGTGAGCCGGCCGCAGGCGACATAGGCGCAGGAATTGGCGGAACTGCCAACGATGCGCACCGCGCCGATCGGGTCGCGCAGGCGCTCGAGCCGGGCGTAAAAGCCGGGGAAGGTGAACAGGCCGCTGGTCGGCAGCCCCGTGCCGACGGCCATCAGGCCGATGTCGGTCTTTTCGCTTACCGCGAGGCGCTGGCCGTTGAGATAGGCGCCCTGCCCGCGGATGGCGGTGAACATTTCATCGGCGGCGGGATTGTAGAGCGCGCCGCAGACGGTTTCGTTGCCGCGCCGGAGCGCGATCGAGATGGTGTAGTGCTGGCCGTTGAGGAAATTGGTGGTGCCGTCGATCGGATCGACCAGCCAGCGATGCTCACGGTCCTTGCCGTCGACGGGCGGAAATTCTTCGCCGGTAAAGCTCCAGTCGGGATAGCGGGCGAACAAGAATTTGCGGATGAGCTGCTCGGATTCGCGGTCGGCGTCGGAGACGAAGTCGGCCGGCCCCTTGATACCGATCTCGAGGTCGCGGAAGCGGGCGAAATGCGTGAGCGTCAGCGCGCCCGCCTCGCGGGCGACTTGCACCATGTCGGCGAGGATGGCGTCATAGGTGTTGGTCATGAATTGGCCTCGAGAAGTGCGGCGAGCCCCTCGGCGTCGTCGGTCGTGATCTGGTCCACCTTGAGCGCCAGCAGCCGGCGCACGATGGGCAGGGTCGCCATGTCGGCGCTCTTGATGGTGTAAGCGTCGACGCGGCGGCCGGCGGCGTGGAAGGCGGCGATGGCGTCGAAGCCGGCGTCCTCGGCGGCCAGCACCATCGGGTAGGCGAGATAGATCAGTTCGGCCCGTGGGGCGTCGGCGACGGCGGTGGCGACGAAGCCGGCGAAGTCGCGCGATTGTGCGAGCCGTTCGAGCGCGCCCTGGTGGCAGGGGTCGTGGCCGATGTGGAGGCCGGGGGTGTTCGCGGCCAGCGCTGCGACGGAGTCGGCTTCGCCGGAGGAGAGGATCATGTTGGCGGCGACGGGGGTCACGGCGGCGTTGAACGCAGCAATGGTGGCGGCATCGAGCGGACCCTGGTTTTCCTTGAAGTCGAGCTGGAGCAGCGCGGCTGGATCGGGCGGCGTTTCGCGGAGGAGCGCGCAGAGGTCTTCGAGCAGCATCACGTGATCGCCGATCGGCTGCCCGTCGTTGCCGCGGAGGTGCAACGCGCGCATCTGCGCTGCGCTCAGCGCCCTCGCTGGACCACTGCCTGTCGTCTCGCGGGCAATCGAAATGTGGTCGTGCAGTACCGCAAAGCCGTTGCCGCCGTGGATCACGAGGTCGACCTCGACGCTGGCGCCGAGTGCCATGCCTTCGAGGATGCGGCGGCCAGTGAAGACCGGGTCGGTGGCCCGGCGGCGGGCGCGATGCCATTTGAAAACTGTACGGTGGCCGTTGCGGGTCACCGATACCGGGTCGCTCATGATGCCGCCTGGGACCGATAGATCACCGCGTTGTCGCGATAGGCGGAGAAGGCGCGCGGCTTGAGGTCGACCTTTTGCCCGGCTTTCCACTCGCGCGCTTCGGGCACCATGGCCTTGAAGCGGAAGCCGTCGGGCAGGTCGACGTCGACGATGCCATGCGTGCCGAAATCGGTGACGCGGTGGATGTCGGCCATGCTGCCGGGCGCAAGACCGAGCGTTTCCGGGCGCACCGCGAGGATAGCCGGACCATCAGCCACTGACAGCGGGACGGTAAACGCGCCGCGCTTGAAATTGCCGCTGCTCACGGTGCCCTCAACGAGATTCATCGTGCCGATGAAGCCCGCGACGAACGGCGTCTCCGGTTCGCGGTAGAGCGTGTCGGGGGCGGCCACCTGTTCCATTTTGCCGTCGCGCATGACGACGATGCGGTCGGCCATCGCCAGCGCCTCGTCCTGGCCGTGGGTGACGAACAGCGTCGTGATCTTCAGCCGCTGCTGGATGTCGCGGACTTCCTCGCGGAGGCGCTCGCGCAGGTGCTGGTCGAGCGAGGCGAAGGGTTCGTCGAGCAACAGGATTTTTGGCTCGAGCACCAGCGAGCGCGCCAGCGCGACGCGCTGTTGCTGGCCGCCCGAGAGCTGATGGGTCAGGCGGGTGCCGTAGCCGGGCAGACCGACGAGTTCGAGGATGGCCTCGACCCGCCGCTTGATCTCATCGGCGGGCAACTTCCGGAGTTTCAAGCCGAAGGCCAGGTTCTTGAAGACGTTCATGTGTGTCCACAGCGCGTGGCTCTGGAACACCATGCCGGTCGGACGTTTCTCCGGCGGCGCCTTGGTGACGTCTTCGCCATCGATGCGGATCATGCCGCCGGTCGGGGTTTCGAAGCCGCCCACCATGCGGAGCAACGTCGACTTGCCCGAGCCCGAGGGGCCGAGGAGGCAGACCAGCTCGCCGTCGCCGACCGTCAGCGAGAAGCTGTCGACGGCGCGAACCATGCCGAAGGCCTTGGTGACGTTCTGAATCTCGAGAACAGCCATCTAGCCTCCGAAGCCGCGCGCAAACGAACTGGAATTGACGACCCGGCGGGCGAAGAGGATCGCAAAGAACGAGGGGATCCAGAGCAGCACCGAGAGGACCGCGCCGTACTGGATCACCGGCTGGTTGTTGATGAACGAGATCATCAGCACCGGCATGGTGCGAATGGCGGGTGCGCCGATCAGCCAGGCGCCTTCGGTTTCGTAGAAGGTGCCGACAAAGCTCAGCAGCACCGCGGCTGCGATGGTTGGCCCGGCCTGCGGCAGGGTGATCGACCAGAACACACGGAACGGGGAGGCGCCGACATCGCGCGCCGCCTCCTCCATGCGCCGGTCGACGGACTGGAAGGCGGCGACGGGGATCCAGATCATGTAGAGGAGCGTGCCCACCAGCTGGATCATCA
>JBKJTB010000361.1:0-5420 GCA_046594305.1 Devosia sp. | reverse complement strand
TTCGACCGAGGCATTGAGTGCGAGGAGATTGGTCTGGAATGCGATGTCGTCGATGAGACCGATGATGTTGGAGATCTTGCCCGAGGAGGCCGTGATCCGCTCCATCGCATCGGTGGCCTTGCCCATCACCACGCCACCATCCGTGGCCGTCTGGCTCACGGCGCGCGCCTTGGCGCTCGCGGACTCGGCGCGCTTGGCGTTCTCGCCGACGGTGACCGCAAGCTGGCCCATCGCCGCCGAGGTTTCCTCGATGGTCTGGCCCTGCTTGCTGGTGCGGTCGTTGAGGTCGTTGGCGCCCGACAGCATCTCGCGGGTTGCGGTCTTGAGCGTGCGCGAGGTGTGGCGCAGGCTCTGCATGGTTTCGCTCAGCGTGTCGCAGACATTGTTGGTGTCGTCGCGCAAGCGCCCGAACGCGCCTTCATAGTCGCCGACGACGCGGCGGCTGAGATCTGCATTGGCGAGCGCCGAAAGCACTTCGCCGGTTTCGCTGAGGCCGCGATCGACCGTCTCGACCAGATTGTTGACGCTGTCGGCGAGGCTGTTGAGCTCGGCATCGGGGAAGTCGGTGGTGACGCGGCGCGAGAAGTCGCCCTTGACCGCCGCGTCGACCACATGGCCGAACGAGCGCTGCAGGTTGCGCATCATTTCGGCGCGCTCGTCGATACGGCGCTCGGCAGCGGCCCGTTCGTCCTCGGACATCACCTCAACCTGGCGCGCATTGGCGCGGAACACTTCCACCGCGTCGGCCATCTCGCCGATTTCGTCGCGGCGTCCGGCATAGCGGTTCTCGACGCCGAGGTCGCCCTCGGCGAGTTTCTTCATCCCCGCGGTGAGCGAGGAGATCGGCTTGGTCAGGTTGCGGGCGAGGAACACCGAGGCAAGGCCAACGATCAGCAGCAGCCCGCCGCCGATCAGCAGCATCGTCTGGTAGAGGCTCGCGACGGGCGCGAAGATTTCGCTGCGGTCCATGACGGCCATCACCGCCCAGCTCTGCGATGCGGTGATGTCGGCAGGTGCCGCTGCGGCGATAACGGAGCGGCCGCGGAAGTTGTCAGAGCCCGTTTCCGTCGGCACGCCGCCGATCGCGTCCTTGATGGCGGCATCGAACAGCGTCGGTTTCAGAACGTCGTTCTCGGATGTGAAGCTCGTATCCGAGCGGGCGAGGCCGTCGAGACCGACGATGATGGTGTCGCCGGTCCGCCCGAGGCCGGAGCGGTAGGAGATCGTCTGGCTCTGCTTGTCGGCGTTGAACGAGATCGCGGCGACGCCAATCAGCGCACCTTTGACGTCGAACACCGGGGTCGCAAAGAACGCCAGGAGTTCGCCATTGGCCGCGGCATAGGGTGCGAAGTCGGAGAAGATGAAGCCGGACGAGCTCTGCTGCTGCAGTGCCGCGCGATAGGACGTGCCGAGCCCGCTATCGGCATAGGCGCCGCCGCCCTCGGCAATATTGGTCGCGTAGTCGTCGGCCTTGAGCGTCGAGTAAACGACGTTGCCAGAGACATCGACGAGATAGAGGTCGCGGTAGGATTCGAGCCCAATTTGGTCGCGATAGACCGGCTGGTAGCGCTTGTGCGACTGCGCATAAGCGGGAGGCAGGCCATCCAGCACCTCGATCTGGGCCCGCTCGGCCGGATCGGTGGCAAACAGCTTATCGCGCAGCTGCTTGGCGGCGCCGCCTTCGAGCCCGTCCATGGCGGTCCAGGCCTGCGCGAAATTGCTCAGCGCCTGCTTGGTGAAGTCGGCATCGGCGGTCTTGACCAGATCGGTCTCGACATTGTGCATGTACGTCGCGAGCTGATTGGCGCGCTCGAAGGCAATGGTCGCAAGCTGCTGCCGCGCCTGCGTTTCGAGGGCGTTCGACGCGACCAGATAGGATGCGATGCCGACACCCGCAGCGACCACGATGGCCGAGCCGATGAGCGCCAGCGGCAGTTTCTGCGAGATGCGCAACGACGGAACGAACTTCATGAGGACCCCCAAGTTGGCCAGCCGCTGCACCGCGGACGGCCCTTGTCTCTGGGGAATGCTAGGCCCGCATGGCTAAGGATCGGTTACGGGGAGGATCGATGACCCCGGTCAGAACTCCGTCCAGTCGAGCGCCGCATTGCCGTTCGTCAGGTAAGTCTTTGCGGCAGCTCTTGGTCTGACCGTCCTTGGCACAGGAACGGCGGTGCGGACGGGTGCCGGCTGTTGCTTGCCTTCGACGTGGAAGAGGTCGACGACCTGATCGAGTTCGACAGCCTGCGCCTCGGTCTGCTCTATGGCGGCATTGGTCTCTTCGACCAGCGCGGCGTTGTGCTGGGTCATCTCGTCCATCTGGCGGACGGCGACATTGACCTCGGTGATGGCAGTCGCCTGCTCGCGGCTCTCGGCCGCGATCGACTCGAGCAGGGCGTGATTTTTCTGGACGGCGTCGAGCATGCCGAACAGCTTGACGGCGGCGTCGGAGACGAGCCGCGAGCCGGCGGTCACCTCGACGGCAGACTGATCGATCAGGCCCTTGATCTCGGACGATGCCTGCGCCGCCGATTGCGCCAGACGCCGCACCTCGATGGCAACGACCGCAAAACCCTTGCCGGCCTCACCCGCCCGCGCCGCTTCCACCGATGCGTTGAGCGCGAGCAGATTGGTCTGGAAGGCGATGTCGTCGATCAGCCCGATGATGTTGGAGATCTTGCCCGAAGATGTGGTGATCTTCTCCATCGCCGCATTGGCCTTGACCATAACGGCGCCGCCATCGGTGGCGGCCACCGTGACAGCGGCGGCATTGATCGAGGCTTCACCGGCGCGCTCGGAGTTCTTGAGCACGGTGTCGGCGAGCTGCTCCATCGCAGCCGACGTCTCCTCGATGGTCGCGGCCTGCTTGGTGGTGCGCTCACTGAGATCGTTGGCACCCGCGAGGATCTCGCCGGTGGCGGTCTTGAGGTCGTACGAGGTCTTCTTGAGCCGGCCGACGATCGCGGTGAGATTGTCGACGACGGCGTTGGTGTCGTCCTTGAGACGGAGGAAGGCACCGCGATAATTGCCCTCCATGCGGCGGCTGAGATCGGCCGCGGCAAGGGCGGCGAGCACGTCGCCGGCACCGCGCAGGCCGCCATCGACGGTCTCCATCAACGAATTGAACTTGGTGGCGAGCAGCTCGAGATCGGGCTCGTCGAAGCCGGTGGCGAGGCGCTTGCTGAGGTCGCCGTCGACCGTAGCAGTCACCACGCCGTCGAAGTCCAGCTGGAACTTCTCCATGGCCGTGGCACGCGCCTGGGCCCGCTCGAGGCCCTCGCGCTCGAGCTCGGAGAGCTGCGCGACCTGCACCGCGTTCTCCTTGAACACTTCGACCGCGGCAGCCATCTGGCCGATTTCGTCGGTCTTGCCGAGGCCGGGCACGCCGACCGTGAGGTCGCCGCGCGCCAGCTGTGCCATGGCGCCGGTCATTGCCGCCAGCGGACGCACCACGTGGCGCGTCGCGATGTAGATGGCAGTCGCGGTGCCGGCGATAAGACCGAACAGGATCACGCCGAGGACGCTCGGCAGCACGATCGACTGGAAGCGCGTGAGATCGGCGTTGAGCGCGTCGAAATCGGCCTGGTCCTTCTTTACGACCTTGTCGATCTCGGCCTGGTAGGCCTTGCGATTGGTACGATTGGCTTCGTTGTTGCCCTGCTCGTTGGCCAGAGCCGGATCGATCGTGCCCAGCCGCGCCGTCTCGCTGCGGAAGGTACGGAACTCGGCAGTGCGCGTCACCACCTTGTCGAAGGCCGGCATGTCTCCGGCCTTGACCAGCGGCCCCCAGGCAGCGAGGTGGGCGTCGATCTTGTCGAGCGAAGCGAGGATGCCATCGCCGAAGGGCTTTGCCTGCTCGACGCTGCCCGAGGCGTAGATGCCGCGGGCATCCATCACCACCGCGGTGACCAGGCGATTGAGGTGCTCGCCGTTGAAGGCACGGGCAGAGGCAACCTCGAGTTCGCTGACCTGCCGCGAATAGACGTTGGTGATGAAAACCGCCATGCCGCCGATGCCGACGATGACGAGGCCCATGACGGCCACGATGAGCAATATCTTGGTGCGAAGCTTCATGGTAACGGCAATCCCGCGCGAGCAAAATCTTGATCGCGCCCGGTGCGAGGCGCGATGGTTCAAATTGGACGCCGGCGACGCTGCCGGCTGATTGTATGGCATTCCCGCCCAAAGCAATGGCACGGCCGCCGTTAAGGAGCCGTGAAGCACGTTCGGTTTCGGAGGAAATCCCGGACAACAGCCGGCAAAAGCAAAGGGCGCCCGAAGGCGCCCTCAAATCTCACGCGAGATGTCTGTCGCTTAGTGCGCGACGTCGCGGCCGATCGAGGCGTCGAGCAGCAGGTTCTTCCACTGGTCGATCTCGTTCTGCAGGCGATCCTGATCTTCCGCGGTCTTGGCCGCTTCGAGCGCCGTCATGCCGGAGGCGATCAGCGCTTCGATCTCGGTGCGGTTGAAGTCCGCGACCGGGCGGGCTTCCTCGGCGAGAATGGTGAGACCGGTGGGCGCCACATCGGCAAAGCCGCCGCGCACGTAGAACACATGCGCGACATTGGCGGTGTCGGTGACGGTGATGAAGCCGGGTTTCAGCGTGGTCATCAGCGGCGCGTGGTCGCCCAGCACCGTGAAATAGCCGTCGGCGCCCGGCACCGTGACCGAGCGCGCCTGCTCGGAAAGCACCAGCCGCTCGGGAGAAACGATCTCGATCTTGACGCCGTCGGCCATGTTTCAACTAGCGAATAGCGAATAGCGAATAGCGAATAGGAATCGCAGTCGCCGTTACCCTACCCCTATTCGCTACTCCCTATTCGCTATTCGCTTCTGTTCTTAGGCCTGAGCCGCGAGCTTCTGAGCCTTCTTCACCGCGTCTTCGATGGTGCCGACCATGTAGAACGCCGCTTCGGGCAGATGGTCGTACTTGCCATCGACGAGGCCCTTGAAGCCCTTGATGGTGTCTTCGAGCGCGACGAAAATGCCAGGCGTGCCGGTGAAGGCTTCGGCCACGAAGAACGGCTGGCTCATGAAGCGCTCGATTTTACGAGCACGCGTCACGGTGAGCTTGTCCTCTTCGGAAAGCTCGTCCATGCCCAGGATGGCGATGATGTCCTGCAGCGCCTTGTACTTCTGCAGCACTTCCTGCACGCGACGAGCAACGTCATAGTGCTCCTGGCCGACAACGTTCGCATCGAGAATGCGCGAATTGGACGCCAGCGGATCCACGGCCGGGTAAATGCCCTTTTCCGAGATCGCACGGTTCAGCACGGTCACGGCGTCGAAGTGGGCGAACGAGGTCGCCGGTGCCGGATCGGTCAAATCGTCGGCGGGCACGTAGATGGCCTGCACCGAGGTGATCGATCCCTTCTTGGTCGAGGTGATGCGCTCCTGCAGCGCGCCCATGTCGGTCGACA
>JBKJTB010000391.1:0-5785 GCA_046594305.1 Devosia sp. | reverse complement strand
GAGGTGCCGATCTCATAGGCCTTGTCTTCGTCGAACCCGTCGAAGACCAGTTTTTGTTCCTGCTCCACGATGATTGCGAGATCGGCTTCGGTGGTCATGTGCGCCTCCAGCGTCGTGCCGCCGTAGTAGCGTTCACCCGTTCTCCTGTCGACTATCCCTTCGCAACCTCGGCGGCGAAGGCGTCGAACAGCGGCTGCCGGTCGGCGGGCTGGCCGGCAAAATTCGGAACATGTGGGTCGATGGCCACCCAGGGCAGCGCCCGATCGGTCCAGATATTGCCCACCGGCCGCGCCCAGCTCATGTCGTCGAGCGTCCCGGGCTTGAGGATCAGGAGGTGCGGTGCCGACAGCGGCTCGTTCCAGATCTTGGTGCCGCACTGGAGGCAGCCGAGCATGCGCACCGTGCGCCCGCTATCGGCCGCCTTGTCGAAGCCCACGAGTTCGCCCGCGATCAGCTCGGCGTCCTCGGCCCGCACCACCATCGACATGGTGTGCGTCGTGCCCGAAAAGCGCTGGCAGTCCTTGCAATGGCACGCATAAATGCCGAGCGGCGCGGCCCTGAGCCGATAGCGCACGGCGCCGCACTGGCACCCGCCCTCGACCGGAAACACCGGCAGTTTCATCGCTCGCTCCCCCCGTTCAGATACCGTTCACAGCACCGCCCATAAAAGCGCGCTCCCACAACCGGCGGCAAGCCCGCCAAGATAAGGATAGCTGAGATGACGAACCTCTCCGAGGCTCTGTTCGCCAGCCTGATGCTCAATCGTCGCCGCAGGGATGACGATATGCGCCGCGACGGTCTCAGCGAAGATCTGCGCGCCGCCCGCGAGCGCCAGCGCAAGCGTTCATAAGCCAGTCACAGATGGCGGGGCATAAGCCGCGCCTCCGAGGCAGACCGCCTCATCCCCAACCGAAAGGACGACGAAAATGAACATCCTGTCTTCGCTTTTCCGCCGTTCAGAAAAGCGCCGCGCCTACGCCGATCTGCTGCAGCTCGACGACCATCTGCTGCGCGACATTGGCGTCCAGCGCTCCGACCTGCACCAGATGATGGCGGGTTCGCGCACGCCGCGTGGCCGCGGCATCCGCACGCACGAATAAGCGCCCAAGGGCGATAGGCGACATATCTGAAGGGCTCCGACGCTGTCGGGGCCCTTTATGTTTGTGGGCGTCCAACGGACAACTGGCGCGCCGCCACCGTGATAGGGTCGTCGCCTGTCCCTGTGCACACGAGGTAGATCATGAGCGAAACGCAAGGCGAAGCTACGGGCGCGGCCGAGACGTTCACCCTCAAGGGCCAGACGCCTCATTTGCAGCCGACAAGCGTCGGCCAATATGCATCGGATCGGATCGCGGCGATCGTCGGATCGTGGCGCTTCATTCTGGTTCAATCGGCGCTGCTGGCGCTCTGGCTCGTCCTCAACATCGTCGGGTCGATCCAGCATTGGGATCCCTACCCGTTCATCCTGCTCAATCTCGTGCTGTCGTTCCAGGCCGCCTTCACCGCGCCCATCATCATGATGGCGCAGAACCGACAGTCCGACATCGACCGCCACAAAGCCCAACTCGACTACGATGTGAATTTGCGGGCGGAGCTCGATATCGGCTCACTGCACCAGAAGCTGGATTTGCTGCGCGAGCAGGACATTGCCCGGCTGATCGGGCTGCTCGAAGTGCTCACGAAGGAGCGCATCGCCGGCGAGGTGGCCGCGAAGCCCTGAGGCATCGCGGCCGCCGGAGTAGAAATCAGTTCTTCGTCTTGTCGACCAGCGCGCCGGCCTTGATCCAGGGCATCATATCGCGAAGGCGGGCGCCCACTTCTTCGATCTGGTGCTCGTCGGCGAGGCGACGGGTGGCCTTGAAGCGGGAGGAGCCGCCCTTGTATTCCTGCATCCATTCCGACGTGAACTTGCCCGACTGGATGTCGGCGAGCACGCGCTTCATTTCCTTCTTGGTCTCGGACGTGATGATCCGCGGACCCGAGACATATTCGCCCCACTCGGCGGTGTTGGAGATCGAGTAGTTCATATTGGCGATGCCGCCCTGATAGATCAGGTCGACGATCAGCTTCACTTCATGGAGGCACTCGAAATACGCCATCTCGGGCGCGTAGCCGGCTTCGACCAGCGTCTCGAAGCCGCTGCGGATCAGCTCGACCAGACCGCCGCAAAGGACGACCTGCTCACCGAAGAGATCCGTCTCGCACTCTTCGCGGAAATTGGTTTCGATGACGCCCGAACGGCCGCCGCCGACACCCGATGCATAGGCCAGCGCGATGTCGTGCGCATTGCCCGACGCGTCATTGTGGACGGCGATCAGGCACGGCACGCCGCCACCCTTCTGGAACTCGCCGCGCACCGTATGGCCCGGGCCCTTGGGCGCGATCATGATGACGTCGACGGTCGGCTTCACTTCGATGAGGTTGAAGTGGATGTTGAGACCATGCGCGAAAGCGATCGCGGCGCCATCGCGGATGTTGGGCTCGATGTCCTTCTTGAAGGCATCGGCCTGCAGCTCATCGGGGATGAGCATCATCAGCACGTCGGCCCACTTGGCGGCATCGGCGACGCTCATCACCTTGAGCCCGGCACCCTCGGCCTTCTGCGCCGACGGCGAACCCGGCCGCAGCGCAACGACGAGATCCTTGACGCCTGAGTCCATGAGGTTCTGCGCATGCGCATGACCCTGCGAGCCATAGCCGACGATCGCGACCTTCTTCGACTTGATGATGTTGAGATCGGCATCCCGATCGTAATAGACGCGCATGATGTTCTCCTAAGCGTTATCGCGCGCGAGGCGCCTGATTGTTTCCATAGAGTGCGAAGAATTGTTCGGTCGCCCGCTCGGCATCGGCCTCGATCTCCTTGGCCGTCATCGCCAGCTTGTCGCCGAGCAGCAGGCGGATCTGCACGTCGCGCAGCACCAGCCCGAAGAAGGTCCGGAACGCCGTTTCGGAATTGTCGAAGCGCAGCATGCGCGCGTCGCGCCCCGCCTCGAGCACCGGCTTCAGCCGCTTGCCCATGGTGAAGCGGCCATTGTCGAGAACGATCGCGCCAAGGCCATTGTCCTCAGTCGCGTGAGTGATGGCGAGGCGGTTGAGCGCGACCGACGTCGTGCCGGCGATGGTCGAGAGCAGGTCGCGCGCAAACTGCTGGACGCTGAGCCTGAGCGACACCGGATCGAGCGTCTTGCGGTCGACCACCGGCACACGGACTTTCGCCGCCTGCCACTGCACGGTCGCCGTGAGCAGCCCGTCGCGATCACCGAACCATTTGTAGAGCGTTTCCTTGGAGCAGCTGGCGCGGCGCGCCACCGCCGTCATCGTCAACCCGTCGCCCGCTTCGACCAAAAGGTCGAGCGCGGCCGTCAGCACCACTTGCTGGCGCGGCGTAAACGTATCCGAAGCTGGCCGGATGGCGACGGTCACAGACGAAGGCTCCCTTGCCACGCGCAGGAGTTCGCCCTGCTTGATGGCGATGCGTGGTGTACCGTACGTTACGGTTCGGCGTCAAGATGCTCCAGGCCGGTGACATTGCCGGTCCACGGGCGCATCGTGGGCGCGGAAAATGGAGATCGACAATGAGCAGAGTTGTCTACGAAGTCGTCGAGCACGATGGCGGCTGGGCCTACAAGGTCGGCGACGTGCTGTCCGAGACGTTCCGGACACATGAGGCCGCCCATAAGGCCGCGGCCGATGCGGCCGGCCGCCAGCGGGTCTCCGGCGAAACCGACGGCATTGAGTATGAGGACAAGTCCGGCACCTGGCATCGCGAGGTGGCCGACGGTCACGACCGGCCGGACACCGAAGTCGACGACTAGGGCAGCCCCAGAAACTGCATCAGTTCGGACGCCGCCGCACTGCCCGCGCGGTTGGCGCCCACCGTCGAGGCCGACGGGCCATAGCCCACGAGGTGGATGCGCGGATCGCGCGCCACTTGCGTCGCGAGGCGCCCGGTCATGCGGACGCCGCCGCTCGGCTCGCGCAGCATGAGCGGCGCCAGATGGTCGAGCGACGAGCGGAAGCCCGTGCACCACAGGATCACATCGACATCGAGCGTACGGCCATCCGGCCAGCGCACCCCGCTCGGCGTGATCTCGCTGAACATCGGTTGACGCTCCAGCACGCCGCGCGCCTTCATGGCCGCGATCATCGGCGTCATTGGGAGGCCAGTGACCGAGACTACCGAATTGGGTGGCAGCCCCTCGCGTACCCTCGCCTCCACCAGTGCCACGGCGGCCCGGCCGGCGTCCTGGTCGAACGGCCCCTCGCGGAACTCCGGCGGCCGCCGCGTCACCCAGGTGGTTCGCGTGACGAAGGAAATCTCGTTGAGCAACTGGATCGCCGAAATGCCACCGCCGACGATCAGCACATGCCGGCCGGCGAACTCTGCCGCGGATTTGTAATCGTGTGTATGGAGCTGCCGTCCAGCGAACAGCTCGCGGCCCGGATAGTCGGGGATGTAGGGCGATTCCCATGTGCCGGTGGCATTGATGAGGCCACGCGCAGAGAACACTTCACGGTCCGTCTCTATGCGCAGGCGCCCTGCCCGCTCGCACACCACGCCGACCTCGACGGGCCGGTAAATCGGCAGCTCGAAGGCCCGCTCATAGACGGCAAAATATTGCGGCACGGCGATTGCCGCTTCGACGGCGTCGCCTGCTGCCGGTACGGCGTCCGAGAAACTGAGCCCGGGCAGGTCGTGGATGCGATTGACGGTGCTTAGCGTCAAGGAAGGCCAGCGATGCTGCCAGGCGCCGCCCGGAATCGGGTTCTGGTCGAGCACCACGAAGCCGCGACCCGGCGCCACGCCGAGCCGCTTCAGATGATAGGCCGATGACAGTCCCGCCTGCCCCGCACCGATCACGACGATATCGGTCTTGATGGCGAGGCGCGGGGCGGCGTCGGGCATGCTTAGCTCTTGGCCGGCTTCCCCGTGCTGCCGGACTTCGTCTTGACCGCGTTGCGGACGATGCTTGGCGGGGTCTTGACGATCCGCGGCGCCCGCACCGTGCCGCCGGTCTTGGCCGCGAGCGCTTCGGTCACGATTTTGGGCGGCGTCTTCTCCAGCCGCGGGGCGCGGATCTTGCCGCTGCCGGTGTTGCCCCTGGTCATCGCGCCGCTCCCCTTGCCGCCGTCGATCGCCGCCAGCCACTTGATCTGGCGCAGCTCCTGCGCCGTGCCGCCGCCTTCGTGATTGTTAAAGCTGTAGCTCTCGATGCGCTTCTTGCCGGCGTAGGCATTGTACGCGCCGTAGACAGTCGAGGGCGGACAGATGTCATCCATCAACGCCACCGAGAACAGCGCAGCCGCCTTGGCGCGGGCGGCGAAGTGCACGCCGTCGAAATAGTTGAGCGTGCGGAAGACCTGCTCGACCTTGCTGCGATGCGTCACGAGGTAGCGCACGATCTCGCCGTAAGGATCGCGCGTCGTAAGGCCGACAGCGCGCGGGAAATCGCTGAGGAAGGGCACATCCGGCAGCGCGGCATAGACGCGGGGATCGAGCCCCGCGACGGCGAGCGAAATGCCGCCGCCCTGGCTGCCGCCGGCGACCGCGACCTTGTCCGGATCGATCTCGGGCCGGCTGCGCGCCGCTTCCACTGCGCGCACTGCATCGGTGAAGACACGGCGGTAGTAGTAGGTCGAGGGATCGAGGATGCCCTTGGTCATCGAGCCCGGATGCGCGGGGTCGGAGCCCACCGGATCGGCCGTATCGCCCACCGACCAATTGCCGCCCTGCCCGCGCGTGTCGCACACGAGCACAGCGCGGCCGGTCGATGGCCACAGC
>JBKJTB010000102.1:0-5123 GCA_046594305.1 Devosia sp. | reverse complement strand
CGGTCAAAGCAGTGGTCGTTCCGGGGACATGTGCCGACTGTCGGCGGCTTCGACGAGCAGCAGAGGTCGTTTTTCCCCAATAGCTGGGGACTAACTGCGGCTGGGGCCGCCCCTCATTATTTCCCACCGGCGGAGGACCCAACGCATTGAACTGTCGGGCTGAACGGCCACCGGCGGTAGGGCTAAGTGCTCAGCGAAGAAACTCCGTTCTATGTTTTGACTGCGAGAGTGCGCACCGTTTGCTATCGTCGCACGCCAACTTGTCCCCTGTGATTTCGTTGACGCCCTAGACTGTTGCGGGCATCCCGCCCTTGCCAGCTTTTGGCCGATTGTGTTGATTTAGTCGGTGATTGAGAGGCGATCGGTCGTTTTTGTCGGGGCAGGTGTGCGGGTTAGGCATGGTGTCAACATGAGATAGCTGCCCTAGCGTCTGCTGGGCCTAGGCGAAGCCGATCATCGGCCGGAGTTTTGCCAGCTTTCTGAGGTTCTGGGCGGTGGCCGCGAGCAGGAACTCGTCTCGGGCGCCATTGGGCCCTCGCAGTCGAAGGCGGCCGAGCCTGAGGATGCGCTTGATCTCGATCGCCCGGACGACACCCAACTGTAGTCCGCTGATGCGGCGTTCTAGCCGCGCTCCATCGCCACTTTGTGCGCGGCATACTCTGGGAACTCGACCTCCGCCCACGCACTCAGCGGCTTCACCAGAATGAGCCCATCGTCGGCATAGCCGTTGCGGCTGTAGAAATTGTGTGTGCGCTCCTTGCCGAGAAGCATCGAGATGCGGGTGATGTCGCAGCCGACACGCGCCGCTTCCTTCTCGATCCACGCCATTAGTTTGGCGCCGATACCAGCACTGCGCATCTGGGCGTCCACAACCACATGGTCGGCCTCCGCCCACTTTCCTGTCCATAGCTGTGTCCCTATCCAGAAGCCCGACACGCCGACCATCCTTTCGCCGATGAAGGCGGCAATGCAGCGATAGTTGCCCTGCGCGATCATTGCGGCCAGGCGCTCGTGAAACAAGTCCTCCGGCAGGGACCCGTTTTGCTTATAGAGCGGGTAGATGGCGGCGATCTCTTCGAGGCCGACCAGTTCGCGAATGACGATGTCCACTTCAAAGCCCTCCTCTTGCACCCGGCGTCACGTCACCAGTCGACACCGTATCATCGCCGTGATCTCCGCATCCCAGTTGGAAGATGGAATCACGGCCACGGCGCTTGATCAATCACCGACTAAATCAACACAATCGGCCCATTGCAGACATCGAGAAGTGCGTCACCGGGCCCTCGCCGGGGTACACGCCTAGCGCAGATGCCTCGCTGAGCGAGAAGTTCGACCCAAAGAATCCCACACACGGGCGCATCAGGCTCGGTCGGTCGACATTGACAATGGTCGTAACGGCGGGAGGCGTTCTTCCGGGTAACTGCCGCTGGGGCCGCCCCTCATAGCGTCGGTGGCGCCGGCAGGACCCGTTGTAATTTGATTCTATTTGACTATTCGTCACCGGCAGCCTCAACGGCCCGGCCCAGCAGATTGTGCTCAGCCGGAATAAGGTCGCTCGCGCGTGACGCTCATGGTTACTCGAGGCTTTCGCGCGACTTCCGGTTTAGAGCGGCCGCTGCGACCCGCGCATGGGCTAGTGGCAGGGCATCCGCAATACTCTGGGCATACTCCGCCCGAGGGGCATCCACACCCCGCTTGACGAGCGCCCGGCGCACTGCGGGACTTGCCCCCGTCACCAGCACCGCGACGCTATGCCGATGCGCCTTGCCAACCACGCCGGCGATCGAGTTCGCGGCGGTCGTGTCGATAAACGGCACCGCCGCGAAATCCAGTATGAGCGCCTTATGACGATCAGCGATGCGATCGAGAACTCCGCTCACCGTTCCGGCCGCGCCAAAGAAGAACGCTCCGGAAATCCTGTAGACCACCACATCGGGATCTGCACTGACGGAAGGATCGTAGGGCACCCGCTCTACATTGGCTGTGTCCGCCTTGTCGTCGACAACTGGAGGCACGTGCTGCTCGACTCCTGTCACCTCCGACATCCTGTGAATGAACAGCAGCGCGCCGAGGGCAAAGCCGACAACGATCGCTTCGCTCAGCGAGCGGAAGACCGTGAGGCCCAGCGTTGCCAGCAGCACCAGGGCATCGCCCCACGAGGTGCGCAGGAGCATCACGATCTCATGCTTCTCCGCCATGTTCCAGGCGACGACGACGAGCACGCCCGCAAGTCCGGCGAGCGGGATGTAACTGGCAAGCGGCGCCGCAACCAGCATGAACACCAGGACGAACACGGCGTGCAGCATGCCCGCGATGGGACCGCGCGCGCCGGCGCGAATGTTGGTCGCGGTGCGGGCAATCGTGCCGGTCGCCGGTACCCCGCCGAACAGGGCAGAGGCGATGTTGGCGAGCCCCTGCGCCACCAACTCCATGTTGGAACGGTGCCGCCGACCGGTCATGCCGTCGGCGACCATCGCCGAGAGCAAAGACTCAATCGCGCCCAGCAAGGTGAAGGTGATGGCATCGGGCAGCACGGCCTGCATCTTATCCAGCGAGAAAGGTGGCAGCGCCGGAATGGGGAGCGAGCTTGGAATGCCGCCAAAGCGCGTGCCGATGGTCTCCACAGGCAGATGCAGCACGAAGACGACGACCGCCCCTGCCACAACCGCGATCAGAATGCCCGGCCAGGTGGGACGCAGTCGCTTGAGGCCCACGATGATCGCGACGGTCGAGATGGCAACGCCGACGGCCGCGTAATTTATGGTGCCGATCGCCGCGCTCAGCGCCTCGACCTTGGGAATAAAATCAGGCGGTTCCTTCCCCGCTAGCGTAAGCCCGAGCAGATCGTGAACCTGCCCGGCGAAGAGGATTATCGCGATTCCGGAAATGAAGCCGACCATCACCGGATAAGGAATGAACTTGATGTAGCTGCCGAGGCGGAAAACTCCCATCAGGAGCATAAAGAGCCCGGCCATGATGGTGGCAAGGAATAGCCCTTCGAGCCCATGATTGGCGATCGTTGTGGCAACGACCACCGTGAAGGCGGCCGCCGGTCCGCCGATCTGGAAGCGGCTCCCGCCAAACAGCGAAATGATGAAGCCGCCGATCACGGCCGTGAACAGGCCACGCTCCGGGGAGGCGCCCGAGGCAATCGCGATCGCCATCGAAAGCGGCAGTGCCACAATCGCAACTGTGAGGCCGGCGAGAACGTCGGCACGCAGATCGCCGAGCTTGTAGCCCTCACGCAAGACGGTCACGAGTTTTGGAGTGAACAGCTCCGCCGTTGTCGGGGCGTGCCCCGCGCGGGTTTTTGGGGAAGAGGTGGCCATCCTAAAGTTTTACGCCTTTCGGTTTCAAAGGCGGCGGATCGTCGGCACATCGGCGGTCGCGTCGCGACTAGGTTATTTCTCGGTTGAGAGAGCAGGTTCGCGCAGGCGCACGCCGCGCCCCCCTCGATCACTGCGTGCATTTTCGGCGATAAGCTCGACGCCGGCGCGATCCAGTGCCTCGATCACCTTGGTGAGGGTATCGATGTTCCCGCGCACCGTGCCGTCACTCGCCTCCATGCGCTGAATCGTCGGCAGTGAAATCCCGGCAAGCTCAGCCAAAACTTTCTGGTCCATCCCAAGCAGCGCACGGGCTGCACGGAGCTGCGCGGCAGTTATCATCCATTTTTCCTCTTGCACCAACCATTAGCAGTAGTAATATATACCGTGCATAGTGACGGATCAAGCATCAGTATTAGTTGTTCTTGCGCAAGTGCGCACTGGAGCTGAGATGGCCGACATTCGAGCCCGCATCGTTTTCAACCAGGGACAATCCACCGTTTCCTGCGTCGTCAAAAACCTCTCCGATAGCGGTGCCTTGCTGCGGGTCCATTCGGTGTTTGGCATCCCGTCGGCATTTCGGCTTGCCCTGTCCGAACAGACGCATCGGCCGTGCTGGGTCATTCGCCGCACGACCAAGGAGATCGCCGTCGCCTTCACCGACATGGAGCCCATGGCCGAGGCGATCGGGCGATGAACGTCCACCAGGCCACCGTTGAGTATGTGGACCACAAGCCGTGGACTATTTTGCGCCAGGCACCGGTGGTGATGGTGCTGCAAAACGAGCGCTTCTATGCCGACTTCGTCGAGCAGGCGCTTGCGGCCTTGGGCTTTGCTGTCGCTGGAGCGTTTTGCCGATGCAAGGATAGCGAGGAGTGGCTTGAGACCAGGAATCCGGACGTTGCCGTCATCGACGGCGAAGTGCAGGACGGCCGCTGCCGCGAGATCGCCAGAATGCTCCATGCACGCGGCGTCCCTTTCGTCGTCTACTCGACGATACCGATCATTGATCGACCGTCCGACCGCACTCTAGAGCATGGGATTTTTCTGAAGAAGCCGAGCAGCCGCAAGAAAATGCTGGCGGCCGTGCAAGCCGCCCTGGCGCGACGCGAAGGAAACTAAACGGGTGGTATTTCCCTCCCTCATCGGAAAGCGAGGTCTACCGTGCCTTTGTTTGATATGATCTTTGTGGGCGGTGTCGTGCTGGCCTTCTCCTCCCTGATAGCCGCTCTGGCATATGGGGTGCATCAGACCAGGGACCTGCCGCTGATCCCAGACGCCGCGAAGGCAGACTTGCCGCAAGAAGCGAAAGCCGTGCCGATCGCCGCAAAATTCGAGCCGGGTGTAAACTCATAGAGAGACTCCCGCCGATGGATAGCCCAAGACCCTACCGTGCCATGCTCCTGCGGAGCCTCGTGATGAGCATTCTCACCATCGGATCGGGCGTGTTCCTCTACTGGCTCATGGGGGTGAGCACGCTCTCGGCAGTCCTGTTTGCTCTCGCTTGCGGTATCGCCTCAGTCCTCGCCTCGTTCATCGTTTAGGACGCTTTGATGTCCGGTAATGCCGATGCGCTGATCTCTCTCTTTGCCGCCGGGGTAGAACGCACCGGATCTGAAGACCATCGTGCGCCTGACCTACGCCATGGTCGACGCTTGGTGCGACAGCTACGCCCGCGACCCCGAGGCGGTCACCCTCGATATCGACGACACCTTGGATGTGGTTCATGGCGGCCAGCAGCTCTCGCTGTTCCATGCCCACCATGACGAGCGCTGCTTCCTGCCGATCCATATCTAC
>JBKJTB010000363.1:0-20981 GCA_046594305.1 Devosia sp. | reverse complement strand
CCCTCTCCCGCAAGCGGGAGAGGAACGCCGACTGCGGGCTCCGCGGAGCGCCGACTCCACCTCCGCGAGTTCCCACCGTTTGGCGGTTGACCACCCTCAAGCCACGCGCGTACACATGACCTGCTGGTTCCCCAGACCATATGGCGCGGGGATCAAAAGGGAACACGGTGAGGCGTACCCATTAGGGACCGATACCGTGGCTGCCCCCGCAACTGTGAGCGGCGAGCGCAATCCGAAACTGCCACTGGCGTCCATCTCGGGCGTCGGGAAGGCCGGAGAGCGCAGCGACCCGCGAGCCAGGAGACCTGCCAGCCGCAAGGGGAGTGTTTCAGAAAAAGTGGGTACCACTTTTTCGGTTCGAAACGCGACCAAGCTCAGAACGGGCGCAGAGCCCATCTTCAACGTGAACACGGTGGGTGTCACATGAATACGACTTCGGCTACGGCCGTCTCCGGACTTACTCTCTCGCAGCGACTTGCAGCGGGCCTCGCGGCGCTCATCATTGGCTTCCTGCTGATCGGCACGATCGGCTTTGCCAGCGACATGAACGTGCACAATGGCGCACACGACACGCGCCATTCGCTCGGCTTCCCCTGCCACTAAGTTCGTAGCCTGAGCGGAGCGCCCCGGTTTTACGGGCGCGTTGCGATCGGGCGTCGACAAAAGCTCAGAGAGACATCGATGAAACTGTTCCAGCGAATCTTCTTCGCTGCCGTCCTGTCGGGGCTGGTGGCTGGTGCGGCTATGGCCGGACTGCAGCAATGGCGCGTGGCGCCTTTGATCCTCGCCGCGGAGGTCTACGAAAACGCGGCACCGGACCCGGCGGGGTCGGAGCCGGTCGCGGCGGCGCATGAGCACGAGGCGGGCACCGCCGCGCACGAGCACGACGAAGACGCCTGGGCTCCCGCCGATGGGGCCGAGCGCATCGGCTTTACGGTCGGCGCCGATATCCTTGCGGCACTGGGCTTTGCCTTCGTCCTCGCCGCGGCTTCGGTGCTCGGCAACATCGAGGTGACGGCGCGCAATGGCGTGCTGTGGGGCATCGCGGGTTTTGCGGTGTTCCAACTGGCGCCGGCCTTCGGACTGCCACCCGAACTGCCCGGCATGCCAGCGGCCGATCTGGTGCTGCGGCAAATCTGGTGGTGGGGCACGGCGATCGCCACGGCGACGGCGATCTTCGGCATCGTGAAATTCCAGAACTGGCCGGCGGTAGCGGTCGGCGTGGTGCTGATCCTGCTGCCGCATGTCATCGGCGCACCGCAACTGGTGGGCGAGCATGCAAGCTCAGTCCCCGCGCATCTGGCGACGGCGTTCGCCGCCAACACGCTGTTCACTGGAGCGGCGTTCTGGCTGGCGCTCGGGCCGCTCTATGGCTACTTGGTCGAGCGGTTCTCCCGCGCCACGGCAGGCGTCGTGGTGACCGCATGAGCAAGATCCCGGTTACAATCATCACGGGCTTCCTCGGCGCGGGTAAGACCACGCTGATCCGTCACCTGCTCGGCCACGCCAAGGGCAAACGCCTGGCGCTGGTCATCAACGAGTTCGGCGACCTCGGCGTCGACAAGGAAGTGCTTGCGGCCTGCGGCGAAGAGACCTGCCGCGAAGAGGATATGATCGAGCTCAGCAATGGCTGCATCTGCTGCACCGTTGCCGACGATTTCATCCCGACGATGGAAACCCTGCTGGGGCGCGCCGAGCGCCCCGACCACATCATCATCGAAACGAGCGGCCTCGCTTTGCCGCAGCCGCTGATCCGCGCCTTCAACTGGCCCGAGATCAAATCGCAGGTGACGATCGACGGCATCGTCACGGTGGTCGATGCGGCGGCGCTGAGCGAGGGACGCTTTGCCGCCGACGAGCAGGCGGTGGCGCGGCAGCGCGCGGCCGACCAGATGCTCGACCATGCGACGCCGCTGGGCGAGCTGTTCAAGGATCAGCTGATGGCCGCCGACCTGCTGGTGATCAACAAGGCCGACCTCGTGAGCGACGCTGTGCTCGACCAGGTCGAAGGCCGGCTGCGGGCTGAGGCGCGACCGGGGACCGGCATCGTGCGGGCGCGCAATGGGCATGTCGATATCGCCGCGCTGCTCGGGCTGGGGCTCGCCAGCGAGGACCATCTCGAGGGGCGCGATTCGGCGCATGAACTCGAGCATGGCGGCGAGGGGCACGAGCACGACGATTTCGACTCGTTCTCGATCCGGCTGCCGGATGGGCTCTCCCGCGATGAGGTGCTGGGGCGCGTCGGCGAGGCGATCCGCGCGCACGACGTGCTGCGGCTGAAGGGCTGGGCGGCGCTGCCCGGCTCGGACGCGCGGCTTGCCATCCAGGCCGTGGGTCCGCGCATAAATGCGTGGTTCGACCGGCCGTGGAAGCCGGGTGAACTGCGCGAAACGGCGCTGGTGGTGATCGGGGAGCAACCGCTCGACCGGGCGGCGATCAGCGCGCGGCTCATGGGCGATGTGCCCACGGCGGTTGCTGCGGAATGATCGCGGTGGAGGCGAGCTGATGCGCGCATTTTTGCGGATAGTGCTGTTCGTGGCGGTTGGCCCGTTGGTGGGCCTCCTGGCGATGGCGGTGCTGATCGGCAGCTACACATTTGCAACGACCGGCAGCACGCGCGATTTTGCGATTGGACCGGAGCTGTTTGCGCCCGGCATCCTCCTCGTCGCCTACACGGTCGGCGGCCTGCCGGCGCTGCTGACGGGGATCGTCGCGTCGCTGGTGGCGCGGGTGATCGCCGGGTGGCGCTATTGGCTGTGGATGGCGCTGGCGGGTGGGCTCATCAGCCTCGCCGGTGGCGTCCTCGTCATCGGCGGCGGCCCGGAGATGGTCGGGGTGCGCGAGCAGTTGCCAACGATCGTGCTGATGGCGCTGGCCGGCGCCATCGCGGGCATCGCCTGCGCGACCCTGTTCGACGGACTGGCATCGCTGCTGCGTCGCGATCGGGCCAGGTAATGCACCTGCTCGCGGCACAGGCGGGAGCACTGCAGCAGGAGGGCGAGGCGATCGATCTGGGGCAGACGCCCGGGCGGATCGTGTTTGCATCGGCCGCGGACTCCGAACTGGCGCTGCTGGCGGGGGCGGTGGACCGCACCGGCGCGAGCGATGTGCGGCTCGCCAATGTGCTGCGGCTGGCGCACAATCTGTCGGTGGATCTGTGGCTCGAGCAGACGGTGCAGCACGCGGAGATGGTCGTCGTGCGGCTGTTGGGTGGGCCGGCGTACTGGCCTTATGGCGTCGACCAGCTCGAGGCATTGGCGCGCGACAGGGGCATCCGGCTGGCCTTGCTGCCGGGGGATGCGGTGCCCGATCCTGTGCTGGAGTCGCGTTCTACGGTGACCGGCGATGAGTGGCGGCGGCTGCATGGACTGTTTACGGCGGGCGGGCCGGACAATGCCGATGCGGTGCTGGCGTCGCTCCGCGGCGACGCGGCGGGCGAGGTGAAGCCGTTCCCCCGATTCGGCTATTGGCTGCCGGGACAGGGAGTGGTCGAGGACATTGCGGTGAGCGGCAGGCCGGCGGTGCCGCTGCTGTTCTATCGGGCGGCGCTCGAGGGGGCGGGGACGGCGACGCTGGAGGCGCTGGTGGCGGAAATCGAGCGGCGCGGGCTGGCAGCGCTGCCGCTGATGATCTCGACGCTCAAGGAAGGCGCCTGCATCCGCTTCGTGCAGCGGGCGTTTACGGCGCATAGCCCGCAGGCGATCCTCAATCTCACGGGGTTTGCGCTCGGGATCGATCGGCTCGACGACACGCTCAATCCATTCGCGGGCTGCGATGCGCCGGTGATCCAGCTGGTGCAGGGCGGACGGCCGCAGGCGCAGTGGGCGGCGGACAGCCAGGGGCTGAGCGCAAAAGACCTCGCGATGCAGATCGTGCTGCCCGAACTCGATGGACGCAGCGGCGGCATCATCGTCGGGCACAAGGCCGAGGCCGTGTGGCACGCGGCGACGCAGTGCCCGCTGTCGGCCTATGCGCCGGATGCGGATGGGATTGGGCGCGCCGTGTCGCTGGCGGCGAACTGGGTGCGGCTGCGACAGACGTCGCGCAGCGACCGCAAGGTGGCGATCGTGCTCGCGAACTATCCCATTCGCGATGGCCGGCTGGCGAACGGAGTGGGGTACGACGCGCCGGAGTCGACGGTGCGGATTTTGCAAGCGCTGACTGACGAGGGATACGTGCTCGGGGCCAGCCCCCACCCCCCGGCTACGCCGGTCCCCCCTCCCCGATGGGAGGGAGTCCCGACTTCGGGCAACGCGCTGATCGAGATGTTGCAGACGGGGCCGACCAATGCGCATCCGGAGCGCGACGAGGGCGTGGTGTGGCCGGTGGCGGCGTATCGAGAACTGTTCGCCGACTTGCCCACGAAGGTGCGGGCCGAGGTTTCCGCGAGATGGGGCGAGCCGGAGGCGGATCCATTCGTGCGTGGAGCGGCATTTCATCTGCCGGTGATCATGTTCGGCAATGTGGCGGTGATGCTGCAGCCGGCGCGCGGCTATGACCGCGACGAAACGGCGGCGTATCACGATCCGGACCTGGTGCCGCCGCATGCCTATCTCGCGGCGTATCTGTGGATGCGGCACGGATTCGGGGCGCATGCCGTCATTCACAACGGCAAGCACGGGTCGCTGGAGTGGCTGCCGGGCAAGGCAACTGCGCTCGACGGGGCGTCGTATCCGGCGGTGCTGTCCGGCGAGCTGCCGCATCTCTATCCGTTCATCGTCAACGACCCGGGTGAGGGCACGCAGGCGAAGCGCCGGACGAATGCGGTGATCATCGATCATCTGGTGCCGCCGCTGACGCGCGCCGAGACCTATGGGCCGCTGAAGGATCTCGAGGCGCTGCTCGACGAATATTATGCGGCGAGCGGCATGGACCGGCGGCGGCTGGGGCATCTGCGCAAGCGCATCCTCGATTTTACCCGCGACGCGCGGCTCGCGGAGGATATCGGGCTGCCGCCGGACGAGACTGACGCGCTGCGCAAGATCGACACCTTCCTCTGCGACCTCAAGGAGGCGCAGATCAGGGACGGGCTGCATGTGTTCGGGCAATCGCCGACAGGACGACTCGAGCGCGATTTGCTGGCGGCGCTAGCGCGGGTGCCGCGGGGTGAGCGGGTGCCGGATCAGTCGCTGATCCGGGCGCTGGCGGACGATCTGGCGCTGGGGTTCGATCCGCTGACGGCGGACCTCGGTGCGCCGTGGAATGGGCCGGGCGACTGGCGGCGTGTTGGGGATGTGGTCGAACATCTGGAGCAACTCGCGGCGGAGATGATTGAGGGCGCTCCTACCCCAGGTCCGGCATCGGCGGCGGTGATCGCGGAGCTTGAGGCGGTGATGCGGCCGAAGCTGCGCGCCTCGGGGCCGGGGGAGGTCAAGGCGTTGCACGATGGGCTCGACGGCAAGTTCATTGCGCCCGGGCCGAGCGGGGCACCGTCGCGCGGAAGACTCGATGTGCTGCCGACGGGGCGCAATTTCTACAGTGTCGACAACCGCGCCATCCCGACGCCGACGGCGTGGGAGCTGGGGAAGAAGTCGGCGGAGGGTCTGCTGCTGCGGCACTTCCAGGATCACGGGTCTGCCCTGCGCTCGCTGGCGCTCAGCGTGTGGGGCACGTCCTGCATGCGGACCGGCGGCGACGACATCGCGCAGGCGCTGGCATTCATCGGCGCGAAGCCGGTGTGGGATCCGTCATCGCTGCGGCTGTCAGGCTACGAGATCATCCCGCTGGCGAAACTCGGGCGGCCGCGGGTGGATGTGACGTTGCGGATATCGGGGCTGTTCCGCGATGCGTTCCCGCAGCAGATCGCGCTGTTCGATCGCGCCGTGCGGGCGATCGGCGCGCTGGACGAGCCGGAGGATCAGAACCCCGTTTCAGCCCGGATGCGATCCGATGCGCTCGGACTGATGCGCGACGGGGCTGGTGAAGCCGAGGCGGCGATGCAGGCGGGGCATCGGGTGTTCGGTTCGAAGCCCGGTGCCTATGGCGCGGGATTGCAGGCGCTGGTGGACTCGGGGCGGTGGTCGACAAAGGCGGACCTGGGCGAAGCGTTCCTCAACTGGGGGCAGTATGCCTATGGTGCGCATGCGGCCGGAACGCCCGAACGGGCGCGGTTTGCGGCGCGGATGGGCGACATCGAGGCCGTGGTGCACAACCAGGACAACCGCGAACACGATCTGCTCGATTCCGACGACTATTATCAGTTCGAGGGCGGGCTGGTGGCGACGGCGGAGATGGTGAGCGGGCACAAACCCCTGGCGTATCACAACGACCATTCGCGGCCGGAGCGGCCGGTGGCGCGGACGCTCGAGGAAGAGATTTCGCGGGTGATGCGGAGCCGCGTCGTCAATCCAAAATGGATCGATGGGGTGAAGCGGCACGGCTACAAGGGCGCGTTCGAGATCATTGCGACGGTGGACTACATGTTCGCCTTCGCGGCGACGACGGGGGCCGTCAAGACGCATCATTTCGACCTGGCGTTCGAGGCGTTCGTCGAAGATGCGGCGACGCGCGAGTTTATCCGCAGCAACAACCGGTTCGGCTATGATGAGCTGATCGACAAATTCAACGAAGCGCGGGAGCGCGGCTATTGGCGGCCGCGCAGCAACCGGGCGCATGAGTGGCTGGAGACAGAATGAGCGACGAACGGCCCAAGAAGACCGACCTCATGAGCGAGGCGGAGCGCGATGCGTATCATGCCGACAAGATGCGCAAGAAGAAGGAAGCGCGGACACGGATGCTGGCGACGAAGACCGAGGAACGCGGCCTGCTGATCGTCCATACCGGCAAGGGCAAGGGTAAGTCGACCGCGGCGTTTGGAATGGTGTTCCGGGCGATCGGGCACGGCTTCCCGGTGGGGATCGTGCAGTTCGTCAAGGGCGCCTGGGGCACCGGCGAGCGCGATGTGCTCGAGAAGTTTCCGGAGCTGGTAACGATCCGGGCGATGGGCGAGGGGTTCACCTGGGATACGCAGGACCGGCAGCGCGACCTGGCAGCGGCCCGGTCCGCGTGGGAAGAGGCCAAGCGGATGATCGCCGATCCGCGCTACAAGATGGTGCTGCTCGACGAGCTCAACATCGTGCTGCGCTACGACTACCTGCCGCTCGAAGAAGTGCTCGAGGTGCTGCGCAACAAGCCGCGCGACCTGCATGTGATCGTGACGGGGCGCAATGCCAAGGACGAGTTGATCGAGATCGCCGACCTCGTGACCGAGATGACGGAGATCAAGCATCCGTTCCGCAGCGGCGTGAAGGCGCAGGCGGGGGTGGAGTTCTAACTCCGCTCCTAGAGGTCCTTTTCCGCCAGTTCCCGGAACCCGTCCGGCACCGACCGCACGCCCTCGAGCACCACATTGGCATAGCCGATCGCTTCCCAGCCGAACCTGCCGCGCACCTTGTCCATCGCCTTGTCGGCGATCCAGCGCGACGCGCCGCGCTTGGTGCCGGGGCGGCGGTTCTCGCCGGCGAGGCCCATCGAGAGTTCGAGCTGGAGGAGCGGCTGGTAGTCGAGGTGCGAGACGGAGATCGCCAGCAGCGTGATCCAGCGCTCGCCGGCGTGGTCGCTGAGCGCCGTGGCGACGAGGTCTTCGGCGATTTCGGTGACGATGCCGGTGGCCGCGATCGGCGCGTCGAGCGTCAGGCTGCGCGTGATGGCGTGCATATCGGCGAAGCGGACGCGCACGGTGACGCAGCGGCCGGCCAGCGATTTGGCGCGCAGGCGCGAGCAGATCCGGTCGGCGAGCATGCGGAGCGTCGGGCGGATCACCGCGGCGGTGGGCAGCTTCTTGCCGAGCGCGGCCTGGGCGCCGGCCGAGCGGGCGCGGCGGTCCATGTCGATGCCGCGGGGGTCGCGGTTGAACGACAGTGCCTTGAGTTTTTCGCTGGCCGCGGGACCGAGCAGTTTTTCCAGCGACTGGCCGGGGGTGGCGGAAAGCTGGCCGATGGTGGTGACGCCGATGGCCGCGAGCCGCGCCTCGGTCTTGGGGCCGACGCCCCACATCAGCCCGACCGGCAGGTTGTGCAGGAACTCGAGCTCGGTCTTTGGGTCGATGAAGCAGAGCCCGTCGGGCTTGGCCACCTGCGAGCCGATCTTGGCGAGGTGTTTTGTCCGCGCCACGCCGATCGAAATCGGGAGGCCGACTTCGTCGCGGACGCGCTGGCGCACGATCTGTGCAACGGCGAGCGGCGGGCCGAAAAGGTGCGCAGTGCCGGCGACGTCGGCGAAGGCCTCGTCGATCGAGATGCGCTCGACCAGCGGCGTGTAGTCGTCGAGGATGGCGATCGCGGCGTCGCCCAGGCGCTGATATTCCTTGAAGTGGCCCTCGACGAAGATCAGCTCCGGGCAGAGCTTCTTCGCCTCGCGGCCAGACATGGCGCCGCGCACGCCGAACTTCTTCGCCTCGTACGAACAGGCGAGCACCACGCCGCCGCCGACGGCGATCGGCTTGCCGCGCAACGCCGGGTTCAGCATCTGCTCGACCGACGCATAGAAGGCGTCGAGATCGGCATGGAGGATGGTCGCTTCGGCTTCCATCGCGGCGGTTCCAATAGAACAAAAAGAGAACAAATCTGCGATTGAGAGTCAAGCGGCAGCGGAATGGCTGCTTCGCGCGGGTTTTTCGCCCGTTTGGCAGGATTGCTGATAGAGGGGGCGCTGATTTCCCCGAAAGTGCCGCCATGATTTCCGACGACCAGCCGTCCGCGCCCGCTATGCCGCCCGTACATCCCGCCCTCACTGGCGCCCTCGCGGCGCAGGGCTACGACACGCTGACGGCGGTGCAGCTTGCCGTGCTGGGCGACGAGGCGGCCGATGCTGATCTGCTGGTGTCGGCGCAGACCGGCTCGGGTAAGACGGTGGCCTTCGGGCTGGCGATTGCGCCGACGCTACTCGGCGATGCGCGCCATTTCGCCGCTGCCGAACGGCCGCTGGGCCTCGTGATTGCGCCGACGCGCGAACTGGCGATGCAGGTGCAGCGCGAACTCGACTGGCTCTACGCCGGGGCAGGCGTGGTGACCGCGTCCTGCGTCGGCGGCATGGATCAGCGGACGGAGCGGCGAGCACTGGAGCGCGGCGCGCATCTGGTCGTCGGCACGCCGGGCCGGCTGCGCGACCACATCACGCGCAACGCGCTCGATCTCAGTGCCGTGCGCGCCGTGGTGCTCGACGAGGCCGACGAGATGCTCGACCTCGGCTTCCGCGACGATCTCGAATTCATCCTCGCGGCCGCGCCGCCGGAACGCCGCACGCTGATGTTCTCGGCGACGGTGCCGCGCGCGATTGCGGAGCTGGCGCGCACCTTCCAGCGCGATGCCGTGCGCATCAGCGCGACGGCGGCGCGCGAGCCGCATGCCGATATCGAGTATCGCGTCACGCTGGTGCAGAACGACGAGCGCGAGCACGCCATCATCAATACGCTGCTGCTCAACGATACATCGAGCGCGCTGGTGTTTTGCCACACGCGCGAGGCGGTGCGGCATTTGACGGCGCGGCTCGCCAATCGCGGTTTTGACGTGGTGGCGCTGTCGGGCGAACTGGCGCAGTCCGAACGGACCAGTGCGCTGCAGGCGATGCGCGATGGGCGAGCCCGCGTCTGCGTCGCGACCGACGTTGCGGCACGCGGCATCGATTTGCCCAACCTCGATCTGGTGATCCACGCCGATCTGCCGAGCAATCCCGACACGCTGCTGCATCGGTCGGGGCGCACCGGCCGCGCGGGGCGCAAGGGCGTCTGCGTGCTGATCGTGCCGCTGCATCGGCGGAGTGCAGCGCAGCGCGTGCTGGGCTTCGCGAACTTGACCGCGACCTATCAGGCGGCGCCGGGGATCGCGGAGATCGAGGCGCGCTATCGCCAGCAGATATTGGACCTGGCCGTTGCGGCCCTGCCGCCCGATGCGGACGAGAAGCCATTTGTCGAGGAGCTGCTGGAGCGGCTGACGCCGGAGCAACTGGCCGCGGCGTATCTGCGCCAGCAGCTCGCGGCGCGCCCGGTGCCCGAGGAGATTTCGGCGACGCCGGTGCAGGGCTTCGTGGACAAAGCGCCGCGCAAGGGCAAGCGGTTCGAGGATGGCCCATCTGCCGGCGGCGAACGCGTCGAGCGGGCGCCGGCGATGGTGGGCGGCGTGTGGTTCACGCTGTCGCTGGGGCGCAAGCATCGCGCCGATCCGAAATGGCTGCTGCCGATGATCTGCAAGGCCGGCGACGTGACCAAGCGCGATGTCGGCTCGATCAAGATTCTCGACACCGAGACGCGGTTCGAGATTTCCGCTGATGCAGCCCCGGCGTTTGCCGAAAAGATTGCGAAGAACGGCACGCTCGAAAAGGGCGTGCGGGTGGCGCCGGCGAGTGCGCCGACCGAGACGCGTTCCTATGGCAAGCCGAAGTACGAGCCGGCGGAGCGCAAGCCCGCCTACGAGCCGTCCGCAGAGGACCGGCCGAAGCGCTACAATCCGGCGGCGGTCGACAAGGTCGTCCAGGCCGAGCCGGTGGCCGATGCTGCAACGGCGGCACCGTGGGCGGACAAGCCGCGGAAAGCCAAGGGCAGGGACGAGCCCAAGCCGAAGGCCAAGTTCAAGCCGAAGTTCCAGGGTAACCCCAAGGACAAGGGCAAGCCGAAGTACAAGGCCAAGCCGAATCGTGCCGACGCCGGCGATCAACCCCGGCCGCGGCCGCCCAAGGCCTGACGGGGCTTAGTGCTCGGCGCGGAACTCGACGCCCAGTTCCTTGAGCGTGCGCCAGACGACGCGGCAGGGCTGGCGGCTGTTGCCCTCGAGCAGCAGGTCGAACGTCTCGGGGATGCCGACAACGGAGCTGACGAGGAGCTTGGCGCCCTTCGACGACAAATTGCGGACCTTGCAGTCGATGGTCGAGCGGCCGGCGTTGAATACGATGCGGCCGCCCTTGAGCGTGGTGCGGCGCTGGGTCTGGCGGTTTTCGCTCTGCGATGCGGGCAACATGGTCGGTCTCCGTGAGGCACCAAGATAGGAAGGCAATGCGGCGGAACAACAGCCGGTTCCGGCTGGTTTCTCTAGGGTTTTCATCCAATTGCGTTAGTGCCGAAGGTTAACGCCGCAACGGCCTTGCGCAGCGGGGCGTCCTGTCCGATATAGGGGCCGAGAGGTTGGCGCGGACGTGTTCCTCGCCAACCGGGTCAGGTCCGGAAGGAAGCAGCCCCAACGAGACCTTCACGGGTCGTTGCCAGCCTCTCGCCTTCCCAAAAGCTATGTACCTGCAACCGAGTCATTCCCGCGAAAGCGGGAATCTCCGTTTACGGAGCGTGGCGCTTCGGCGCTGCGGGGAAGAGCCGGGCGACGCCCGGCCCGCACATCATGCCCCAAGCCGGCTCCGCCAACAGAGATTCCCCGCTTTCGCGGGAATGACCCGGGGGGTGGGGATGGATCGAATGTCCCTGTGAGTTGACCGAGACTCTTTTGCGATCTGGCCTGCCGCTCGCTATATACTTCCCATGGCTGACGCGCTGTTCCCTGAAAGCGAGATGACACCGCCCGCGCAAAGCGGGGCGGTCCCCTATCTGGTGCTGGCGCGAAAATACCGGCCGTCGAGCTTTTCGACGCTGATCGGGCAGGACGCGATGGTGCAGACACTGCGCAATGCGTTCCGCAGCAACCGCATTCCGCATGCCTTCATGCTCACCGGCATCCGCGGCGTCGGGAAGACGACGACCGCGAGAATCCTGGCGCGGGCGGTCAATTTCGAAGACGCGGCCGGGCGGCGGCCGAACCTCGATCTCGACCGGGAAGGGGTTCACGACAAGGCGATCATCGAGGGGCGGCATGTCGACGTCATCGAGATGGATGCGGCCTCCAACACCGGCATCGGCGATATCAGGGAGATCATCGATTCGGTGAAGTACGGGCCGGTCTCGGCGCCCTACAAGGTCTACATCATCGACGAGGTGCACATGCTCTCGACGGCGGCCTTCAACGGGCTGCTGAAGACGCTCGAAGAGCCGCCGCCGTACGTGAAGTTCATCTTCGCCACCACCGAAATCCGCAAGGTCCCGGTCACCATCCTTAGCCGCTGCATGCGCTTCGATCTCCGCCGCGTGCCGCCCGACACGATGACGGCGCACCTGATCGATCTGCTGGAAAAGGAAGCCATCGGCTACGAGCCGGAAGCGCTGGCGATGATCGTCCGCGCCGGCGAGGGTTCTGTGCGCGACAACCAGTCGCTGCTCGACCAGGCGATCTCGCATGGCGACGGCAAGGTGACTGCCGCGACGGTCAAGGCCATGCTCGGGCTCGGCGATCGCGCCAAGTCGATCGATCTGTTCGAGGCGCTGATGCGCGGCGATATCGCCAGCGGGCTGACGCTGCTGCGCGAGCTTTACGATGCGGGCGCCGACCCCGAGACGGTGATTGGCGACCTCGCCGATTTCACCAATCTCGTGACGCGGCTCAAGGTCGTGCCGGCAGCGGCCGACGATGTGTCGCTGACGCCCGATGAGCGGGCGCGCGGACCGGTGCTGGCGCAGAAGCTGGGCATGCGAGCGCTGAGCCGGGCGTGGCAGATTTTGTTCAAGGGCGGCGAGGAAGTGAAGGCCGCCGGCAACGGTTTGCAGGCGGCCGAGATGGTGCTGGTGCGCCTCGCCTATGCGAGCGAACTGCCGGGCCCCGACGAGATTATCGGCAAGCTGCAGAATGCGCCGGCAGGCGGCGGCAGCACGCCGTCGATCCCGCATCGCGGCACGGTCAATGCCGGACCGCAGGCGATGCGGCTCGACCCCGCGCCGCGCTACGAGACGGCGCCACAGCCGCAGACTTTCGTCAGCCCCAAGAGCTATCTTGAGCTTGTGGCCCTAGCCGGCGAGAAGCGCGACATCGTGCTCAAGATCGCGCTCGAAACGCAGATGCGGCCGGTTGCCTTCCGCGAGAAATCGATCGAGGTGGCGCTGGTCGAGGGCGCCGATCCCGCGATCATCCAGACGCTGTCGGCACGGCTGAAACTGTGGACCGGGCAGATCTGGGGCGTCTCGGTGTCGCGCGCGCCGGCCGTGGGTCCGACGATCCGCGACGTCAAGGAACAGCATAGGGCGAAGGCCGATTCCGAGGCGGTGGAGGACCCGCTGGTCATGGCGATCATGGCGCGCTTTCCCGGCTCGAAACTTACCGTGAAGGTGCAGGAGGAACTGATCCCCGACACCGCCTATGAAGATGCATTTTTTGAAGAGCGTGAGGACGAGTAATGGACTTTCTCGGCATGATGAAGAAAGCCGAAGAGCTGCAGAAGAACATGCAGGCAATGCAGGAGCAGCTCGGCCAGGCGACTGTCGAGGGCTCCTCCGGTGGCGGGCTGGTCAGCGTGACGCTGAGCGGCAAGGGCGAGATGAAGAGTCTCAAGATCGACCCATCGCTGTTCAAGGAAGACGATGTCGAAGTGCTCGAGGATCTGATCGTCACCGCGCACAATGAGGCGAAGACGAAGTCCGAACTGATGATGCAGCAGAAGATGGCCGAGGCCACGGCAGGGCTGCCATTGCCGCCCGGCATGAAACTGCCGTTCTAGAGAGAGGAGCGAATAGCGAGTGGCGAATAGCGAATAGGGAAGGGGCGGAAAGCCCTATTCGCCATTCGCCATTCGCCACTCGCTCTCAATCATGGCCGCCGGACCCGAGATCGAACAGCTCATCCAGCTTCTTGCGCGACTGCCGGGGCTCGGACCGCGCTCGGCGCGTCGTGCCGTGCTGCACCTTATCAAGAAGAAGGACCAGCTGATGCTGCCGTTGTCGGCGGCGCTGGACCGCGCGGTCGAGGCGGTGAAAATCTGCGAGGTCTGCGGCAATGTCGACACGCGCTCGCCCTGCGGTATCTGCGCCGACCCGCGGCGCAACTCCGGCATCCTGATCGTGGTCGAGGATGTCGCCGACCTCTGGGCGCTTGAGAGGGCCGGCGTCGGGGCGGTGAAATACCACGTGTTGGGCGGCGTGCTGTCGCCGCTCGACGGCGTCGGGCCGGACGATATCACCGTCGACGAATTGGTGCGGCGGGCGACCGATTTCGTTGAGATTGTGTTAGCCGTAAACGCAACTGTCGAAGGCCAGACGACGGCGCACTACATCACCGACCGGCTGGGCGGCACCGATGTCAAAATCACGAGGCTGGCCCATGGCGTGCCGGTGGGTGGCGAGCTCGACTATCTCGACGAGGGCACGCTGAGCCAGGCGCTCAAAGCCCGCACCGATATGTAGAACGCCGTAGTACCCCGGCGACGATCTCCACACGAATTGACGCTCTCATTGCCGCAAAACTGCAGGGAGAGCTTCGATGGCCAATATGACGGCGCGCGAGCAGCTGATGCTCGAATTGATCAACCGAGCGCGCATGGACCCCACAGGCGAAGCTGCGCGGCTCGAGATCGCCTTGAGCGCCGGGCAGAGCAAGCCGGTGCAGGTGCTGGCGGGCAACGATGCGCTGCGCGCCGCGGCATTCAACCACTCGGGCTGGATGCTGCTCAACGATGAGCTCACCATCACCGAGACGCCGGGCTCTGCGAGCTTCATCGCGGCGACATCGCTCGGGCGCATGCAGGCCTATGGCTACAAGGTCAGCGGGCAATACAGCTATGGCGAGAACGTGTCGTGGACCGGCGAGCCCACGACGCCCGATTTCACGCAGTCGATCGTCGAGCAGCATGCAAGCCTGTTCGCCGGAAGCGGCAACCGCGGGCGCATCCTGAACGCGGCGTTTCAGGAAGCCGGCATCGGCCAGCAGGCCGGCACTTTCGTCGAGGACGGCACCAGCTATGTCGCCTCGATGGTCACGCAGGACTTCATCAAGAGCGGCGCAAAAGTGTTTATCACCGGCGTCATCTACACCGACAGTGTCGTCGACAACGACTTCTACGATCTGGGCGAAGGCATCGCGCTCCGCAAGGTCAGCGCCAAGGGCGCGCACACCGACACTTCTGGCGCGGGCGGAGGCTATGAGCTGCAGCTCAGCTCGACCGGCATCAAGACGATGCGCTTCAAGCAACCCGGCGCTGATTTGAAGCTCGACGTCGCGCTAGGGACGACCAACGTCAAGGTCGACGCGGTCAACGGCCACGAAATCTGGACCAATGCGAGCGTGCAGTCGCAGTCGACCGCGATCACCGAACTGCATGCGCTCGGCGTGTCGTCGCTGGTGCTGGTCGGCAGCACTGCGAACGAGATCATCGTCGGCAACAGGGCGGCCAACCAGTTGCTCGGACTGGGCGGCGACGACGCGATCGCCGGGTTGCGGGGCAGCGATACGATCGCGGGCGGCACGGGCAGCGACACGCTGACGGGTGGGGCGGGCGCGGATGTGTTCGTCTATCTGGCGCGTCAGGACTCGACGGCGGGCGTCAGCGACACCATTACTGATCTCGGCAAGGGCGCCGACCGGATCGACCTTGGCGCGATCTATTCCGGCACGCTGACCTATCGTGATGAAGCGGCGATCAATGGCGCACACCAGGTCAATGTGACGGCGAACGGCGCCGACGTGATCGTTCACGTCAACCTCGATGCGGATGCGAGGGACGAGATGCGCATCGTGCTGCACAACACGAGCCTGAGCTCGATGAGCGCGGCCGACTTCATCCTTTAGCGGACGCCGCGCTCCACATCGAAGCCATCCTCGCTACATTCCTCGGGGTCGAGCACATTGTCGTCGAGCGGCTCGCTGCCGTCGGTGAGCGAGGCCTCGTCGTCCTCCTCGATCGCTTCGAGTTCGTCGGAGTCGGGTGACAGCGTCTCGCGGTGGTTGAGCGGATCGCCGTCCATTGTGGGCTCGTCGACTTCGGCTTTCGGGTCGCCTTCGAGGGCGCCGCTGAGGCGCGCGATGGCGCCCTCGATCTCGGTCAGCAGCCGGCCTGCATTATCGCCGAAGTCGCCAGGCTGCTGGCCGCGGATGTCGTCGGCGATCTCGCTGAGACGCTGCATGCGCTCCGCCGCCGGGCGGTCGTCGCCATAGAGCAAATCCTCGACCTCTGCCTGGCTCACGGGCAGGGCGGTCAGCATCTCGCCCCCGCCGTCGTCCGGCACGACGTCCTGCGGCAGCAGGCGGCCCGGATGCTGGTTGCTCATGATGGCTGTCTCCCTTGTTGGAGATCACAACGCGGCGACGACGTTCCGGTTTCCCCGGGTCTTTGCCCGGGGACGGCGGGTGGACCTAGACCAGGGTTGCCTTGAAGAACGCCACGGTGCGCGACCAGGCAAGGTCGGCGGCCGTCTTGTCGTAGCGGGCGGCCGAGGCGTCGTTGTTGAAGGCGTGGTTGGCGCCCTCATAGACGAAGATCTGGTAGTCGACACCGGCGGCTTTCAGCGCCGCTTCAAAAGCCGGGATGCCGGCATTGATGCGGGTGTCGAGCCCGCCGTAATGGGCCATCACCTTGCCCTTGATCCTGGCGACGTCCTCCGCCTTGGGTTGCGCACCATAATAGGGCACTGCGGCAAGCAGCTCCGGCGAGGCGACCGCGAGAGTGTTGACTGTGCCGCCGCCCCAGCAGAAGCCGATGGCGCCGACCTTGCCGGTCGATTTGGGGACGGTCTTCAAATAGGCGATCGTCGCGACGCCATTGGCAGTGACGTCCTGCGACGTCAGTTGGTTGAACAGGCCGCGGGCATCGTCCTCGTTGGCCGGGGTGCCGCCGAAATCGCTGAGGTAATCGGGGGCGAGCGCGACGAAGCCCTCGAGGGCCATGCGGCGTGCCACGTCCTTGATGTGGGCATTGAGGCCGCGGTTTTCGTGGACGACAATCACCGCCGGGAACGGGCCCGCCGCCTTGGGAACGGCGAGGTAGCCCTTCATCTCGCCCTTGGCACCCGGATAGGTCACGTCGGAGATGTCGAGGTTCGGATCGTCCTCGGCGCTCAGCCCCTGTGCCTTGGCATCGGCCGCCATCAGGCCGGCGATGGATACGGCGGCGGTCATCGAGCCCGCCATCTTGGCGAGGTTGTCCATGAACTTGCGGCGGTCGAGGCTCAGATGCGTGTAGTCGTCAAACAGCGCGATCATGTCCTGCGTGATCGGCGGGGACTCGGTCTGTCGGTCGTCCATCGGATTCCTCCTTTGATGATCGGCAGAGACTAGCCGCTGAGGTGACCGAGGAGGGGGCAGTCACCCGATTGTGAGCCGCGGGTGAGTTAAGACCTCGTTCACTGTTTGGAGAGGTATCGGACTCTCCGTAAGTCATACTATTTGCTCGGCAATATCTTGTTCACACCTTGGGCGCGACAACCCGTGTGATCGTTACCACGCCGGGGAAATGCCGTGCAGACAGTCGTCTCTACCCTGTTCGAGCATCATGATTTGAGACTCGTTGTGCTGGCGGCAATCGTCTGCGCCCTGTCGGCATTTGCCGGCATTACGCTCCTCAACCACGCGCGGCGCACTGAAGGCGCGATGAAGTTCGCCTGGGTCTGCATTGCCGCGGTGTCAGTCGGCTTCGGCATCTGGGGCACGCACTTTATCGCCATGCTGTCGTTCTCGGCGGGCATGCCCACCGGCTACGATATTCCGCTGACCCTGCTGTCGCTCGGAATCGCCGTCACCATCGTGGGTGGCGGCTTGCTCTACGCGGCCATCGGCACGCGGCGCTCGGACTCGCTGCTCAGTGGCGCCATCGTCGGCATCGGTATTTCCGCCATGCACTATGTCGGCATGACCGCGTTGCTGCTGGGCGGCCAGATCGTCTGGGACCCCTGGCTGGTGTCGAGCTCGTTGCTGCTCGGCATGGGCTTCGGTGCGGCCGCGCTCTATGTCGGGACGACCGGCAATGCGCTGCGCTGGCGGGTCTATGGTTCGCTCCTGCTGACCGTCGCGATCTGCGCCATGCATTTCACGGCGATGGGTGCGGCGGGCCTGCAGAACTGCTTCCCTATCGTTGCCGAGGCCGACGCGACGCCGGTCTGGCTGTCGCTGGTGACGGCGGCGGGGTCGATCCTCATCCTGTTGTTCGCCCTCGGCGGGATTGCACTCGATCTGCGTGACCGCCGACGCACGCTTGCCGAAACGGACCGCATGCGCGGCTTGGCCGATGCGGCTGTCGAGGGGCTGCTGGTGTGCAAGGACGGCGTCATCGTCAGCGCCAATTCGAGCTTCGTTGCGCTCGTCGGCCTGCCGCAGCGCCTGATCGTCGGCCGGCATCTCGCCGACTTTCTCTCGGGCAGCGCCGCAGCGTCGCTGCTACAGCGACCCAATATGACGATCGAAACCGAACTGACCATCGGCACCGGCGCGACCCTGCCCTCTGAGGTGATCCTCCGCCAGGTCGATTTCGGCGGCTCGCCGCACCAGGCCGTTGCCATCCGCGATCTGTCGACGCGCAAGAAGGCCGAGCAGGATATCCGCTTCCTCGCCCATCACGACGCGCTCACGGGCCTGCCCAACCGCGCCAGCTTCACGCGCGCCCTCGAGGACGAGGTCGCTCACGCGAGGCGCCTCGGGCAGAGCTTTGCGGTCCTCGGCCTTGACCTCGACCGCTTCAAGGAGGTCAACGACCTGTTCGGCCATCCGGCCGGCGATGCCTTGCTGCAGCGCGTCGGACAGGCGATCCTCAGTGTAGTCGATGGCCGCGGCAGCGCCGCTCGGCTCGGCGGCGACGAATTTGCCGTGCTGCTCACCGACGTGCACTCACCGGCGCGCGCCGGCAGCACGGCCGAGATGATCATCGAGGCGTTCCGCCGCAACAACGAGCACAGCACTTCCGGCGCACTGATCTCGGCGTCGATTGGAATCGCGATCTATCCCAACGACGGGCTCGACGCCCAGTCGCTGGTGAGCCACGCCGATACCGCGCTCTATCGCGCCAAGCAGGACGGACGCGGCATCTACCGGTTCTACGAGATGGAGATGGGCGCGGCGGTACGCGACCGCCGGATGATTGAGCACGATTTGCGCCATGCGGTGACCCGCAACCAGTTGCGCCTCGTCTACCAGCCGCAGGTCGATATCCAGACCGGCGATGTCACCGGCTTCGAAGCGCTGGTGCGCTGGAACCATCCCGAGCGCGGCGAGGTATCGCCCGGCGAGTTTATCCCGATCGCCGAGGAGAGCGGCCTGATCATCCAGATCGGCGAATGGGTGATGCGGACCGCCTGCGCGGAAGCCGCAAAATGGGCGGGTGATCTGACAATTGCGGTGAACGTTTCGGGCGTGCAGATCCACTCGCAGGCCTTCTCCCATGTGCTGCACGAAATCCTCATCGAGTCTGGGCTGAAGCCGTCGCGGCTCGAGGTCGAAATCACCGAGACCGCGCTGGTCAAGGACATGGCACGGGCGGTAACGACGCTGCGACAGATCAAGGCGGTCGGCGTCGAGATCGCCATGGACGATTTCGGCACGGGCTACTCCTCGCTCGCCAATCTTCGGGCGTTTCCGTTTTCGAAGATCAAGGTCGATCAGAGCTTCATCCACCTCGTCGACCAGAACGACCAGTCGGCAACGATCGTGCGCGCCGTGCTGGGTCTGGGCACCGGGCTCAACGTGCCGGTGGTGGCCGAGGGCGTCGAGCGCGAGGAAGAGCTGGAGTTCCTGCGCGGCGAAATCTGCCAGTCTGCGCAGGGCTATCTGCTGAGCCGGCCCAAAGACATTTCGAGCTTCCGGGCGATCACCGAAGGGCGGAGCCGGCAACTCGACGAGCCGCTGCCGGAGTTGCGGCTGGCGGGCTGACGCCGCCGTCGTGCCGTTCGTGCGGTCTACTCCTCGACGCGACTCGTGGAGTCTCGATTGCGATCGTATCGCCTCATGAGCGGGAACGGCGGCAACCACGCTTCGCGACGGATCGTCCAGAGCTCATAAGTCGGCACCAGTTGGTCAGGGATATCGAGGGATCCGAGGTTCACCTCGACTTCGTCGTCGGTGCGCGAGAACACCGGCGAGCCGCAGCTGGGACAGAAGAACCGCCCGGCATAGTCGCGCGTCTCGCCCTCGATGGTCACCGCATCGCGCGGAAATATCGCGGACGCGTGAAACAGTGCCCCGTGATGTTTGCGGCAGTCGAGGCAATGGCAGATGCCGACCCGGTACGGGCGTCCCGACGCCAGGATGCGGACACTGCCGCAGAGGCAGCCGCCCGTGAATCGATCCATGCGCGTCTCCTCCAACGGGTGCGGGCAGCTACTCTCCGGCCAGCCGCTGACGCTCGGGTTCCACCACGTCGTCGAGCTCCAGCTCATCAATCCGCTGCCCGCGGCGGACGATCTTTGATGTCGAGATCAGGATATCGCTGATGTCTGTGTTGGCCTGGCCGAAATGCTTCTGCAGACCGACGACGCGATCCTTGAGGCGGGTGACGTCGCCGACCAGTTCGCGCACTTCGGACTGAATGCGGTGGGCCTCCTCGCGGATGCGGACGTCGCGCATCAGCGCCTGCACCACCTGGATCGAGAGCATCAGCAGCGACGGCGAGACGACGACGACGCGCGCGCGGCTGGCGCGCTGCACGACGTCCTCAAAATGCTCGTGAATGTCGGCGAAGATCGATTCCGACGGCACGAACATGAAGGCCGTGTCCTGCGTTTCGCCGGCGATCAGATACTTCTCGGAGATGGCGCGGACGTGCACCTGCATGTCCTGCCGGAAGGAGAGGCGTGCCACATGCTGCTCTTGTTCGCTTTGTGCGGCGTTGAGGCGCTGCCAGCTCTCGAGCGGGAATTTTGCGTCGATCACCAGCACCGGCGCGCCGTTCGGCATGAACACCACGCAGTCCGGCCGGCTGTTGTTGCTGAGCGTGTACTGGAACGCATAACCGCCCGAGGGCAGCCCGTCGCCGACGATGGCCTCCATCCGACCCTGACCGAAGGCGCCGCGGGTCTGCTTGTTCGAGAGGATCGACTGCAGCGACACGACGTCCTTGCTCAGCGTCGTGATGTTGGCCTGCGCCCGGTCGATGACGGCGAGGCGCTCGGCGAGCTTGCCCAGCGATTCCTCGGATTTCGCGCTGGTGGCTTCGATCGCCTGGCCGACGCGCTGGCCCTGAGTATCGAGCCGCTCGCTGACGAGGCG